>NZ_JBZUUL010000004.1:0-368623 GCF_058819085.1 Faecalicatena sp.
ATAACATCTTTTCTCTGACATTTCTTTATCCTCTTTTCCTTGAAATATGAAAGAAAAATTATCCCTTCATATAACGAAACGCTCAGAGCATGTTTTACAGTGGTCAAAAGCAAATTTTTTTACTTTTTTTCTTGCGAGTTTTTTTAATGCCACTCGTAAGAAACTCGTAACATTAGATTTCTACATTTTTCCTGAAATTAAGTAAAGAAAAAGAGCATATGGAATTGAATCCATACACTCTATGATTACTGGAACTTTATTTCATTTTTAATTCAACAAACTGAAAATTGGCTATTTCGTTGCAACAATACTTATCCAATGATTTTTTGTATTTGAATACGTTTTTATCTCTGTAAAACCTGCTTCTTTCAAAGCAGCAATGAGTTGATCAGATGTGTAAATCTTCATACCATCAATCAACTTTGTCCATTTTTCATCTGCGTCATTCGTTCCGTCAGATTCGTTACAAATCAGGAATGTCCCTCCGTTTTTCAGAACTCGATTTACCTCAAAAAAACATTTTTTCAATCCCGGCCAGAAGTAAACTGTCTCAAAAGCAGAAACATAATCAAAAACCGCATCAGGAAAAGGGATAGCAGATACATCACCTTGAACCACGCAACATTTCCCCTGTTTAATGGCGGTGGCGTTCAGTTTTTGAGATTCTGCCACACTGACCTTCGAATAATCCATTCCTGTCACATGTCCATTTCCGCATTTACCCAACCAGGTTACAATATTTGCACCGCCTCCGCAACCAACATCCAGTACCGCAGCGTCCGGATTCACTGAGATATTTGAGAATCCCCATTGTGATAACTTGGCGTGACCGATGTTCATCATCTTCGTCATCAATTTTCCGCCGAAGCCTTGTGGCTTACGAGTATTTTCAAAGAAGTTCATTGCATTATTCCTCCTCTTTAAATTCAAATTGAACAAAATCGCTGCGCGATGGCCTGCCAAGGCTGTGGCGCAGCTTTTTACTTTTTCCAAAAAAGGCAGTGACAGGATCGTCCCAAGATAGTATTGTTAAAGCACCACCAATAACAAACTTCAAACACGGGCTTAGTCCCAACAACTGCCTATGAAAATGATACCACCTTCAGGCTGCTTTCACAAGCAGTTTTATTTTGCAAATGCTCCTCCATGATGGGTAGTTACTGTTGTTATTACTACTTTTATTTCATGGAGGTTATTTTATGTACGAAGATATTTTTGAATTAGTAACTATTGCTGCACAGAAAAAGAATCTTAAGGAATCCACTACAAAGGCGTATTGTCACGCCCTTAGCCCTTTCCTGAATGCTACCGGTAAACCCTGGCAGGAACTTACTGTAGCTGATGCGGATGATTACCTGACCACCAAAAGACGGATGGGCATTTTACCTGAAACCTACAACCATTACTATGGTGCTTTACGCTTCATGTACAAGCGGGTACTCAAACTCAACTGGGACGAAGATGAAATTCCCAGAATGAAACGTGATCGTTCCCTGCCTACGGTTCTATCAAGGGAAGAAGTGAATGCCATTCTTGATGTCACCACAAACCTGAAGTACAAGGCCATCTTTGCTGTTATGTACTCAGGCGGTCTTCGGGTATCTGAAGCAACCCACTTGCATTATGATGATATATCTCGAAGCAATCATTCCATTCACATCCGCAATACCAAAAACAGAATGGACCGATACACCATTCTGGCTGACCGCACTCTCGACATTCTGACTCAGTACTGGTTTCAGTGCCAAAGACCCAGAAATATCCTCTTTCCAAGTCAGACAACCGGAGAATATCTGGATATCTCTGCGGTAAATCAAGTATTAAGAAGAAGCTCTGAACGAGCCGGAATCCCTAAGCATGTCACTTCACACGCATTCAGGCACAGCTTCGCCAGTCATCTTCTGGAAGACGGATGTGATATTAAATATATTCAGGCATTGTTAGGTCACTTGGATCCTAAGTCTACCGAGATTTATCTTCATGTCAGTAACAAAACTTTACTTGGCATTAAAAGTCCTTTTGATATACAGGAGGATTCATAATGAAGCATCCTACTGTACAGGATATATTTCTACGGTTTTATCCTGAATACCTTGATAAATACACACCTTCTTCCCAGCAATTCAAAGTTGCAAACTGCATCATCAACTGCAAAACCGGTGCTTATGGTGCCAACGTAAGCATGTGTGAGGACTGTGGCCACTTGCAAATCCATTATAATTCCTGCCGTAACAGATGCTGTCCCATGTGTCAGGCACTGCCAAAAGAAATGTGGATTGACAAACGCCGTGAGGATGTTCTGGATGCTCCTTACTTTCATGTGGTATTTACTGTTCCACAAGAACTCAATTCTTTAATCTACAGCAACCAGCAGCTTCTATATGATGCAATGTATCATTCTGTTTCCGCAACTATAAATGAGCTGACCGAAGATACAAAATATCTCGGAGCAAAGATTGGATATATTTGCGTGTTACATACCTGGGGCTCTGAAATGAATTACCATCCCCATATTCATGTCATTCTACTCGGTGGTGGTCTGACTTCCAACAATCAATGGCGTGATAAAGGAGAAGAATTCTTTCTTCCGGTAAAAGTGTTATCAAAACTGTTTCGGGGTAAATATCTGGATGAACTGAAAACCCTCTGGGAAGAGAGAAAACTTCAGTTTCACGGAAGCAGTGAAAAGTACCGCAACCATTATGCTTTCAAGGAACTCCTAAATACTTGCTATGAAAAGGATTGGGTTCCCCACTGCAAGAAAACCTTTAATGGTGCACAGTCCGTTATTAACTACCTTGGGAAATACACCCACCGGATTGCCATCAGCAACCATCGTATCATCCGCATGGATGAAGATACAGTTACTTACTATGTCAAAGACTACCGAGAAGAAGGCAACTGGAAGGAATTTACCATTTCCGGTGTTGAATTTATTCGCCGGTTTCTTATGCATGTGCCTCCTAAACGCTTTGTCAGAATCAGGCATTATGGGTTACTATGTACCAGAACCAAAGCCAAACATCTGACATTATGTCGGAATCTCCTTGGCTGCAAACAGTATCTTTCCCGGCTGAAAGACCTGGATACTCCACAGATGCTCGAAACCCTCTACGGTATTAAGGTTACTGTCTGTAAATGCTGTGGCGGACACCTTGGAAAACCACAACAGCGGATACCACTACGTATTTAAAGCTTGATATTCATATTTTTTGAAAAGCCTCAGAAATGAGGTCTATTTGTCGTGCTTAGATTCAGAAACGAGTCATCTGCCACAACGGCAAAACCTTTATCTTATAGTAAAGTGTAAAGATTGAAAGTCCATACATATCGGCTCCGGTGACGCGACTTTGTTCACTATAGAAAAATCGAAATTGATGTAAACGATAGGGCAGTTTATCAAATATTGTAAGCTGCTTTATCGTTTACACCAACTTCGATTGGTTTCTAATCAAGTTTCTGTTCCTTACAAACTTCGATTGAACAAACACCGATGTTCCACTTTACCATTACGAAACACCGGTGTCACATTTTTCTGTTTTTTAGTTTTACCGACATGCTGTCTGCGACAAGGCCAAGCGGCTGAATAATCCATTTTTCTCCAAAAGTTCCTCAGGAGTTCCCATCTCTGCGACATGTCCCTGATCCAGAACAACGATTTTATCTACATTTGCAATTGTCCGCATACGATGTGCAATGACCAATACAGTTTTTCCCCGCAGAAGTTCAGACAACGCTTGCTGAACAAGCGTTTCATTCTCTGCGTCCATGGAAGCGGTTGCCTCATCCAAAACTATCACCGGTGCATCCTTCAAAATTGCGCGAGCAATGGAAATACGTTGCCGTTCACCGCCAGAGAGAGTACAACCATTCTCCCCGATATTGCTGTGATAGCCATCCGGCAGTCGAGAAACAAATTCCTCACACCGGGCCGCTTTAGCTGCGGCCATCACTTCCTCATCCGTTGCACCAGCTTTACCAAGACGGATATTCTCCATGATGGAATTGTCAAAAAGCGTCACATTCTGAAAAACAATGGCATAATTCTGAAATAATGTTTCCGGCTCCACAGTCGTTACGTCTACACCACCCAGCAGAACCTGTCCCTCATCCGCATCCCAGAACCGTGCAGCCAAACGGGAAACTGTAGATTTTCCACTACCGGACGGACCCACTAATGCTGTAATCTGCCCCTGCTTTGCCACAAAGGATACCCCCTTCAGCACAGGTTCATCATTATAGGAAAAGAAAACATTCTTAAATTCAATATCATATCCTTTATTCCTGCAAACCGGCTGCCCTTTTTGTTCCACAGTTGCTTCCATCTCCTTTGTACGCCTAATGCTGACAAATGCGGAAAACAGCTCCGCCATTAGCATAAAACAAGAACCAAAAGGTTCATAGACACGACCGGCCACCAACAGATAAAGGATAAACATATTGATGGACAACGCATTTTTTACCACCAGCAAACCTCCAATCAGCAAAACAGCTACCAATCCGAAACGCACCGTCAGTTGCGCCAGTGTTACAGCAGTACCCGGTGCCAGCTCGTTGCGAAACGCACATTTCACGACATTTCCCAGTTTTTTCTCGACCCCATCCAGATACTCCTGCTCCAGTCCGGCAGAGCGCAGCTCCTGAATTGCGTCCAGATATTCCTGCACGCCATCATAGGCTGCACGGTGAGCGTCATAATTGCGGTTCTCCGCCCTGGTCTGTGTTCTCCTTGCTGCAACCAGAATGAGTGCGGCCACAGGCACAGGCAGAACAATACACAGACCCATACGCCAGTCCATAACCAATAACCCAGCTGCCACAATCACAAACATAATAACTGTTCCGAACAGGCTTGGAACTGCATTAGAAAAAATCCGTTCAAGCTTGGAACAATCACCCATCATGGTGGTCGTCAGGTCAGACAGATCTCTCTGCCCAAAAAACGACACTGGCAGACGACGTAGCTTTTCTGCCAGTGTAATCCGCCGATTGGCACTTTCCTCATAAGCCACTTTATAGGTTAGGTTATACTGAATCCACTGAGTTATGAAAATAAGGAGCAGAAATGCCACTGCCATCATAAGGATTGAATATGCATTAATGGTTAGTCCGGTGTCACCGCAGATCTTTTCAAGAAGCCCCATTGTCACCATCATCAAAATAGAAATAGGAGCCATGATACATAAGTGCCCAATCGTTGTGGCCACAATTCCGTGTCTTAATTTGCATGCTCCCTGGTCGCTTAATGCCAGTAGTTTCTTCAGCATAATTCCACCTCCTTTGGTCTATCAATCTTCCAAGTTATAGCCTGACTATAATCAGTCCACATACGGGCATACTCACCGTTCTTATTCAACAGTTCCTGATGAGTTCCCTGTTCTATCAGACGTCCTGTTTTCATCACCAGAATCTGATCTGCATCCTGAACGGTGGATAATCGATGAGCAATCATAATAACGGTCTTCCCCTTCACCAATTCTTTCAGAGCTGCCTGAATCTTTGCTTCATTCTCTGGGTCGGAAAAGGCTGTAGCCTCATCCAAAATAACTACCGGTGCATCTTTTAGAATTGCCCTTGCAATTGCCACCCGTTGCACCTCTCCACCGGAAAGATAGACGCCTTTTCCACCCACAATACTATCAATTCCCTCCGAAAGCTTTGCCAGAATATCATCACACTGTGCCAAATGAGCCGCTCTCAAGATATCCTCTCGGCTCGCATCCTTACATCCGCCACGAATATTTTCTTCCAGTGTAGCCTTCAGCAACTTCGGATTCTGGAACACAAAGGCAACCTTGGCCATCAACTCCTGCTTCGAAAGCTTAGACAGTTCCACACCGCCAAGTGTAATGTGACCTTCCTGCACATCATAAAACCGTGGAATTAAAGTACCGATTGTCGTCTTGCCAGAGCCTGAATGTCCAACCAATGCTGTAACTGTTCCCCTTTTGGAAGTAAAACTGATATCCGAAATAGCAGGCTGCTCCCCGGTGGGATAGGTAAAGGTTACATGTTCAAATTGTACGTCACTGCTCTGCGCCGTCTGTGGATCCCGGTCTTCTGATTGTTCTTTGGTTAGCAATATTGTATCAATACGACGCATAGACTCCATTGCCTGCATTTTATAGTTGCTCATATACATAATCTTATTAAGAACGGAAGCGCAGGCAGGCGTAAAAATCAGATAAAAGAGAAATTTCTCTGTAAATGCAGTCAAATCTCCTGCTGCCCTTATGCCAATTAATCCGGCTGGAATCAATACCAGAAAAGCAGCGTTTACCACTGTGTTGAACCCCACGTATCCAGGCTTGCAGGCCATAGTAAACGCCAGTGCGTCATCCCGATAAGCGTTGATTGCCTCCTTAAATCGGCGAATCGAATGTACCGACTGTCCGAACACCTTGATGACAGAAATTCCACGGACATATTCCACCGCCTCGTGGTTCATCTCCTCCTGAGCATCCTGATAACGCTTCATGAAATTCATGGTTTTTTCTCCCATCATGCTCATCTGAAAGACAAAGCTGGCCAGCATCAACACAATCAATGGAAGACCAATATGCCAATCAATGGCCAGCATCAGCACCAGACTGGCAATGGTTGTTACCTGGGCACTCATCAAATCCGGCATTTGGTGCGCTATATAAGTCTCCACCTGAGCGCTGTTCTCATCAATAATCTTCCTTAGCTTTCCACTGGGGTTTTCCTCAAAATACCCCATAGGCATCTTGGATAAATGGCGAAGCGCCGCCATCTTCAAATTCTTTTCCGTATGAAATGCTACTGTATGGGATAACAGCAATGCCACAAAATTAAGTATCAAGCCAGCCAGTTCCAGGAGCAATGCCCATACCCCCCATTGGACTAATGCCATTGCGCCAAAACCGCCAGCTGTCAAACCATCCAAAAGCTCACAAGCAGCAAAATAAACACATAAAAACGGACCCAACAAAAGCAGAGCGCTGATACCGGCCAGAAGCTGTGCCACACTAAGCAATGGACGATACTGTCCCGCAAATTCCATCAAACGTGGGATACCGGTTTTTTGTTTTTTATTTGTCTGTGTATCCTCTTCAAATACTTTCTTCATATAATTCACTCCTCTCTTATCAAACAGCATGAAATTTTTTACTTCTCCTGCGTGAATATGCAGGATATGCGTAGCGCAACGAAGAATCAACTCCGGATCATGAGTTACAATCAAAGTGCATACCGCCTGTTCATTGGCCTTGCAAATCATTGCAGCCGTTCGCCGGAGGTTTTCACCATCCTGTCCACTGGTCGGCTCATCATAGAGCATCAGCCTTCTCTTCGAACAAAGAGCAATTCCCAAAGAAAGCCTTTGCTGCTGGCCTCCGGAGAGAGAGCCGGGATGACGGTTCTTCATTCCATTTAATCCAAGTTTGTCTAGAATCTCTTCAGCCTGCACTTCTGTCACCGTCTGTTTGTTCAAAGTCAGCTCTCCAAGCACCGTGTCACTAAACAACTGATGCCCTGCCTCCTGCATGACCAGATACGTCTGTTCCGGCAACTTTTTGTTTGGGATCTTCTCATCATCGATTCGAATGGTTCCGGCATGCTTTAAAAGCCCTGTCAGACAAAGACTGAGGGTGGATTTTCCTGCTCCGTTCTCCCCGATTACCGCTACAATAGCTCCTTTTGGAATCTTTAAATGCGATATATTCAACACCTGACGCTTCTCCCGACAAAACTGTAGCCTGTCTATCTCTAATCCGACATCAGAATATTCCCCTATATTCATATCATAACATGGCTCATAAAGCTGTTTCCGGCTGACTGCCCTAAGTCCCAATTTATCTCGGTTCTCTTTTGATAGCTTCGCTATCATTTCCGGTGTAAACTCCTGGCTGATCTGCCCGTTTTCCAGTAGCACATATCGATCGGCTATCCCCTCCAGATACCACAGCCGATGTTCCGAGAGCAAAACGGTTTTCCCCTCTTCCTTCATAATACAGATTATCTTTTGCAATTTCCGGATACTTTCCATATCCAGATTAGAGGACGGCTCATCCATAACAATGATCGGCGGTAGAGACGCATAGGCAGAACCACAGGCAATTTGCTGTTTTTCTCCGCCTGACAATTCAAAAATATTCCGTTCCATCAGTTCCTGCAGATTCAGCCGACAAACAACCTCCTGCAGACGCTTCTGCATTTCGGAACATGAAATATTCTGGTTTTCCATATTAAAGACCATTTCTCCTGTGGTATCTAAATGAAAGAACTGAGTACGGGGATTCTGGAATACACTTCCAACAATCCGGCCATCCGGGGCAACGGTGTCTGTGTTGCATCCACCCCTC
This sequence comes from Faecalicatena sp., assembly GCF_058819085.1. Lineage (NCBI taxonomy): Bacteria > Bacillati > Bacillota > Clostridia > Lachnospirales > Lachnospiraceae > Faecalicatena > Faecalicatena sp. Next base: position 8,325 of record NZ_JBZUUL010000004.1, read on the forward strand.
CGATAAGTGCACTTCCTTCCAGATTGCCGGCATAAAAATGAGGAACAAGACCATTTATAAGCCGAAGCATCGTCGTCTTTCCGCAGCCGCTTTTTCCACAAAATACCACGCATTCTCCTGGTGCTGCCTGAAAGTTCACATTATGCAGAACCTGTACCGATTCACCTGCTTCGCCGGTCTTATAAGCAAATGAAACATGATTCAGTTTAATCAAAATATCCACTCCTTTCTCAAAAGAATAGATTCCAAACCAACAATCCAGCAGAAACCATCACGATGCACCAATCCAGAATTTTCATCCGAACCTCTATATAACTGCTGCGAGGTGTGTCTCTGTCAAACCCACGGGCCATCACAGCCGCTGTCATCTCGTCCACAATAACTGAGCATTGCAGCAAAAAAGGAACCAACATGTATTCCATCATTTGAACCGGGCGACGAAGGATATTCTTCCATGTCAACGCCATTCCTCTCAGGCGAAGAGCCTGATTCACTGTCTGCCATTCCTCCTGTATGGTCGGAACAAAACGCAGCATTACCGCCATTGGAATAATCACCTCATTTGGTAGATGCATTTGGGTAAATGCACTGATATATTCTCCGATTTTAGAAGAATGAGTGACGATATAAAAGGCTGAAAGCAACGGTAAGATAAAGCGGCAAAGATGGCATAGCAGCATAATCATATTCTGAGGTATGCCTGATAATCGATGCGCCAAAAACAAGTCACACAGTAACATAAGCCAAAAAATCAGACATATAAAAAAAGCCCGTTTCCATTTTTGACACAGCAGATTTACTGCTATGCACAGGCCAAGCATTGCGAATTCCTGTGGATGTGTCAATCCAGAAAACGCAGAAAAGCAAGCGGCGATAAACACCGCCAGCTTGCTTCTTGGATCTAATAGACCGTTGGAAGCATATCTGGTGCTCATGCCGTAATCCCTACCTTCGCAAAATGCTTTTTCAGTATCCGTCTGCCGAACAGACCACCAAGCAAGCCACCAACCAAAGCCAGAACTATCAGCACCATAACAATCCAACTAGGTGTCAGTGCATCCAAGGCAGCCACATATCCCTCTCCGTAATATTCGGCACAACTCTCCAAAAAAGCATCCTTAGCTAAAGCAAGGGCGAAGAACGGCCCCATAGAAGTCAGGTTAAACACACAGTAACTAACAGCCAGCGCACCGGCAGATTTGCGTTTTTTACTAACAATGATCTCGGCAATGATTCCCCATAGTACAGCAAACAATAACGGATAAATCGTTGACATCGAGGTAATTATCCCCACCAGTATCGCCAACACCAAGATGGCACCGGTTCGCGGCACCTTGGTTGCATACAGCATGTATACCGTTCCCAAAACAATACCGGCAATCAACGGTGTGGCCAAAAAAAGGACGGGTAGAATGGTCAGTACGGAAGACAATACCGTGAGCAATACCAAATAAATAGCCCCAAAAGCACCTGCGGCAATCAAATCCTTTGTTGTAAGTTTTTCTTTCATATGTAATCTTTCCTTTCTATATTTAGTTAGTTTTTTCTAACTTCGAAAATTTTACTATATTGTCCAAGATTGTACCACTCCAAAAAGCCACGTTCTGTGCAAAACACTCCAAAAAGCCAAAAAAATGATGCCGTCATTACGACGGCATCATTCCACTGCTTATCTCATTTTATTTAGAAGTTATAGTAGCCGATTCATTCACTGCACCATTCATCTCTTTCTTCTTCCGGTAGGCACTCGGACTGCACCCGATTACTGCACAAAATGCCTCTGCAAATTTGCTTGGATTCTGATATCCCAACTCCAGGGCAATCTCACTGACTTTTCGATCAGATTCCTGCAAAAACCGTGTCGCTAGATGCATTTTATAATTACGCAAATATGCATAAGGAGATACGCCATAAATCTGTTTAAAGCCATCCTTCAGTTGTGTCAGACTTAAGTTATGCTCCCATGCCAAGTCCTTCAGGTTAATTCGATGTTCCATATCTTGTATCAAATGCTCTCTCGCATGCTTGATTCGTTCCACGGTTGTGCCGGAAAGATATTCTTGCTTCTCCTCAAAAACAGTTTGTCTGGATTGAAAATGATATAATAGTTCCAATACCTTCAGCCTTAAAAATGTCAAGGACGGATGCTTCAAGTTCGTATATAATTCATGATATACATGCTCTATTTCCGTATTACGACGAAACACGCATGAACCGGTTTTTAACGAATACTTCTCTACTATCTTCTCTGCACTGATTTCAAACACCTGAAGCTCACGTACTGTTTTCACAACCTCCGGATACATAATAATGGTAGAGCCATAATAATAGTTCAGTGGAAAAGATGACGCAATCGGTGGGTGCATCTGACTGTTCAAAGCAATATCCCCCTCCCCCAGGTAAAGATAGTTCTTATTGTCAAAGACACACTCAAATCTTCCCTTCCGACAATGATTGATTCCAATCACATTCTGCCTTTCACTATCTCGAAAACAGCTTTCAGTAGCAAAATTAGCAACCATAAGCTGCACACCTGGGAAGATGTCGTACAGCCACATATCGGCACTGCCATCCTGCACTTGAAAATCTACATAAGTCACAAAAGACTCTCTGCCTGGCACTTTTTCGTCTTGCTTTAAATAATTCAGCTGTTGCATAGTTACACCTTTCTTGGCTAAAGATTAATTTCCAATCCAGTCCTTTAAATCAAATCCAATATCTGCTCAATATTCTTCTTTCCAAAGGATATTTTATCTTCGTTGATAACAAGACAAGGGACACTCATTACGTTGTACTTCTGTTTTTTCTTACCAAAATGATTGATATCATAAACCTCGGCTGCAACAAGAGGATTTAAAGCTGCAATCTTCTGTGCAGCTGTTACCAGTTCCGGACACATGGTGCATGAAAGCGAAACCAGTATCTGAATATGCACCGCTTGCTCAATCTTTGCAATTCTTTCTCTAACTGAATCACTTACAGTCTGACCTTCTCCCGCCGCATTGTATAATCCCAAAACAAAAGACGTAAATTCATGTCCGCCCGGCACACCATGAAAGGCAAGACCTGTATCCGATTGATCCTCCCGAAATACCCTGACACACGGAGTCTCGCTTTCTGTATGGTTTTCTGCAATCTCTACTGAGAGTTTATCCGTGAGTTCTGCCATTGCTTCTACATAGTTTTTTAGTTCCACAGATAACGGCTTTGAATCAAGATAGAGCCTTAATAGCAACGGATGTTCCATCCTGGAAAAGACTGTTTTTAGCTGTGCCGTCATATCTGCATCAAATAAGGAATCAGCTGATTGATTTGCTCCCTCATGTTCTTTTTCGGAATTCTCCTGTCTGACCGCTTCTTTTATCTGAGGCTTTAATCCGGTTATTTTCTGCATTTTCGCTGCATATCGTTCCAATTCTGTGGCTGCCAAAGCTCCATCACCCACAGCCGTAACCACCTGACGCAGATTTTTTACACAGACATCCCCGGCAGCATAAAATCCATCAATATTGGTTTTCTGCTGTTCGTCCGTTTCAACATAACCCTGCTCATTTAATTTTACAAAATCTTTCACAAGTGCCGTTTCCGGCTCATATCCCGCAAACACAAAAACTCCGAAGGTATCTCCTTTCTCCGCCCGATATTCCATCACATCCCCGGTCTGGTTATTTTTATATTTCAGAATACGAAGAGCCGAATCTCCTTCAACGCTGACCACGCTGCAATTGGTAAGCACTGTTATTTTTTCATGGTTCTTAGCTGCATCTGCGGTATTCTTAGCACAGGAAAAATCCTCTCCACGAACCAGAACTGTTACATGCTTGGCATATCTGGTCAGAAACACGCTCTCTTCTGCAGCCGCAAATCCACCGCCTATGACGAAGACCTCTTTTCCGGCAAAAAACTCCCCATCGCAAGTGGCACAGTACGCCACGCCATGCCCTTTGAACTTCTCTTCTCCGTTAAATCCGATTTTTCTGGGATGTGCACCTGTGGCAAGAAGAATCCCAAAACATGAGATTTCCCCTCTGCTTGTGATAACCTTTCTGATTTTTCCTGTCAACTCAAATCCTGTTGCCTCTGCGAGCATAAACTCAGCACCAAAGCTTTCTGCCTGTTTTCGCATGGTTTCTGTTAATTCCCTGCCACTTGTCTTATAAACCCCCGGAAAGTTTATCACCTCGGAAGTAATGGTAATCTGTCCGCCCAACTGCTCTTTTTCTACAACCAGTACTCTGTATTTTGCTCTGGCAAGGTACAAGGCTGCAGTAAGTCCTGCGGGACCTCCACCAACTACAACAACATCGTATAAATTATCCATAACAATTCCATCCTTTCAAAAACGGCATCGGTTTCACTTTCGCTACCGATGCCGTTTTAATTCCTATTTGAGATTAAAGCTGTCCTACCAGATCAAGGCTCGGTTTTAACGTCTTTGCTCCCGGCTGCCACTTTGCCGGGCAAACCTCATCGCCATGCTCATACACAAACTGGCTTGCCTGCACTTTTCGGAATAACTCATCTGCATTTCTGCCGACATTTCCCGCATTTACCTCATATGCCACAATTTTTCCCTCGGGATTTACAATAAAAGTTCCACGCTCCGCAACACCATCTGATTCAATATATACCTCGAAATCTCTGGAAAGCGCATGAGTAGGATCAGCGAGCATAGGATACTGAATCTTTTGAATCCTCTCAGATGCATCATGCCATGCCTTGTGTACGAAATGGGTATCACAGGATACCGAATAAATCTCGCAGCCGATTTTTTTGAATTCCTCATACTTATTTGCCAAATCCTCTAATTCGGTAGGACAGATAAATGTAAAATCTGCAGGATAGAAAAAGAATATACTCCATTTTCCCTGCAAATCAGCTTTTGTTACTGTTTTGAACTCATTATTCTGAAATGCCTGTACTGAAAAATCACTTACTTCTTTGTTGATTAACGACATTGAAATCCTCCTTTTCTATTGATTGTCACAATCAAATTTATTATTTAGATTATTGGTTAGTTATGTCTAACCTATTAAATTGTATCAAATGTTACCTCAGCTGTCAATGTCAGGGACAAGATACCAACTGATAAAATAAATCAACTGTACGAATGTAAGACAATATCAGAGTTCTGAATTAAGCCTTATTGTAATTCACTTTTTCAACAAAATCACTCTCTATTCTTTAACACTTCCGCTAAATTTACTTTTTTAAGCTTTGAAGTCAATAAGCCATTCATTACAAAATACAGCACCAATACTGCAACATACACAATCACATACATCCGCCATGGATAATGAAGATTCATTCCGCAGTTTACATTGGATACCATAAGAGGATACATCAAGTCCATACATTTTTTAGCCATAGGAATACAAACGGCTGCTCCTACCGCAATCACATAGAAATTCCCATCCAGATACAGTTTTTTTATTTCTTTTGTCCTGTAGCCAAACACCTTGACCATGGATATGTGAAACGCACAACGGTCAATCATAACCTTCATCATCAGATACATCACTACCGCAAAAATCAAGGAAGAAACAACCGTCATCATTACTACCATCGGCATCATCTGCTGTATAAATACATCTGCGGACTTTTCAATATCCTTTTTGGTCGTCATACCATATAATCGTCCCGTCGGGATATCCAGTTCTTTGTCTGAAAATACCTGGTTATAATAATCTTCATCTTCACCAAACATTTCCCGCATACAGTCAATATCCATAAAAATATAGAAACTGGTAGCATACTGCGTAATATCATGAACAGTAAATGCATAATGCATTTTTGCCTCTTCATCTTCCACAACAAAAACATCGCCTTTTTTCAGACCATACTTTTCAGCCATAGCAGAGGAAATCACCACATCACTTTTACTGTCTGTTAAATTAACGTCAAAGAACGGGTTGTCTTCCCCAATACCTAAAATAGCAACCTCCAGATTATAGCCCATGTTTTCTTTTTTTACCGTCTTTGTAAATGCCTCATATCCACCTTCCGGAACAGTTTCTTCCGGATATTTATAGGTATACAGATATTCAAATTTTGTATCTGCTTTGTTTTCTTTGCTGATATGCTGACACATTACATAGCAATTTAAGCCCAGCATCAGGATTAGCAATGAAATAAACATTCCCCCTACTACAGTTAAGGATGTACGTGCCTCTCTAATAATCTGACGAATGCGAAACGCTCTGACAAAATTCATTTTTCCTAACTTAATCTGCTTCATAGGTTGACTTTTTTGCTCGTTCTTTATCATTTGCAATGCCGGACGGTTCAATTTTCCACGAATTACAATCCAGTTAATCAGTGCGGAAATAACAGGAGGCAACACTAACCCATATGCAATCAGATAAGGCGGATAAACGCTCTCCATATTCGGAATGGAGAAATATTCGTAACAGCTTCCCATAATGGTACTGCCCCCAATCGACGCAAATCCAATCATACAACCGATTACACCGGCAAGGAACGAGACTACAACCGGAAGACATAAATAATGTAACATCAACTGATTACGATTCACACCCAGGGCATATAAGGCTCCGATAGTAGTATTTTCCTTTTCAATTCCATACACCACAAACACAGAAATCACATAAGCAAATAATACAAGTACAATACCACCGGCAAGTAAACCACCATATTTGTTCAACACCTGATCATTCGCCGCTGCCATGATTCTCGGATTATCTTCCGCCTTTAAAAAGCTTCTCAGATTTGATATTTCAAAATCAAAATACTCATCAATCAATTCATCCGTTTTATTTTGTAACTCTCCTAATCCATCATTTAACTCCTTAGCCCCCTCATAAGCAGATAAAACACCCTGTTCTAATGCAGGAATTCCAAGTGGTATTTCATTTAATTCCGATAAGCCATTGGCAAGTTCACCGGAGCCTTCCACAAGAGAATCGATTCCATCTTCTAATTCGGTTTTATCCGCAGTCATTTCCTCCCAATACTCCTGAAAAAAATCATCCGGTATCGAATCTGCATCCACCTTCAGTTCCTCTACCTTGTCTCTTAACTCTTCATCCGTCATTTCTCTATTCAGAAGATATGCATAAACATATTCCTCCGCTTTCAAGCTACCACCCTCACTAACTAATTGCTTATAAGCTTCTTCCGTTACAAAGACAGTGCCAAATTGAAAGCTATCCACACTGCCATCTGTAAAATCCTTAAGGGGTGCATCATAATCCGGACTGCAGCCAATTCCAACAACCACAAATGTATCATCTCCGATTACAATGCTATCTCCTATCTCAATATCATGTTCTTTAGCGAAACGACGTTCCACCACAAGTTCTGTATCATTCTCTGCCTCTTTTCCTTCTAAGATTTCAATGATATTAATTTTCTTTCTGTTTTGAAATACTCTTAATGTACTGCCATCTTCCATGGCATAATCCAGATAAAACTGTTCTTCCAGTGTAACCCCCTGATCTGTCAATTCCTTCTTTTCTTTATCAGACAGTGGAACAAACAGACTAAACTCACCGTCCTCCAAATCATTGCTTTCAGCTAGCTTCTTGGTACCAAGAATGATCGTATCTGCTGTTCCAATCAAAGAAATAATGACATACATACACAGGATAATGAGCGCACTTAACGCCAGATACCGCATGCAGTTCTCTTTTAAATCTCTTAAAATTCTCTTACTTAATATCTTCTGCATATCACAAATCCTCCAGTTCCATAGCAGGCACTCGTGTCTCATTATAATATTCTTTGCTAATCTGACCATCTTTGATTCGAATGACCTTATGCACCATATTTCGAATAGAGTGATTGTGGGTAACAATCAGCATAGTAGTACCATATTTTTCATTAATCTTCTCCAAAAGTGCAAGAATGTCTCTTGAAGTCTTAGAGTCAAGTGCTCCCGTTGGTTCATCACATAACAGAAGCTTCGGATTTTTGACAAGTGCTCTTGCAATGGCACATCTTTGCTGCTGTCCCCCGGAAAGCTGTGACGGAAACTTGTTCTGATGTTCCGTAAGTCCAAGTACATCCAGAAGTTCATCCATATCAAGAGGATTTTCGCTTAAATATTCACAAACCTGTATATTTTCACGAATGGTAAGATTGGGAATCAGATTATAAAACTGAAAAATAAAACCAAGATTGTCTCTTCTGTAATCAGAAAGCTTATCTGCCTTCATTCCTACAATTTCCATTCCATCCACCATTATGCTACCGGAATCAAGTATATCAAGACCACCAATACAGTTTAGAAAGGTAGACTTTCCTGAGCCGCTGGTGCCTTCTATCACACACATTTCTCCCTTCTCAACTCCGGTAGAAATTCCTTTTAATACCTGTATATAGCTTCCTCCTTCGCCATAACTTTTCTTCATGTCTTTTACTTGTAAATACATCTTTCTCTTCCTTTCCATTAATGAATTTTACATAACAGTGTTATGTAAGTGTTATGTTTTAAGGACTGATTTCTCAGTCCTTTACTACCTTGACAAAAACATGCCATACCATCCCGACATCATATAGGTAACAGCCTGATTAATAAACGGTAAGGCTTCATGTTCGGTTTCTATATGAGATATCATAAAGATAAACGTATCTATCTGCTCATGGGCAAGCCAATGAATGAACTTTTCATCTATTTTTTCCTTTGGATGATGTTTTACCATCGCATCTGCCATTAAACGATAATGCTTCTCCGCCGAATCAATAAACCGATCCGCAATATTTTCATATTTTGTACCCTGACTTTTGGTTAATACAAGCAAGATTTCTTCCCTATGAAGATACATCTGATGAATAACTAGTGCCGTTGTTTCTTCATGTTCAGCCTCTTCCTCTGCATTCGGCAGCATATCCCCGCCTTTTGCAGCCATATTTTTCTCATCTTCAAAGTGTGCCTGCATCATATTGTAGATTACATTTACCGTATCTCCAACTACTGCATCAAACAAATCATCCTTATCTTTAAAAAAGAAATATAAAGCCCCAGTTGTAACGCCTGCATTTTTGCATATGGTTCTGAGAGATGCCTTCATATAGCCTTTCTCTGTAAATTCTTTTCTGGCACTTTGAAGCAGATTATTTCTTGTTTCTTTGTCTTCTTTCAAATTATTACCTCCATAACAGTGTCGAAACATAACACCGTTATGTTACTCTATATGTTATGATATGTCAAGAAATAAATAGTCTTTTTCCATTATCTTATTTCTATAACCTCATATCCTGCATTCTCTATAGCCTTCTTAATCACTTCATCCTCTACATCCTTTTCCATGGAAACCACCGCGGTTTTCCTTTTCAGATTTACCTTGGCTAATACGCCATCCAACGAATTTAATCTGCTTTCCACACGGGCTTTGCAATGTTCACATGTCATCCCATCAATCACAACTGTTCTTTGCTTTACAACCTGTTTCAGTTTCTTTCTTTTCACCTTAACGGAGGAACCGCCACCGCAACAGCCACCCTCACCTTTAAAATGCTTAACACCGGAACGTATGCCTATAATAATCAAAATAATCAATATCCCTATAATAACGAAATCCGCCATTTTACTCAGCTCCTTTCAAAATCTCCACCATATCAAGTTTTCGAATTCGTCCACTAAATAAAAAACTTACCGCCATAGATACTGCTAGCACAAGTATTCCGGCAATCAGATAGCATCCCGGTGTAACCGTGAGAACATAATCAAAATTTTCTCCGTTGGAATTCATCATGGCATTCAGGCTCATTTTTCCAAAGGGCGCTCCGATGATGATACCTATAACCGACAGCCAGAGATTCTGTACTGTAAGGATATTTCGAATCTGCGAAGTCTGTAATCCCAATACCTTCAACGTTGCAAATTCTCCCATCCGTTCATGGAAAGAAAGATTTCCGGAATTATACAGCACAACCACAATCAGTATCACAGAAAAAATCACCATCATCCATACCATAATACTGATTACTTCGTAACTTGTTTCAAAAGCCTGTATCATATCTTCTTTGCTATGCACAGCGGTCACATAGGATTCGTTTTTATACTCTGCAAAGTCCTCATTACTATATGCTGTTGTTGGTGTATACTCCGCTCCGGTCTTTTCATAATCTTCCCGCAGGAAGGCAATCCCCTGTGTCTCCATACTGCGGAAAATATATCCTACCCTAGCTTCATGCCACTGATTTTCGGAATATACATGCCAGTAAAAAGTGTCTCCTACAGAAAGTTCCATGTCTTCACAAAGTTTTCGGCTTACCCCCACTTGTCCTTCTTTCTGTTCCAACTGAATCACATTCAGACTACTATCCAACAAATTGTATAATCCCTTTCCCTCCAGCACGGTCAGCGTTTCCTTTTTCTTCTCTGTCGCTGCGGCATTGGGAACAGTGGCAATCTCAATCTGCCCTGTCATAACAAGCTCACTGTCAGTCTCTTTTGCCATCTCATCGACATCACTAAGTTTTGCGTCAGAAGAAAGATTCATAGAATAATCCGCATTCTGGATTTTATCAAAACATAATTCCTCCATCTGATCTACAAGCGAATTGCAGGCAATACCATATATCATCAAAAGCATTCCCACCGCAGTACCTATGATTCCCATTACGGCACGCAATTTAGCACGAGATATATCCCGAAGATTGTACTGACTGTTAAATCTAAGATTCCCCCAAAATGGCCATTTTTCAAAGATGCAGTTTTTCCCTTGCTTTGGAGGTGCCGGGCGGAGCGCTTCTGCAGGTCTGACCTTTAATATTTTTTTACAGCTGAGATAGGCTGCCAGACTGCATACAATCACAATCAGTGCAGCGATTAAAAGGTATTCCAGCTGGAATCCACCCTCTAATCCCGGAACAATATACCATGTGCCAAACATATCCACCATAAACGGCGCCAGCAGGGCAGAACCAACCCATAAACCCGCCAATACGCCTGCAAGAGAAACAAACAGACTGAAACTGACATAATGTAGAACTACTTTATACCGCTTCATTCCCAGTGCATTTAGGGTGCCGATCTGTGTCCTCTGTTTCTTTACCATACGGCTCATGGCTGTTGCAATGACAAGAATCGCGATTCCGACAAAAACAATGACAAACATCCACGAAAAAGATTCATGCTGTGAAAGCTCACTGTTTAATCTTTCAATGCCCGGGATAGAATGTTCATCCACCATGGCTGCATATTCTCCATGAAGTGCCTTTGAAATTTCATCCTCATGCTCCAATGCTTTCCCATCCGTGGTGGTCACAAGCATCTGCGTATAAGGCATCAGCTTCGCCAGTTTTTCATCACTGATCTGTTCCACTCTCTCCAGTAGCATATCCTGCGTAATGTCATCAATGCTCATGCCAATTTCAGCAAGTGCATTCATTTGCTCATCTAACAGATTGGTTTCCTCTGCCACCTTCCTGGCAGTGATTTTTCCCTGTATAATCAAATGCTCCACATAATCCCGAATCGGGAATGCATCATACGACATATATACGAAAGCAATATTTTCTATGTAAATATCTGCATCACCTTCTGCCTGTCGGAATTCATATTCCGGACTTTCTATAAGCCCCTTTACTTTTCTTGTAAAAGTAATTCCATTGTAGGAAATGGTGAAATCATCCCCTACATTTATATTTCTTACCTCGGCAAAGGCCGATGTCAGCCAGATTCCATCCTTATCTGCAGGATCAAAAGCCTCTCCTTCTATGTAGTACGGCCGATTTACGATATTCTCTCTTTCCAGATAAATATCGACCTGCGCACCATCACACTCCGGTGCAGACCCGGTAACCGACATACGAAGCCCGGCATCCTTGACAAAATCAAGATTCCTGACTGCTTGTAAGTTTTCCTCGGAAAATCCTTCTCCGTAAATCCAAAGGTCTGCCAGATTACATTCTTTATGAAATTCTGCTCTCGCAGAATGCTGCGCAAGTACATGCCCTTCCATGCAGCAGTAGAGTGCCATCGCTAAAAATGCCAGCAGGAAGATAGAAAGAAATTGTCCCCAGTTGTGCCTCATCTCTCTTAAAAGCTTTTTTCGTAACATTACCACTCAACCTCCCTTACGGAAGCCGGGTGTTCATTCCTCTGAATTTCTTTTATTTTTCCGTTCTTCATACGGATGACCTTGTCTGCACATTTCGCGATATCCGCATTATGAGTTACCAATATAACTGTCTTTCCCTGCTCACGGCACAGCTTCTGTAAAAGTTCCAGCACTATCACTCCAGTTTCTGAGTCAAGTGCACCGGTAGGTTCATCTCCCAATAAAATCTGTGGGTTCTTTGCCAATGCTCTTGCAATGGACACTCTCTGTTGCTCTCCCCCAGACATCTGCGACGGAAATTTGTCCCTGCAATGTTCTAATCCAACTAACTGCAAAAGTTCATCTGCATCGCCTGCATTTTTTACAATGCTCTTTACCAGTGCAATGTTTTCATATGCTGTCAGGCTTGGAAGCAGGTTATAAAACTGAAAGATAAAGCCAATCACATCTGCCCGGTAGGAACCAAGCTGCTTATCATTCATGGAGGAGATTTCTTTTCCGGCTACTGTTACGATTCCTTCCGAAGGCTGATCCATGCCTCCTAACATATTAAGTACCGTGGATTTTCCTGCACCGGACTGACCTAAAATTACCACAAACTCGCCTTCATCAATACTAAAACTGATATGGTCTACCGCTATCTGCATTCCTTCTCCGGTTCCATATGTTTTGACAGCATTTTGAAATTTTACTATCATTTTTTCACCTTCAATTTTTCATAGGATACTTTACACTACCTATTCGTTTTATACGAAACAGGGAATCCCCTAATAGATTATTTCATCATCCAAGAATTCCCTGTTATCCATTTATAGCATCATTTTATTCTTCCATCACAAATGATCATCTGCTTGCATCCATGTGATTCCCACTACTTTTTTTCCATCACAAAGCCCGCTATTTTGCATTCCGCTCTTAATGATCTTTTCCACGGAGTTACTATCCAGTTTAACAGTAGAACTGTCTTCCAGTTCTACCAGACAGCATTGGCACACCCTGTTTTTATGATCACACAACTGATATGCGGTTCCTCGTTTCAAAGCCCCTATTTTTTCAAGGGCATCAACCGTTCGATAGACTGTTGCAATCCCTATTCCCGGATCTTTTTTAGCGGCAAGAATATATACTTCTTTACAGCAGCCGCAGCATTCATTCAGAATAATATCAATTAATATTTTCCTTTGTTTTGTAATTCTAAACCCCTGTTTTCTGAGACACTCTATCAAATAGTCTTTCTGCATAGGAACTGTCTGATAACCATTTGTATCTATGTCACCTTCTCCAAGACCGGGAAACCGAGGTTCTTTTTTTATTTTATGATCTTCCATGGCAATGTCCGCTGCAGTGACTGCAATTTTGTCCGCACTGTAAAGATTTCCCGGCTTTTTTATCCTTAATCATGCTTCGTATGATCATTCCTACTGCTCCTAAAAGTAAAACCAATATGATTGCTGTTCCCATAAACTCTGTGCCTCCTTACTATCCATTGCAACTGATTCCTATTTATGCTCTTATTTTACCGGCTACACTTTTCGGCACAGTAAGACTCTGGCTTTCCTTATAAGGACGGAACAGCAGATACAAAAAGCCAACAATGATGATACATGCCACAACTGTCCCGATTCCAAACGTTCCTGCCGTAATCAAAGTTCCGACCTGATATACACACAGGGATGCTGCATACGCAAGAATGGTCTGATATCCAATGGCAAACCAGAACCATTTTGCATTGTTCATCTCTCTCTTGATTGCTCCCATTGCCGCAAAGCAAGGTGCACACAACAGATTGAAGATCAGGAATGAATACGCTGCCACTGCTGTCATAGATCCGGCAAGGCTTCCCCAGATCTCTGCTCCGTCTTCAGCCACTTCTCCAAATCCGTACAGGATACCAAATGTTCCCACAACATTTTCCTTCGCTACAAGTCCTGTAATTGCTGCAACGGCCGCTTTCCAGTCGCCCCATCCAAGCGGTGTAAAGATCCATGCAATGGCTGAGCCAATCGCTGCCAGAATACTGTTATTCATATCTTCTACCATACCAAAGCTTCCGCCTTCGAATCCGAAGCCCTGTGCAAACCATACGAAGATGGTAGAAAGAAGAATGATCGTTCCTGCTTTCTTGATGAAGGACCAGCCACGCTCCCACGTACTTCTAAGTACATTTCCTACCGTTGGAAGGTGATATGCCGGAAGTTCCATAACAAATGGTGCCGGATCCCCTGCAAACATTTTCGTTTTCTTTAAAATAATACCGGAACAGATAATTGCAGCAATTCCAACAAAATATGCACTTGGTGCCACCCATGCCGCCCCGTCAAATAATGCACCTGCTATCAAGGCAATGATCGGGAGTTTTGCTCCACAAGGGATAAAAGTAGTTGTCATGATCGTCATTTTACGGTCTCTGTCATTTTCAATCGTTCTGGAAGCCATAACACCCGGAACACCGCATCCCGTACCAATCAGCATCGGTATAAAAGATTTTCCGGATAAACCAAATTTACGGAATATACGGTCCATAATAAATGCGATACGTGCCATATATCCACAGCCTTCCAGGAATGCAAGGAAAAGGAATAATACCAGCATCTGTGGAACAAATCCAAGCACCGCACCAACACCGCTGACAATACCATCGACCAAAAGACCCGTTAACCAATCTGCACAGCCGATGGCTTCCAGACCGGTCTGTGCTGCCGGGATGATCCATTCAACGAACAATGTATCATTGGTCCAGTCTGTCAAAATGGTTCCCACCGTAGTAACAGACACATAATAGACGATAAACATCACAACCGCAAAAATCGGAAGCGCCAGAAAACGGTTGGTCACGATGCTGTCAATTTTATCTGACACCGACATCTGTTTCTTCACACGCTTTTTATAACAATCTTCGATAATACTTCCAATGTAGTTATAACGTTCTCCGGTGATGATGCTTTCTGCATCATCCTCCATCTCTTTTTCACAGCTTACAATGTCTTCTTCGATATGATTGAGAAGTGCTTTCGAAAGTTTCAGGCTTTCGCGCACTTTTTCATCCCGTTCGAACAGTTTCACTGCATACCAGCGTTCCATACTTTCATCCACATGTCCCGAGATTGCCTCTTCAATATGAGCAATTGCATGTTCTACGCATCCGTCAAACTTATGTGCCGGCTGTATATTTTTTCCGCTTTTCGCAATTGCAACCGCCCGCTGAATCAGCTGGTCGATTCCTTCTCCCTTCAATGCGGAAATCTCAACGACCTTACAGCCGGTGTCTTTTGAGAGACGGTCTATGTTCAGCTCTTCCCCATTCTTTTTTACCAGATCCATCATATTGACAGCAATGATTACTGGAATGCCAAGTTCTGTAAGCTGTGTGGTCAAGTACAGGTTTCTCTCCAAATTTGTTCCGTCAATAATATTGATGATCGCATCCGGCTTTTCACCGATTAAAAAATTTCTGGATACCACTTCTTCCAGCGTGTACGGTGACAAAGAATAGATACCCGGGAGATCCACCAGTACGGCTTCCTCTCCCTTCGTTGTATATCCTTTAATTTTTCCTTCCTTTTTCTCTACCGTTACTCCCGGCCAGTTACCCACAAACTGGTTTGATCCGGTAAGCGCATTGAACAGCGTCGTTTTTCCACTGTTCGGGTTACCTGCAAGTGCAATTTTGACTCTCATATTCTCCCTCTTTCTGATTATACATTACAAATTATTTTTAGTTTTATCTAACCGATTTTCAAAAAAAATAAGTACTATTGTACCTCTACCATTTCCGCATCCGCTTTTCTCAAAGATAGCTCATACCCCCGGACAGTTACCTCTACCGGATCTCCAAGCGGTGCTACTTTCCTTATGTAGATTTCCACATTCTTCGTGATTCCCATATCCATGATCCTGCGCTTCACCGCACCTTCACCATGAATTTTCACGACCTTTACGGTCTGACCGCACTTTGCTTCTCTTAATGTAGCCACTTCTCATTCCCTCCTAGATCATAATCTTATTCGCCATTTCTCTGCTGATTGCCACCCGCGAATCTTTCACTTTTACAATCAGGTTTCCATTGATTTCTGATACAACGGTAACGAATCCGCCCATCACAAATCCCAGGCTTTCCAAAAAACGTCTGGTCTCATCCTTTCCGCCAATTTTTCTGATCTGAATCTCCCGACCAGTTTCAGCCATTGTTAACGGCATCATAATCCACCCGCTTTCGCTTTCTAATAAAAATTATCAGTTGCTTCTTACGATAGTTAGTATATTCTCACTTTAATTGCATGTCAATAACTATATTTGATAATATTTTTCATTAAAAAATAGTGCCTTTTCCATTCTTTCGGTCTTGAATTTCCTAAAAATGACTGTTACAATGAAAGCAACAGGAAGTAGTTTTAACTAACCAAAATTGAAAGGAGATAACATGCGACACAACAAATCTTCCGAAGATTATATGGAAACTATATTGATATTAAGCAGGAAATTACCTGTTGTACGTTCTATTGATATTGCTGTAGAATTAAATTTTTCCAAACCAAGTGTCAGTGTTGCCATGAAACACCTTCGTGAAAATGGCTGTATTGTTGTCAGTCAGGCAGGTTTCATTACATTAACGGATAAAGGAATGGAGATTGCTACAAGTGTTTATGAACGGCATCAGGTACTATCTAACTGGCTGATTTCTCTTGGTGTTGACCCGAAGACTGCCACGGAAGATGCCTGTGAAATGGAACACCAGATCAGTGATGAAAGTTTTCAGGCTATGAAGAAATTTATCGAGGAACATACCATTACATCTGATAAAAAAGAGGAAAAGGCGGCAGATTAAACCGTCTTTTCCTCTTTCTCTATTCTTTCTGTAATAATCCCCGACAAATCCCGCATACTCTGCAGACTGATTGCCAGTGTTGAAACATTGTGAAACATCGCCGATGTAGTCGGCTGTATCACGCTTCCAACTCCCAGGAGAATCAGGAATGTATTAATTCCTACAATCTTTCGATAGTTTCTCTGAATCCGTTTCATTAATGCATTACTTAAATATTTTAGTCTGACAATCTGGTATAGATTATCTGCGGCAATCGTAATATCCGCAATTTCTCTGGCAAGTTCCGCACCATCACTGATTGCAATTCCCACATCCGCTGCTGATAGTGCCGGTGAATCATTAATTCCGTCACCTACCATCAAAACTTTTCTGCCGGTCGCTTTTTCCTGCTTAATAAATTTTGCTTTATCTTCCGGTAATACTTCCGAATAATATTCATCCACACCGACTTTTGCTGCCACAGCAGCTGCAGTACGCTCACTGTCTCCGGTCATCATAACAATCTTCGTAAATCCAGCCTCTTTCAATACCCGTATGACTTTTGTACTTTCCTCTCGCAGGGGATCTTCTATACAGATCACAGCTTCCAGAATGCCATCTACGGCCAGATATAAATGCGAATATTCTTCCGGCAGATTACCAAACTGTGTCTGATATTCATCGCGAACCCGACATTTTTCATCGTCGAAAACAAAATGAGCACTTCCGATAATTACCCTTTTTTCTCCCACATAGGAAGAAATTCCATGGGCAACAATGTACTCCACCTTTGAATGCATTTCTTCATGGTCAAGTCCTGCCTGTTTCGCCGCATGTACAACCGCTTTTGCCATAGAATGTGGAAAATGTTCTTCGAGACAAGCTGCCAACCGAAGTAATTCCTTTTCTTCCTTACCGCAGAACGGAACTACCATCTTCACCGTAGGTTTTGCCTTTGTCAGAGTACCCGTCTTGTCAAATACAATCGTCCTGGCCTCCGCAACGGCTTCCAGATATTTTCCACCTTTTACGGTAATATCATAAGTTCCAGCCTGGCGGATTGCAGATAATACTGTAATGGGTATAGCGAGCTTCAGTGCACAGGAGAAGTCTACCATCAATACCGATAATGCCTTTGTTATGTTTCCTGTAAGAAACCAGGTGATTGCCGTTCCAGCAAGTGTCACAGGAACCAGCTTGTCTGCCAGCTTTTCTGCTTTTCCTTCGACAGAAGATTTCAGTTTTTCAGATTCTTCAATCATTGTGACAATCTTTTCATACCGGGAAGCTCCTGAAGCTTTCTTAACGGAAATTACAAGCTCCCCTTCTTCCAGGACACTGCCGGCATACACATAACCACCTTTTTCTTTATGAACTGGAAGAGGTTCGCCGGTAAGAGATGCCTGATTTACCATTCCATCTCCTTCTAAAACAACTCCGTCAAATGAAATGATATTTCCCATATGGATCACAATAGTATCTCCTTCTTTAATCTGTCGAGAATCCACAAGAATTTCCTGTTCATCACTTTTTAACCACACCTTCGAAACATTCAGAGCCATACTGCGAGCCAGATCTCCAACCGATTTCTTATGGGTCCATTCTTCCAGTATCTCTCCAATCCCCAGAAGAAACATGACAGAACTAGCAGTATCCATATCTCCTCGTATAATAGAGACTCCAATTGCTGTCGCATCCAGTACAGACACTTCCATTTTTCTCTTCGCCAGACTTTTTAGACCTTCCCTCAGATATCGAACCGATTTTAATATTGTCCAAACTGTCCTGATACGATAAGGAAGAAATAGCTTTCCCGCATAATGAAGAGCTACCTTACTCATTAGTTTCTCCTGATATGTATGATTTAGTTTTCTTCCCGAATCAGCAAGTACTGTATCCGGAACATCCACGGACTCATATCGGAATCTTTGCAACGCCTGAATCAAAGGCTCTCTTCCGCCGTTAAAGCAAACGCAGGCATCGGCCGTCCGTTCATAAACCTTTGCCTGCGTGACATAGCCCAGCGTATTCAGATAATACAACAATATATCAGCTTCCTCACATGACATATATTTCTGCATCAAATGAATACGGATTCTTCCCGGGATCTCATGCTTAATAATAAATTTCAATTATACTTCCTCGGATTTCGCAGCATCCTCACTCGAAAAGACGTCCATTTCTTCCATAACAGCTGCTTTCTCTTCCGCTGAACGTTTTTCATTCATCTGCTTTGCTTCTGCTACGATATCCTCTGCATTTTCCTGTATTGTCTCTGCCGTCTTCATAACACAATCTTTTGCGCGAAGAACTGCCGCTGTACAGATTGTATAAGCCTTTTTGGCATCCCGACCGGACAACATCTTAACACCTGCTGTTCCAAATAATACACCGCCTGCAAATATTCCAAGGTTTTTCAATTTAAAAACATCCATCATACTTCCTCCATTTCTGCATCTCAATCTCATATTTTGCTTATTTGTGCTTCTTTCCGGTATAAAACAACATTCCCATACAAAATACCATAGCCCATGCCCAAAACCTGTGCTGTTTCATTGTATCACCTCGTTTATCTGAAGTTTTCTCTATCATATCCTTACACTTGGTTGCTAGTCAAAGCTAACTGTTCTTAATGAATATTTTTATCAAAAGCTAGGACAATCTTCCATTCTCCATCTCATAAACCACATCTGCAACGTTCATAGTAGATTTTCTATGAGACACCAGGACAACTGTCTTCTTCCTGGCTGATTCCTTTAGAGATTTCAGAATAATTCCTTCATTTAGCGAATCCAGATTGGACGTAGGCTCGTCCATCAGAATCATCGGTGCGTCATGTAAAAACGCTCTTGCGATACCGATTCTCTGCTTTTCTCCGCCTGACAACGTATCGCCGAGTTCTCCGACTTCTGTATCATATTCTTTCGGTAGTGTCATAATAAAATCGTGGATGGATGCTTTCTTTGCAGCTTCTTCAATCTCTTCTCGTGTTGCAATCGGTTTTGCAATGGCGATATTGTTCGCAATCGAATCATGGAAAGATACTTCCTGCAATATGATTGTTGCCATGCAAGTCAGTTCTTAAATATTTTTCATTGTCACCCGAATGCAAAATCGGATAATTAATTCCAAACTCGTCCTGATTATCAAAACGTATCCAGCCGATGACATCCTGATTCTCGGCTTTCAGCTTGTCAAATTCTACCTTAACGTCCGTAAGCCACCAGTCTTTTTTCTTCTGCTTTCCATCGTCCGGTTCGGATCCATCACTGACATACTCCTCTGCCAGTTTCTTATAGCTTCGTGCTGTCCACAAACGGTCTATGTATGGAGGAAGAATATGATAAAGTGCAGTCCCAATCAAGATAATTGCAATAATAATAAATAATAACCAATGATATGATTTTTTCTTTTTCATCTTTTTATTACATTCCTTTCAAGACATTACTTTTTCCTCAACAACTCTGTATTCTATGATTATTGGTTAGTTTTGTCTAATCATTATACAATATTATTTCTTAAAATGTACATTTGTACTTGAGAATGTTTCTCGTTTTCCAACTTGAGTAATAAAATTCCAGCTCGCCTGTTACTTCATTACCTTTATACATGCTAATCCAATTCTTGATACGACTGAATACACTTTAGCACTTCAATTATCAACTCCTGGTACAAATCCTCATCAAATCTTCCATTTATCAAAGAGTTTTTTATCAGCAATGGTCGGAACATCTCTAATATCCGTTCAGTAGCTACATGGTCTCCCATCTTCGCCCGGAACAACACTTCTTCAAAATTCATCATCTTGCACCTCCCATCCATTTTCTTATCTTACGGATTGCATAATAATAAATCCCTTTCACCTTGTAAGATGGCAAGCCATTGATCCGACTCATATCATCAAACGTCCGTTCCTCAAACACATGCTGATAAATCAGTTTTCTCTCATCCTCACGTAGTAAGAGCAATGCCTCCACAAGTTTCTGATCCTTCATCTCGTCCCATTTCGGATAGTCCCCATCTGCCTCTTTTAACAACAATTCTTCACGATATTTCAGTTCAAGGCTTTCTTCTACTGAAATGCCCATTTCTTCCATTGTCAAATCCTCTGCTGGCATTTCATTCCTGCTAATCCGCAGCATCTTTCGTAAATAATTCTGTCTGGCTCCTCGAATCTGCGCCAGTATGTATGCAGTAAACTGATTCTTAATCTTGGAACCGGTATATGTAAATTTATCCAATTGTTTATCCTCCTGTATTTTGATTTCGTTTTTCTTTTGAAATCCCAGAAGGCGGGGATCGACACCGTATTCCATTATTCGATAATATTCGACAATCAAAAAGAAAGTCGAATCGGTTTATACCTAATTCGACTTTCCAGATTATCCATACTATTTCATGTGCTAATCCACATGTTATTAAGGCATATTCTGCATACTCACCAGAAGGATGTTCCACATATTGGTATAAGATTTTTTTAATAAGTTCTTGCTATGCCTATACCGATCTGTGTAACTCAATCAGACTCTTCTCCCAAATAACTTCCTTATTCTCTATTCACTTAACGCATCATATTGCTCTATCGCACGCATTTTAACGCATTTCATATACTGCGGAACTAGAGTAAAATATATGCGTTAAGTGAGGTGATGAAAATGATGGTTAAGAAATTGCTCGGAGATCTGGTCAAAGAAGAACGTCTTCGCAGGAATCTTTCACAGAATGCTCTGGCTGAAAATGTGCACGTTTCCTTACGCACAATATCTGATATTGAGAACTATAATGCTAACCCCAGACTTGAAACTCTGAGTCTATTAGCCAAATACTTGAATATTTCGCTTGATTCCGTCATCTTCTACGACAAGCCACCTGCCAATCCTTATATCGAACAGATCATTTATGAGTTAAATGACTGTACAGATGAAGAAAAAGATCTGGCTTTACATACGCTCCGTGGACTCCTTGACGGTCTCCGAAAACAAAAGTAATTCCTTTCATTCTCCACTTCACCATTGTTTGATTATAGAACGGCCATTTATGAGCGACTTATGAGCCAGTTATGAATGACTTATGAATCGAAAAACTTTTCGACAAAATTCGAAGCAGCCCAATCAAAGGCTGCTTCTTTTCTATATACCTCGGAATGCATCCAATGCATTTGAGATATTTTTTATAATATGTTCATCAAAAGCAATCGGTTCTTCTTCTGAACCAGACAAATCCATGACTGTCTCATCCAGATTTGTTTTTTCTGTAGAAACAAATTTCTTTTCTGAGATTGCTTCTTGAATCTCTTTCTTTACAATTGTTCTAATCAATGGCAATAGGGAAGACTTGTCCGGATTCAAAGAATCAGTTCCTTTTCCCTCGCCAAGATAATGAAGCACTGCGCTGGCAATGAAATCCGCCTTGTCTTCCGTATTATTTAAAATCTCAACGACTTTTTGATGGGAAACATTATTTTTCTTAAATCCAATCGTGAATTTATTGGGATTCTTTTTGGTCACAACAATCACTTCCCGTTCTATTTGCTGCTCTCATACATACGATACAGGAGATCATACCCTTTTGCATTGGCGCATAGGTCATCAATGAACAGATAACGTCCCAAACGGTCAGATTTCTCTAAAAATCGCCTGAGCAGAATAGAACCACCACCAATGAAAACTGTATAGGCAGATTTCGTATCCACACCACGTTCACGGATACTATTCAGAAGATCTGTCACATAGTCCTGTACCATGTTCTCAACCGCCCGGACTACATACTCATCATAAAATTCTGTTTTCCCCCGAATGATGCTTTCCACATCCACTTCTTCCAATAGCATGTCATATTCACTGTTGACTTTGGAAATGATCTCATTACACATAGTAATGATGCCCTTTTCCAATGAATCACAGTAATCCATATCTGGCTTTCCTCTTCTTAATAGCAAATAATCTGTTGTGAATCCCCCAACATCAATTCCTACTGCTTTCGGAGCCTCCCCAATCTTATCTATCTTTGTCATCATGGCAGCCAGGTCCTGCACAAAAGCCCTCACATCTTTCATACAGAGATGATATTCTCTGCCACAGTATTCCACCCGAAACACTTTTCCATCACCCTTAAAATATTTCTCATACTTGTCATACAGCTCTTTGTAATGCTTTGGCGGAAGTCCGATTGGAAGTTCAATCTGAATCACATCATCTGACTGAATTTGTGTCTTGTCTTCCAATTCCATAACAATTGCAAACAATGTCAGTACAAAAAATCGGGAATCTGAAGTCTTATCCCTCTGATATGGGATACGACGTTCGCTGAGCGTATAATACTTATCCTGATACTGCAGATATATCTCGCCCCTTGCAGGCTTCTTATCCATTTCTGTCAGCCCTGTCGTGAATACATGATTGCAAGTCTTCATATTACGGTTGCCATGATCTACTGCTACTCTTAATTTCTTAATCATAAAATGATCACTCCTTTTTCTTTCTACTTACTCTGTACGTACTACCTACGTAAAACGCAACCACTCCCTCAAAAATATGAAAAGGCACCAGCAATAGCTGCCGATGCCATCATCCATTATCCCATCTCTATTTTCCTCTCCAGTTTTCCGTGCACCAAATACCGATAATTTCGGTTCGAGTTGACACAGGTAGAAAGCGTAACGACATGGTCTGTGTCCGTAACTTCCGTTCCTGTATCATAAGCAGCGAAGGATAAAATTCTTTCCAAAAAGTCCTGAAAATCTTCCTGCTCAGGAAACCTATAAGTATACCCCACACTTCCTGTTCTTCCTGCATAGCAGGATACGATCCGGTACTCTAAGATACCGTCTGGAAGATAAATATAAAAACAAGGATACTGCTCAAATAAAGATTTTTCCTGATATTTATCTAACGTTCCAAACATACTTCCATTCTTCATATTATGACCATACACAATCGTATTACTGTCCGTGAAATCCGGCTTATTATGATAGTCGATAAAGATACTACCATTCTTGTTTTCCTGTCCGTCAAACATATGATGCAGATAAAAAGAGTTATCTTTTCCCTGTACAACCGGATAGCTGACAGAAAGTGCCGGTATCTGGATCCATGCTACAACATCCGGATTCTGAGCCATTAATCCTTCAAAATCTACCTGAAGGAATGTAAATCCTGAATCATCTTCTGGATCCGGATCATTTTTACCCTGCTCATCTGTTTCTGGATCCTGTACGTACTCCATAAGTTCTTCATACGTACGATTGCCTTTCTGATACTCCAGAAAAATTCCTATTAATTTGCCTGCAGCAAATATAAATATAATGAACGATGCAATCATCATAACCAGTAGTGGTACATTTCTTTTACTTTTCATAAACCTTCCTTTCAAGAAAGGCCAGAGCAGAATACTCCGACCTTCCTGTTTCTATAATCTTTGAGACATTTTATCTGTCTGATTTATGTACAAATCATAATATAGATCATCTATCCCTTTGATTTGTCCACGCCATTCTTTGTTTTCATCCGTATCCCACAACATTCTTTTCACGGGCAAAGAATATTCCTTACAAAGTTCGTACAGTTTTCTGCACCCACTTTGAATGATTTCCCGTTTTTTCACCTTATAAGGACACTCTCCAAACCTGTTCCTCTTCGTGCATTCGCTGCATTTACCATACTGTCCATCACAGGCAACCGGCATTTTCTTATCCATGTCAAAAGTTTCATATACAAGGTGGAGATTTCTTTTGGAAAGGCTGTCTAGAATAGGGCGGAGATTCCGATGCTGGTTCACTCCGGGCACACATAAGAACGTAGCTCCGGACAGATAATGAGCAATGGTTCCTTTTAAAGCACCTTCTGTCACATACACTTCTTTCGCATCCAGATTCCCTATTACATGAACGGGGCTTCCGGATGAGACTCCATATTGGTAATTTACACTGGAGAGCCAGATATACTTTCTGGAATCTGTCACATGATCCAGCCGGATCTGAAATCCCTGGATCAGACCTTCCATGGAAAGAATCGGGATTAGGAACCCAGAATTTTTTGCTGAAAAATGAATCGTCCATTTTCCATCCTTATCCTGATAAAATCCCGGCACTCCCTTTACCGTACATCCTTTTTCCTGTAGTTTCCTGGTCAGACTTTTTAATCCAAAGAGAGGAACGCTCCGATATCTTTGTGCCTCGATCTGCTCGTCCGTAAGCCCTCTCGCCAGCAAGTCTTCCTTGTGCTTTTCTGATAACGTAAGATAGGAAAGCAGCATGGAATAGGTACGGTTGATATCCGCATCCGATGCACGGTCACTATTTTCGGGAATCTCAGGCTCCGGCTTTTTCTCCGGAATCTTATAATCATCCCGGTATTGGCCCAGGTTTAATGCTTCCCGAATCTGCCGGTTTGCTTCTGCCTTTGAAAGTCCATATAACTTGGCATATAAATCCAGCATTCCCCCCTGCTCGTTGCAGTAGTTACACCGGAAGACGTTTTTCTTGATATTAACATTCATCTTTCCTGTTTTATGGTTACAGAAGGGACAGTCCACGTCATAGGAACTAGGATTTTTTCGACGCACCTGCAGATTCAGTACATGCACCACATCGCGGATATCGTAATCAAACCCCGACATGTCATACATCCATATTCAAGCCTCCTTTCCCCCGCAGCCAGATAGCTGACTGTGGGGTCTTAACAGGCAGAATCCACTATCCTGCCATTGGTAATGCTTTATTTAACAAAAATTTAGCTGCAGCCGGAACCGCATTGTTATTTCCGGAATAGCTTCTGGCAAACCACTCTAGACTTTGTGGGCTTTCTTTTGCCACCTGTCCCATGGTCTTTCCGCCAAATTTTCCTTTGCCCGGAATCACAACCTGCACCGCCTGCTCATAAGTCATGTGCTGCAGAAGTTCTTCCACAGGCAAGAAACCGTCTATCGCTTTTCCCACTGTACCCGCCGCCATGGAATTCATTCCCAGCTGCTGGTCATAGGTATTTTGCATAGATGGCTGACCGATGATGGAGCCGTTTGCCTGTGCCTGTTGAAAAAACTGTCCCATCATGCCAGACTGTGGCTGCATCGGCGGAATGGAACCACCCGTCATCTGCCTTGCAGTCTGTTGATACGTATTTTCAGTCGATTGATAATCAGCCTGATTCCCGCTATAAGGACTCTGCACAATTCCTGAATTCTGAGATGACTGCGGAATCTGAATCCCGGCATCCACCTGTTCCGGATCATTTTCCTCTCCTACATCCGCAAACTGAAGTCCAAACCCGGCATCTGACAGTGCCCGTCCGACAGCAGCCGTTTCCGCAAGTTCCAGAAATTTTGCTCCAAAATTCGGATCCTCTGATCGGAATTTCTGTGAAAATGCGTTGGCAATGAAATTGTCCTCCGCATCACACTTATCCAGATAGATTCTCGCTTCTACCAAAGCTGCATTTTCTGAAAAACTGCGAACAATACTGATAATTTTTCCCATGGGATATACCAGACGGAACCACAGTTTCCGGTATTTCACATCCAGATACAGCTGATCTTCCTGTCCTTCCTTTTCCAATCTCCTTGCAAGTTCCACAGGATTAAATCCTTCCACCCGGTTGAGTGCTGCAACAGCTTCTGATTTGTCATATAAGATTGATTTCATTCGTTCTGCTCCTTTCGATTTCTGTTCAAAATAAAAGTAGACGAAAACCCTACATAGAGTAATAGTCTGCATTTCTCTGAGATTGTAATATTTCTTAAAATTTTTATACTGCAAGTTTTAACTGGTCCATTTCCTGCGCAGGCTTATTCCGACTTTGATACTGGTCATAATAGCTGCAGATTCTCTCTGCAAGCACTGTATTTCTCTTTCCACTGTCATCAGTATGAATCGCCTGACAAACTGCGTTCCAATCCCCGACCAGATATACTTTGGACTTGGCCCTGGTCACTGCAGTATAGAGAATGTTTCGTTTCAGCATAACATAGAATGCCTTCACCCACGGAATAATCACTATCGGACACTCTGATCCCTGCGATTTGTGAACTGTGATTGCGTTTGCATGTTCAATCATTTCCATCTGCTCCAGCTCATACTCTATCATCCGGTTCTCTGTAAACTGGATACTGATCTTAGGGTTTCCTTCCTCGTCTTCATCAAAATCCAGAATGGTTCCCATATCTCCGTTGCTGATAAGTGCAGTATTTTTATTTTGTATGATCTTATCCCCAACCCGGAATACGTCTTTTCCAATCACAAGTTCCTTCTTTCCGCTGACTGGTGGATTGATGATATCCTCCAGCGTGCGATTCAGTTCCACTACACCAGCCGCTGTCCTTACCCGGAAAGGTGTCAGGATCTGCACCTGGTCGAGACCATTTTGGATGACTTCTTCCTGATAAAGTCTCTTTACGGTATCTGCAGTTTCTTCTGTTCCTTTGCAGGGCACAAACACAAAATCATCACCCAGAATCAGGTTGGTTTTTCCCTCCTGCATCATTTTTGCATTCACTGGTATGCTGCTTGTGGATCCCTGACGATATACAAGGTCAAGCACTGTGACCGGTATCAGCCCACATTTGATAAGCTGACGAAATACATCACCGGCTCCCACCGAAGGAAGCTGATCCACATCTCCCACAAGAAGGATTCTTGTATCCCCTTTGACTCTCTGGAAAAATTCATAAGCCAGCCGCATATCCACCATGGACGTTTCATCCACATTGACAAACCCTGCCTCCAGATAGGCAAACTCAGCCGTATAATCTTCTCCCAGAAGCCCCAGTGCCATATGCATGGTCGAGGCGTTCTGGTTACCCGTACTTTCTGCCATCCGTCTTGCAGCTCTGCCGGTCGGTGCCATTAACTGAACTTCAGACTTACATTTCATGCCGTGAATATAAAGGATTACCTTTAAAACAGTTGTCTTTCCGGTACCCGGACCTCCCGTAATGATACTGATGGGATTTGCGAACACCATCCGCACCGCCTGTTTCTGCTTTTCTGACAGTATAATTCCCAGGACTTTCTGCGCCTGTACAAGTTCAGTCTCCACATCAAGCGATTCCATAGGATAAAGAATCCGTCTTGCAACCATGGCTGCGGTCTGTTCCTCTGCTTCAAACTGGCGGAAGGTATAGACCTTTTCCCCATCTAATACAATGCTGTTCTGCATGACCAGACGGTAGAGTACATTGCTTACATTCTGAGCAGTCACTGCCTGAAAAGTCAGATCTTTATTCAGCACTTCCAGTACTTGTTCTGTTAAAATTTCCCGTTCCAGATAAAGATGCCCTTCCTTCATAGCCTCACTTAACACGTAACTGATGCACCCGGAAATACGCATGGGATCATTCAGCGTTTTCCCAAGTGCCCTGCCAATGTTATCCACTGTCAGGAATCCAAATCCCTTGACTGCACATAACATATAGGGGCGTTTCCGGATGATATCCACAGATTCATCTTTAAATGTCTGCAGAATCATATTCACTTTCTTCGGTGTCACTTTGTAAGGAGCCAGAAAGGTCATCAGTTCCCGAAACACCCGGTTCTTTCCAAAGGAATCCATAATCCCATGAAGTTTCTTTTCTGAAATTCCCGGAACGGAAAGCAGTTTCTCTGGTGTTTTCTCAATGATTTCCAAAGTATCCAGACCAAAGTGATGATAGATAGCTTCCGCCGTCCTCTGCCTGACGCCTTTAATTGCACCAGATGCTAAATAGCCTATGATTCCTTCTTTTGTCCGTGGAACAATTTCCATAAAGGATTCCACTTTATACTGCAGACCATGACTTCCGTTTTCCCAGGCTCCTTCCATTTCCAGTTCAATCTGATCTGTAAGCGGCAGATTGTATCCAACAGCAGTAAACCCGATCATCTTTCGGGATGCCAGATACTTATCCCTTGCTGATAATGGCACAGAGGTATCCTGCGTACTATAGAGCGCTACAGTAAAACCATTTCCTTCATTCATATAAATCTTATTCACATATCTGCATCGCATCTTCCACATCCCTCCAGTTTGAATCTGCCAAACATTATGCAGCCTCCTTCTTGATACGAAATGTCCTGCTCTCAGTTGTCTTCGCATATTCTTCATAAATATCAGGATGCTGGATCTTCAGCTTCTCCATCTGCGCTTTTCCGATCTGTGTACGTTTTGTCGGATTATACGTAACCCGGTAACAATTCGTACCATCCTTTAAAATGGCTTTGCATCCGGCTCCTAACTGCTCCACAAAAGGGACACTGATTGCTCGCTGCTCCGATTCGATTTCTTTTTTTCTTTTTTCAATTTGGGATTTTTCTTCTGCTAAAGCAAGATATCTTTCAAGATTTTTAGATTCCAGACATGATAATTCGATTTCCGGGATACTAATATCCGCATATCCCACAGATCTCCGGATACTATCTAAAATGAGATCTGTCTTTCCGTTATATGGCGGTTCCACATGTTTTTCAACATATTCCTCCCAAAAGAACGCTTCCTGTTCTATGATGTCTTCTTCATCCATCAGGTCACGCTCCAAATAGCGGAACACAAATTCATCTTCATTATTCCCATACAGACATGCAATATAAGCCTTCTGCATGTTCATAACCGACAGATAATGTTTGACCTGAAGTACATAATTATCCGGAATTGCATCATCATCCCATTTCTTACTCGCATTGTAATTACAGGTTTTACATTCAAGAATTCCGTATGTGCCATCGGGAAATAAAATAAAAAAATCCACATCTGCAAGCATGAACGGATACAGGGGATGCCGGAACATTTTTCTTACCGGAAATACCTTCAGTCCTGTCTTTCTGACAAAAATTTCTGCGACAAGATTTTCCAGCCGATGTCCGACTTCCTTTGCAACCCAGTTACTTTCTTCTTCCTCCAGAATAGCAGGCAGAATCCCCACCTTGTTGTTATATAGATCCCGGATTGTCGCAAACGGGGAGATTCCCATAATAGCCGCCACATCACTGCCACCAATTCCCTTTTTACGGTAATCAAGCCATTCCTCTCTCGTAAGTCCACTGATATCCACTACAATCTCCGGTTCATAATTCAAATTCAGTCCTGTCATTCTTTATTGCCTCCTTCTTATTTTTCTTCTCGCCTTACCATTTGATTGCTCCGCCCACATCAAATTCTTTCCAGTCTAAAGCCAATGCACGGGTAATTTGTTCCTCCAGATTAATGATTGCTGCTCCCTGCATCCCTTCACAGGCTGCAAAGAACGATGCTTCGTTCATGGCAAAATAAAGGTCATGTGCCGTGCAGGGTCCGTTTCCTTTCTGGAACTCGAACATTTCCGCCACATCATTGATCAACTTTTTTCGGATTCCCAAGCGTTTCATCAATAAGCGAATACAATTCAGCGGATGACGGATTTCGATATCCATCAATTTTGTTATATCTGAAATTGCATCCTGATATCTGGAACAGAGCATTCTTAAATTTGCCAGAAACTGTGTCATATCAGCACCGCCGGTATGCGCAAGTTTGATTGGACTGCCAAGACTGATTGTCCTGCCACTGCTGGAACAGGTCAGCATCGGATACAGATTGGCACCGCTTACTGCAACATCTGATGTAGTAAGCCTTACAGCGGGTGCAATGATATTATCGCTGATACCATGGTCGTTCAAAGCTTCCCTGTAAGTATCCAGAAGTTCCTGATTTCCCCCAAGTTCCCACATTGCGGAAACAATGGAATGATCGAACATTCCGGAACCTTCCACGTAACTGTTTCCCGGAAAATTGGTATTCAGAAACTGCATGGTCATTTCAAATACTGCCCGCATATCCAATATGCTGTAATCGTGGTGATCTCCGCCGTGAACTGCAGACACTTTTCCATCTGCAATCTTGATCAGAGCATCCCCTTTCGCTACCTTCAGGCAATAATTCACTACCTTCGCATAATTTGCTGTTTCCAGTTTTCTAAGCCCGGAACCAGAAATTCCTGCCCGATCCAGAATTGTCCGGATTGCACAGGTACGCACCGGATAGGTCTCACCCTTAATTTTTAAGGCAAGCTGGGTATTATTCTCAGTATCCTCCAGGATCTCTTCCCAGTTTTTTCCTACTGTGTCTTTCATTTTACCCGCCTCCTGAATAGCCGGAACCAGTCGCAGTGTTCTTGTAGGCTTACGGATCCAGGAAGATTCTTTTGCTCTCTGTGCCAGAAATTCCAGCATCTCCTTTGGGTCTGCAAACGTCGTCTGATACGCATCTGCAAAAATTCTTGTTTCATTCATGTGTCTTTCCACCTTTCTTAAAATAAGTTTTATCCATAAACAGCTCAAAGCTGGTTGTGGCTACATCATCTGCCATTAAACAAATAAAAAAAGGAATGAAAAGAATATTTTTCCATTCATTCCTAAATCTCTGGTATTTTACCTAATAAAACAAAAAGCATCACTACCGCGATACACACCGCATAGTGACACTTTATACAAACATAAACAGCTTATGCCAGACAGGGAGTTTTTCTCTGCCTGTTGATTCCGGGATTCGCACAATCCCAGAACTTCCCTACAAGGAAATGCATAAAAAATAAACTATATCAGTATAGTAACACAAGATATTGTTTGTGTCAATTCTGTATATACTATATATTGTTTTCTGTAATAAAAACAATATGCTCACCCAGGAATTCTTTACATGTCTGTTTTACCTTTCCGTACTGTTCACTGTCTTTCTTAGCAGCTCCTGCACACAATGCAGAAAGGGGACATCCCTCACAGTTGTTCTGCAGAGCTTCTTTAATCCATTCGATTTCCTGTTCTGTTCCGATTACTTTCATCTGACTCACCTCTTTTACATCATACCCCGAAATCATATAAGCAACACATTTTTTATCTTGCTTTTTACGTCTGTAACACGCCCAAAGCCCACCATTTTACTTGATGCAATGTATTGTATCCGTAAATTACGGTTACAATCAATAATATTGTTCCTTATATCTTTAATACACCTATTTTAATCCGTAATTTCACTTTCGTAAATAGTTTAAAATAAAGGAAAATGGAGGTGTGACAGATGGATGAAAAATTTATCGCAGAACGCATTACCGAACTGCGCATTAAAAAAGATGTTTCGGAATACCAGATGAGTCTTGATCTTGGTAAAAATAAAAGCTACATCCAGAATATCAGTTCCGGACGTTCTCTGCCTTCCATGAGCCAGTTCTATGAAATTTGCCGCTATTTTGAAATCACACCTCAGGAATTCTTTGATGAAAGGCTTCATGATCTGCCTCTGTATCAAAAAGCCAATGAATTATTAAAACAATTGGACGAAGACGATATGCTGGCCATCCTCTCTATTCTCAAACGATTAACTGAAAAACATTCTTAATGGCTTATCGGCTGCCTGTATTATGGCAGCTTTTTTCTGCTTTTTTCCAATATTTAAAATTCCATGACTATTTCTAAGTAAATGGGTAAGCCCCCAGTTGTACTTTGATAATTGCATACACCTCTCAGAAGATTGATATAGGTGCTGCAGATAGTGCCTGCGTTTATTGCGTGCCTGCAGCTTTATGATTACATAGTAACGCCTTCTACGTGGCCAGGAAGGGCACAGGAACTGGCTTCCGGGAGATTTACACCATTTTTCGTCAGGCTATTTTACAATAGTAAAATTACTCTAAACTTGATATAATAATGGACAGGTATTGAAGTTTTATCCTGTCCGTAGAAAGGAGCAGAATGATTACAGTAACAAAAAGTGATTTGATAAAGTTAGGTTATGGTCCTTCTTTTTCAGCAGATATTATACGGGAAGCGAAAAAGCTGATGATTGCCAAAGGCCATACTTATTATCAATCAAAGAAACTGGACAGGGTGCCAAAGGAAGCGGTTGAGGAATTATTGGGAATCACTTTGCCAGATACTGAAAACTAAGTGTACTTCTTGCATTAGAGAAGGAGTGTAACCATGGCAAAAGATCCAATCAAGAAAGCAACTAACGGAACCTATTATTTCAGGGCGAACTTAGGAAAACACCCTGTAACTGGGAAACAAATACAAAAATATCGCAGTGGATTTGCAACAAAGAAAGAGGCTCGGGCAGAATATTCAAAGCTTATTCTGTCTACACCAGATGAGCTTACGGAAAAGAAAGAGGAAGTGACTTTCAAAAAATTTATTCAGGAGATTTATCTTCCCTGGTATAAAACCCAGGTAAAAGAAAGTACATACAAGAACAGGTATGCTACCATTGAAAAACACTTTTCCTATTTCTATAAGATGAATACTGACAAAATTGAGCCAATTCATGTGCAAAACTGGCAATTAAAACTGGCAAAAAATTACAGCCCTAATTATGTGAGGATTATACAGGGAATGCTTGCGGTCGCATTTGACAGAGCTATTGTTCTGGGACTTGCAAAGAAAAATCCGGCCAGAATGATCGGAAATGTCAAAAGTAGAAAACCGAAAATCGATTTCTGGACACTGGAAGAATTCCAGAAAGTCATTTCTCTTCTGTATAAGGGAGATTATTATGAACACTATCTGTTCATTTCCTACTGGTTGTTATTTATGACTGGAATGCGAATCGGAGAAGCGGCAGCACTGCAATGGTCAGATATTGATTTTGAGACAGGTGTTCTCAGCATCAACAAGAATCTTTACTATAAAACCATGACCGACTATAAATTTGTAGAGACAAAAACGCAGGCCAGTATACGGGATATCGTTATAGATGATGATACAATCAAAGAACTGAAAGAATGGAAAGAAGTTCAACAGAAAGTTCTACCAAAATGTAATTTTGTTTTAAGCTATAACGGAACGCCCACCAGCAAGACAACTCTGCCAAGAGCCCTCGAAAAGCTAGCAAATCTTGCTGGTGTCCACCGTATTAAAATTCATGCCTTACGGCATTCCCACGCTTCCCTGTTAATCAGCATGGGAGAAAACCCATTAATCATCAAAGACCGTCTAGGCCACGAAAAAATCCAAACGACTTTGGGAACCTATGGGCATTTATATCCAAACAGCAACTTTGAAGTAGCAAAGAAGCTGACAGGAAAACTTACCTATACACCTGCAACAGAAAGTGTGGCTGATTACACAAGCAATCAGTTCACAGCCGAGTATCATAAGCAGGTGAATTAAAAAATGCAATGAAAATGCAATTTTCAAAGGCCGAAGCCCGGAAGCCCCGTAAAATAAGGCTTTCCGGCCCACCGCCTACTATTCAAACTCCACTTTTATATTTGTACGCTTACAATTAATGTGAATTATCAGTTCGTTTTTTGTATTATTTTTATCATTTTATATGCACTATCCATTTCGTCTATAATATTTATGTAGCCAAAATGTAGCCACCGTTTTTTATTCACCTCATTTATCTGTTAACGAATTTTCTATTCACAATAAATTTCATCTGATGGCTTACGCGGCTTTTTCTATCAATATAATGCTACTTTACTTTTCAGTGTCCCAAGCGCTTTCCACCCTTATGTATGGATTCACGCCGGTATTTACTTCAATTACATCAGTTATTTTGCTTTACTGATTTTCTGTTGCCAAAATGTTGCCACAAAATCAATTACAATACTTACTCTAAATACGCCCTCATATTTATTCGAACTCGCAGAGTCTGGTTTGATTCAGATTATTTCAATACAGTTATCTATACTATTGTGTATTGATAAACCACACCTTTTCCACACATTATTTTTCGTTTCACATATTTTTAGTACCAATCCAGTACCATTGCATTTTTTCATTATTGTGTGTAGTTCCGGTGGCTTGCAGGTTCGTTTGCCATTCACAGAATAAATTTCTGTCGGTTTGCAAGTCCACCTATGGAAATTATAATCTCCAAGCGATATTTCTGCAAGGAAAAATTTTGTGGTACTAATCGTTAGTACCACGATTGTTTTCTATGTACTGAGCGAAATCAATTACCTTTGCTGGCTTTCTCTTAGCAGCAATCCCTAGTCGTTCCATGTCTAATTTAAAAAGTTCACTCGGATATCCATACGCATCAAATCCCTCTGGCTGGCAGATATCTCTGTTCAGATACTCACTAAGTTCCCACTGATACTTTGCTTCTTTCTCCAGCTTCTTACCAAAATACTGTGCATTCATTACCATTCTGTTAATGCCGCCAACCGATTTCCTACCATGAGTTTTTGTTACAGTTGTATCGCCTGACATTTTAAAATACAGCCCTATCTGATCCTCGGAATATCCCATTTCCTGCATCACGCCATGAATCACACGGCTGATATACATTGTATAGTAATTCCAGTTTCTTGGTTCAATATCTGTCATTGCTATTGTATAACGATTACTGGCATTCACAATAAACACGACATTTCTTCGTTTTATTTTCGTCAAATGTGTATCCCAGCAGAACACAAGTGAAGCACGTACCTTGAGTAATCTGCTCAATACATACAAATGATCTACTGATGGTAAAATGCTGCCCCTAAACCATCGATATATAGGCTGTGGGCATGACAAATGCAATATTTTCTGGATATCTTTGACTGTATAACCGGATCCATCAAATAACTCTTTCAGTAATATTGCCGTTCTTTCCATATCAATATTCCCATACATAAGCATATGCTCCTTCTAGCAAAACTCACCTTCTGTCCAATCAAATGGATAATCCGGATCTTCCCAATATTCTTCTTTGCACCATAGTCTTTCATGCACATGAAAGCGTTCCCTCGCCAGTTTTTCCTTTTCGTTATATTATTTATGGCAGAACGGAATATATATTTCTGCCTCCCCTTTAGTACATGATACATTTTGCAAACGTGATCCACAATTTTGGAAAACTGAATCGATATCATATATCCATTTACGTGGCTGTTCCTTCTGTTGACTATGCTCATATACTCTTTCAAAATATTGTTTCCATGTATATCTTCTGCCATATTCATCATAAATGCTATAACACTTTTATTTTTTAGGCAAAACTCTTCCAGTTCCTTATCGTAAGTGTGTACTTCCTTGTACAGGCAACTGAATTGACCAAAGTAGTAATCGGTTATTTTATGGTACACAGTAATGTATGGCTGGTTCAGATGGTATAAGGCAAGGGCTCAGAAAGAAGACCTGTTCCTCATAAAATGCGTTCTTTGCCTCAACCGTCAGGTCATCCAGTTCCGAGAAAACATCATGGTAGTTTTTAGGGAATTTGTTCTCACCGAACGCTTCTATCCTGCTTCCATCCACAAATTCCACCTGAAAGCTCATGGAATATCCGTCTAAGACATTGGAATCGCTTCCACGAAAGCCTGCCCAGGATGCCACATCATAGGTTTCCAAAACCCTGCGTGCTTTATCAAGAGTCTCTGCATCCACCGGATAGTCAAAAAGCTCCTCTTTTTCCCCATCCCAGGGCTCTATCCGTACCAGCGCTTTCTCCCCCTGCCGGATCAGGCTTACACTCCTGATTAGCTCCATCATCGTTCCATGCACATAATACGTCAATTCCTGAATATCCGGAAGCGGTGTACTCTGACTGTTTTCTGGATTCTCCATGTTCTCTGTGTCACTTCCTGCCATCGTGACTTCCGGAACTTTATCCCGCTTATTTCCAGTCCACTTTCCGCAGCCTGCGATCAACACCGCCCATGTAGTAAATGCCATCAGCAATAACCAGCCTTTCTTTCCTTTTTTCATAAGCCACTTCCATCTTCTTTTTGATCACGCTTCTTCAAAAGCATTCGGATGCCTGTTGACAGCAATAAAATAGTTAGCACAACTCTGAAAATACTGACTCCACCAGAAGACATGCCACTTTTTTTGAGTGCAGTTTTTTTATCCAGTGCTCCGCTTAGCATATTGGGTGTCGCCCCTTTTACATAAGTCAGGGTTCCCTGCTCCTGAATGCCGATTACTGTCACCATATCCCCATCGCTCTGATACGGAACAGAATATTGATAACGCCGATCGCCCTCCTCAAAGATTTCTCTGCCCATTCGCTGGGTTCCGATAAATTTTTCACCGCGGTATTTCCGGTCTGTAAGAATCGCAAGTCCTGCCTCCGATAGCGTCTCCTCATCAAATTCGTATTCTCTTCCCAGCATAAGCTGTTCGATAAATTCCTCGGACAGATGATAATCTCCCACATCTGCTGCGCCCTGGAAGATTTCCATTCCGCCCACGCCCAGATCGGAATTCCATTCCATATTTTCCTCTGTTGCCGGGAGATTCCACTTTTTCAGTTTCATTTTTTTTGCACTTCGCATAGCACGTGGGGCATAGATCGTAAGTCCCAGTTCGTCATCATAAGCCGGTTCCAGAACCTTCAGCTCTCCGCAGGCAATCACAATCTTTCCATCATTTGCCGGATCATAGCTGCCCTGTCCCACATATACCACATCATCCACTTTTCCTTGAATGGCCACACACTTTGTACCACACGATCTTACTGTAGAGACAGCACAAAGTAAGCCGAGCAGTATCACGATAACTGCACCTGTTTTTCTATTTTTTCTTGGTTTCTGGGTTTTCTTCATCTTCACACCCCTTTCTTTCCAAATCATACATCACTGCTCTTTACTGTCGCTTTATGGCCAGGGATTCATGATCATATAAACAGTCATGACAAATAATGGTAATACAATGAATAACGGCAGCGCCCAGTTTCCCATTGTCTCCCTGACATTCTTCCAACGCATAAGTAAAGTTTTCCTGTTCTCCCTCTTCTGGTGAATGCGTTTTCGTTTTCCATTTTCCAGAAGCTGAAAGATCACTGGTGAATCATAAACCTCAATTCGCCCAAATACGGCAAATCCTACCATAGAAATCGGAAGTGCCAGACACAGCCAGATGATATTGTAACTATAATCCAGCTGCTGGAACAGGGTCCAGTCACCGGAACCCATACACTTAAATGCAGTAAGGATCCATGCCAGAATGCAAGTGGAAGCATTCACCAGCAGAAGGATCATCACAATCTTTACGATACGCCCCGGAGAGTAGAATCCCAGCTGTACCGGAAGTTCCTTTCCGCCAATAGTTTCAAAGAACACCGGTTTTATGGAGTCTTCTGGTTTCTTCTTTTCTTCTTCGCTGATACTTTTAAGAATCTTTCTTCGAACTCTGGCCTCTCTTCCCTTACTGAACACCGTAAACAGAATCAGCGCCGCCACCAGTCCAGCCATGCCAACCAGTTCAAACAGTTCCTTCAGATCCATCGGCACTCCGCCATAATTCCGGAATGCAAAAAAGAAAAAAATCATCACTGCCAGCGTTCCAAGAAGCGGCTCGATCACCCAGGGATAGGTCCTGGTTTCTTTTTCCGCCAATACAGATACTTTGCCTGTCTGCCCGTTCACTGCCGCCTGCACTTCTCCGCAATCCATAAAATAGACCGGAAGAAATGCCGGCAGACGAAGCAATGCTTCTGACTCCGGACACAATGCCAGACCGGTTGTCTGCATCGTGTGCTCCACAGTCGGGCGATATTCCTCTGCCACCTCTTCAAACACACGGCGTCTTAACTCCGCGCCATCTGCTGTCGGAATCTCTGCTGCATGGCCTGCAATATATCCAAATTGAAATGGCTCCAGTTCATCCCACAAAAATGGTTCCATTCCATTTAATAACAGATTGTTGCAGCGATCCGTCACATTGACTGCCACATGCTCCAGAAATCCTCCGCATTCATAATGTCTGTTGGAATTGTCTCTGGTCACGACAAAACGGATAGGTCCGCGGATCAGTTCATATGGCAGATAAATTCCTTTTAATTTTTTCTTATTTTCCTTTAAAATCTGAGCTTCGCTTTTATCATGATGCTGCTCGATCCATTCATCCAGTCGTTTTTCTGCCTGCTTCCGATTCAGTTTAAAAGGAATCAGCATCTCCGGGAAACCTTCTCCCATCTGGACATCCGAGCGCAGAACCTTGGACTGGCAGAAAATGCAGGTCTCTGCCACTTCATGTTCTTTCACAATCACCCGTGCTCCACAATTCGGGCACTCACAGGCAATCGTCTGACTGTCCGGAAGTTCCTGCTCTAACAAAGTTTTTGTAAGGCTCCGAAATTCCCGAAGCTTTTTTAGCGGAATCTCTGTTCCTGTATTTCCTCCACAGTTCGGACAGTGGTAATTCTGTGTCACAACGTCAAACTGGGCAGGTGCGCCACAGGTGGCACAATGAATGGTCATAATCTTTCCCTGATTCATACCCTATCCTCCCTTGATCCTGTTTTTATGCCCAAGGATCTGCTTCTTTTGGTATACGGATTCCGGTTAAGAGCTGCTATTCCCACAAGAACCACTGTCCTGTAGATGGTTTATTCCGGAGCTTTAATGGTCTCGGACTGTCTGCGCCACTACACACGACATATAAATTAAGATACCCTTCCCCTATCTGGCTTCTGCTATATGCATTTTCCAATACAACAACCCGATACGGCTGTACTGGAGTATAATTATTTTCCGGAGAAGACCCGGAAAAATAGGAACGCATCAGATACTCTTTTCCACGAAATCTGTCTCTTATAAACTGTTTGTCAATTCCATTTAACGGTCTGGGACCCCGCAGAAAATCCAGCATTTTTTCTGTTTCAGATGGATTCTCAGGATAAAGGGCAAGTGATGCTACAGTTAAAGCAGCCACTTCCTCCGGGTTTGTCAATCCTGCCTGTGGCATTGCCTGTAATTCCTGTAATGTTTTTGGTAGTTTGTTTAATGTTATCTCGCTCATAATATCCCTCCTTTAGATTGGTTCCCATTCTCCGGTCAGATCATCCATTCGATAAACTAATCCAGATGAAGATACCGCATAATAATATTCTGCTACAAACTGATCAGGATGCTCTGTTCCAAGGGCAAAAAGTACACAAGCTTCCCCTCGGATCGTATCCATGCCGTCCACATCCCGGATTGCCATACCAAGTTCCAGTCTCTCCTGTACTTCAGATTGTGCAAGCAGTACATCGATTTCATTGCTGGAATAATCGTAATTCTCCCCAGCCGCTGCTACAGGATGCAAATAGAATTTTTCCACTGACCCGCTCGTAAATGGGAAAAAAGCTTCTCCTTCCATTTCATGAATGGTCAAGCATTCTCCATCCAACTCCAGCCAGATCGTACCACTTCGGGTGCCATCCGGCGTGTTCAGCCAGAATTCCAGAGATTCCCCAAGTGGATCCCCATATGCATAATTGCCATCCCAGAAAAAACGGATATCCTCCATCTCTCCATCCAAAAGTCCCCCATAATACCACATGTCCAAGGGATATCCATCCTCACCGGTCATGAAAGTAACGCTGTAAAAATAAGGTTCACCAGCATCCGTTTTAGCAGAATCGCAATACCAGCTTCCCTCCATTCCATAGAGATATCCCTCCTCCGGCATATAGGAACCCGATAAGAGCTGCTTTACTCCGTCTGTCGGCTCAATCTCTCCGGCATAAGTAGGATAATAAGGATGCCAGGAAACTTCCCTGCTTCCTTTTCTGGCTGTGACCTGTACATTGGAATAAAGATCACTGAGATTACACTGCAAGATCAGAGGAAGACCATCGTCGCTTTCCCATAACAGATCTTCTGTACGGCTCTCCGTAAAGTCATCATTCCAGCTGCAGGACTCTATGGATATCTTCCACCCATCTTCTGCCGGAACGATCACATACCACTCATCCCCTGTATATTCTATGATATGGTCTTCTGGAATCCCGTCCAAATACGGATAGGTCTCAGCTCTTTGATATTCTTTTCCCGGAAAGCTGTAGTCTGGCGTATAACCCAGAAATGAGGCTCCAAATGCTGCCCCATAATCTCGCAGCCATTCCTGTTCTTCCACCAATGCCGCTTTCCCCGCCTCCGTAAGCCAGGAAGTCGTACCTTCTTTTTGGAACTCTCCCAAATCCGGGGATTCCGTATGGTCACTCGTGGTCGATTCTTCTTCCGGTTCCACATAGTCTGGATTGGTCATTCCCAACCCGCCGTCTTTAATATCCAGGAAGGCGCAGCCGGTAAGAAATGTACAGAACAATACCAGTATTGTCAGAAGCACGCCTTCCTTTTTTCCAGTTCTTCTTTTCTTTCCCATTTGCTGTCCCTCCTCATATCATTATAAAAATTATAACTTCTTCAAAATATTAGCCACCATAATCTGAATAATCTTCTATCAGACGCACGGTATGATAAGCTTCTGTCCCATACATCTGGATCATCAGATCGTTCCAGTGAATAGATGGATAAAACCAGGCAAATTCCTGTCCGGACACATCCTCGATTACATAGCCGTCGGGCGAATTATATACATACATTGCTTCCTTTGTGTAATAGGGATTCATCTCTTGATCGTACACGGTATAATCCACTGTTCCGACCTCAAGCCGCTCGTCCGGACTGTTGAAAAATCCAGAATCTCCTGCTCCACTATACATATTGAAACTCCAGGTCTCATATCCTTCTCTCTCTGAATATGCCGGCATGGACTCATAAAGCCCTGGTGTAATCAGCAGCATCCCTATCTGCCACAATTTTCTGCCATTTTCATCTGTATACCAGCCATCCGGAGTCATATGGTTACGCAGAATATTTCCTGTTTCATCCAGATATCTGTCAGTCCCATCTATTTCTGTTTTCCAGCAGGAAGCATCTTTTTTCCTGTAGTAATCCCCTTGCATAAATGGAATATATGCTGTACCGAAATCTACAGAAAGGACATCTCCCGAAAGTGTATAAACTGCCGTTATATCCTGGGTTGCTGAGACTGCCTGTGTTTTTCCCGCATCTGTGAACTGCAGAATATCTATCATCTGCTCGTAGTTACTCTCCGGGCAAGAAAGAAACAGATAATCCTCATCCGTATCATACACCGTGATATATTCTCCGTCTTTGCGATAATATGTACCATTCCAGGCAGACTGATTTGCCACTCTTTCAAAGCCCTGTCCTGCAGATTCCGTGATTTCTGCAATTTCTTCGTCAACCGATTCTGTCGTTTCCTCATGCTCCGATCCTGTCATCTGCTCGTCTGCCATCTCTGGTTCTTCGTGAACAGATTCTACGTTTTTCTCTTCAACCACTTCCGGCTTTTTCCCACAGGCTGTCACGGCTGCCATTGATAATACGATCACAGCACCCATCAGAATTTTCATGCACATACCACCTCCTTTTCCACGCAATTTTCAGCACCGTTTAAAACTTTCCACCACCGCCACCATGTGTCGTTCCTGAAGAAGAAGTATGGGTACTGCTTCCTGAACTGTCCTTTTCCGGCTTCTTTACCCGATCCACTTTACTGTACAGGAACAGATCCTGCTGGGTTGCAAGCTGCATACTTCCTTTTTTTACATAATTTGCTGCCGCTGTCTGTTTACGCACAGTTTTCAGCTGAGCCTTCATGCTGCCCACTATAAGAAAGGCTCCTACCAGACCAATCACAATACAGATAGGAAGTACCAGTGGTGACAACGGAGCATGGGGCAGATCCTTTTTTGAAAATGGATGACCTTCTCTGGCCATCGTGATCATCTGATCACACTCAGACGCATAGGTGTAGAATGCAGAAGCATAATTTCCAGAAGAAAGATCTTCTTTCATTGCACTTCCAAGATAGCTGATTCCCGCATCTGTAAAAGCGGTGATTCCATACCCACAGGTGGAAATATACCAGTCACTCTCTGCCATACTGATAAGCAGCAGCAATCCATCCCTGTTTGCTCCATAACCGTAGTCACAGTAATCATAAAGATCGTCCGCATATTCCTGAATATCGCTGTAACCATCCATGTCTTCCGACGTGATCAGTACAATATCCATTTTCTGTCGTTCACTGATCTCATTTAAGGTTTCAAGTAACTCAGACTCTTCCTCATAAGTCAGAAGATCTGCCATGTCTATCAGCCGTTCATACTCTCCCGTAAATCCTTCCGAAGCCATTGCCGCAGCCGGGAAAGACGATACAGCCAGAAGCACAGCAGCCGTCATACACGCAAGTTGTTTCAGCATCCTTTTCATCTGTCTTACCCCCTTTCTATAAAATACGTGCCAGCCACAACAGCCAGCTTATCCCATAAGCCACTGCTGCAATGGCAACTGTTGAAAGAAGCATCCAGCGGTTTGCCGCTTTCTTATCCACAGGAAGGTCTCCGACAAATTTTCCATTCTGTCCATTCATGGCAAATCGGTACTGATTTCCATTCCACGTGGTATTTAAAATCCATACCGGATACAGTGCATATTTAGCACTTCCATCATGGAACTGTACACTGCTTTGTTCCACAGTTACCGTGTTATATCCTTGCACTGTAGATCTGAAATTGTCTTCCGTTGATTTCTTCACGCGGACATTGGCACGTTCAATGCTTTCTTCAGCAGACACATCATATTTGTCAGCCATATAGCCTGCAAGATATGCTGTCTGGAATGGAACTGCTTCGCTAAAATCGAAGGGTTCGATCGATTCCATCAGATCATCTTCCATCTTACTGGAGCCATCTACCGGCACCCGCTCAAATCCAATGGTTCCGCCTCTGCTCAACATGAAAAACCGCGTCTCTGTGTAATCATACTTGCTGTCACTCCAGGTTCTTATCTTTGTCGCCCGATAACTGATATTGGCATCTACATTGGTGTCAAACAACCAGAACGGCACATATACTCCTTTAATCTCATCAATATGATTCTGATCTTTGAAAATCTTCGGAAGCAGACGTTTTCCATTCAAATGCTTCATGAGTCCTGCCTTCGCTGCCTTTTTGTCCAGCTTAAACGGAATCACATAATCCGGGCGGAGGTCTCCCGAAAACTGCCCCATCAAAACAATCGGATTGCCACAGTATGGGCAGGAAGAGGCCGCCATACTTTCGTCTCCCACGATCTCACCACCACAGGATTTACACTGATATGTACGCAGTCCCGTTTTCTCTCCGTCCTGCCACTCGCTTCCCGCCGCAGTATCCCACGTCATATCATCGCCCTGCTCCTGCTGCTTTAAAGCGTCATCATATCCCTGCAGCGCCTCCATCTCAAATTCTGTATCACAGCAGGGGCACTTCATCTTCTGAATGGCACTGTCAAAAACAATGGCACCGCCACAGCATGGACATTTATATTCCTGAATATTTCCCATACTCTGTCCTCCTTTCATTCTCTCTTCCTGAATTTACTCAAACCATGAGTCAACCGGTTCTCTGAATTTCGCCGCGGTCAGCATAGCTTCCAACAGCTCCAGAGATTTCTGATAATAGATATCCGGATCATTCTTCATGGTATTCGTAGCAGCTGCTAGTTCCACCGGATCCGTCAGTACACTGTCATCCACATAGGTGGTCGCATACACATCATAATTGGTACTCTCAGTGATCTTAAGACGCAGATAACTGCTCACATATCCATAGAACGAGGTCTGTTTCATAATTCCAGAATATCCGGCAATGGTACATTCCTCGTACCCTTCCGGTTCTTCCTCTTTTGGTTCGTTCACTTTTGTTTCTTCTTCTGTTGTCTCTTTCGTCTCAGGCTCAGCAGCATCGGTCTCTGCCGGTTTATTACCTCCGCCGCATGCAACCAGGCCAAATGCCATAATCACTGCCAGTACAACTGTTAAAATTCTTCTATTCTTAATAAATCAGCACCTCCTTTTGC
Source organism: Faecalicatena sp. (assembly GCF_058819085.1). Classification (NCBI taxonomy): domain Bacteria; kingdom Bacillati; phylum Bacillota; class Clostridia; order Lachnospirales; family Lachnospiraceae; genus Faecalicatena; species Faecalicatena sp. The sequence continues at coordinate 52,725 of NZ_JBZUUL010000004.1, forward strand.
TGCTGTTTTCTCTGCTAGAATGGACTTCCACACTGCGGGCAGAATTTCGGTAGATGTGTCGGATCTGTCGGCTCCCAGCCACAGTTGCTGCAGCGGAGATGCCGTGCTGTCGGCTGCGGGGAACCACAGTTCTGACAGAATCTTCCTGTATTTGTCATACCGCAGGAGCAGACCCAGCTTCCATTCTGCATCATGTTCGGATTCTGCATTCCTGCCTGACCCTGCATCATATTCGGATTTTGCATACCGGCCTGTCCCTGCATCATATTCGGATTTTGCATGCCGGCCTGTCCCTGCACCATTCCAGCACCAGCCATGCCAGCGCCTATTCCGTTCACAACGGAATTGACGAATCCCTGACCATCTGCCATATTGTTGATCACATTCGCTGCTACACCTCTTGCTGTCGGCTGACCGGTCAGAACAGCTACGATTTCATCTGCCATCTGCTGATATTTACGATAATCCATATTATACTCCGGATGTACCATACTCTGGCGGCGGCTGCCCATCATTCTTCCCATGCCGGCACCCATACCGGTAACCTCATCTACAATCTCAATATCACTCGAGTTCAGGCGGAAACGAATCTGGCTGAACCAAGGATGTTTGACTGAAATCTCAATATAGAAGTTATAGGAATAGCAGAATCTCGGTGGATTATAACTGACTTCCTTTCCCTGGGCATCCTCCTTCTTCAGTTCCGTGTCATCCACCTGCAGATCCAGATTACAGGAAATTACATCGGAAAGAGGAATGATATCCGGATTCGCCTTTAAAATATCGCTGGAAGAGGTGACAACAAAACGTTTTCCAAGTTCATCAACCATCACCTTCATCCGATCACCGATGATACGGGTTGCCCGGAAGCTTGCGATCTGACGCTGGTTTTCTTCACGATAAGCCAGCTGCTGTTTGATCTCTTCCACCGTAGAAGATTTTCTCTCAGAGAAAAACGGGGAAAGCTTTGCTGCACAATCTTTACAGAGATTTCCATCCTCTAACTTTCGGTTTCCAAGGAGACCAATCTTTTCTCCACACACATCACAATACTTTTTATCAAAAAATCCCATCTTGAAACCTCCCTTCTTTTTGTCAGGTAATTTTTAGTTTGTAATATCTCCATCATCGAACGGATCACCGCACTCCGGACAGAATTTTGGCGGATGTGCCGGATCTTCCGGTTCCCAACCGCATTTATCACAACGGTATAAAGGTGCTCCGGCCGGTTTCTTTGCGCCACAGTTCTGACAGAACTTTCCTTTATTCACCGTTCCACAGGAACAGGTCCATCCGTCACTATCTGCCGGCTTTGGTGAACCACATTCCGGACAGAATTTTCCGGTAGCTGTGGCTCCGCATTTACACGTCCAGCTTCCTGCTGCAGGCTGTGGTGCTGCTGCCGCCTGTGGCTGTGCCGGCTGTGGTGCTGCTGCCTGGTTCTGCTGCTGACCCATTGCAAACAGGTTCTGTGCATTCATGCCGCCCATTCCGCCTGCATTCATAGCCATACCCATGCCCATGAATCCGGTCATCGCTCCTGCATTGTTGTTTGCTGCTGCTTTCATAGCATCGATCTGTCCTCCTACCAGGCGGGCTGCCGCAGTATTCGGATTGGTTGTCATTGCATTTTCTTCCCACTCGGTAAGTTTCAGACGCTGATCATCCGGAATACTTAAGGAATTGATATTAAATGAAAATACCTCTATACCACGTTTTTCCTTCCAGGTTTTTGAGAGAACATCATTCAATGCATCAGAAAGCTCCAGGGTGTGTGCCGGAATTTCATAATACTGAATTTTCTTTGCAGAAAGAGTTGCCAGTGCCGGCTGCAGAGCTGTCATCAATTCACCCTTTAAGCGAGGTGCAATCTCCGTACTTTCATAGTCGCTTTCTACATTTCCGCAGACATTGGTATAAAACAGAATCGGATCACTGATACGATACGTAAAATTACCGTTACAGCGAAGATCTACTGACAGTTTATATCCCAGCTCTTCATTTACAACCACGCGGAACGGAATCGGTGTCGCTGTTCCATAAAGGATCTCTCCCATCTCTTTTGTGTTAATGTAATAAACACGCTGATCCTTTCCAGTATCTCCGCCAAATGTGAAACGTTTGCCGACTACCTTGAACGTCTCACGAATGCTCTCTCCCAGGTTTCCTGCAAAGATACTTGGTTCTGAAGAAGTATCGTAGGTAAATTCACCCGGCTCAGCACAGACCTCAACGACCCTGCCCTGTTCTACGATCAACATACACTGCCCATCTGCAACTGCGATACCACTTCCATTGGAAATAATGTTGTCATTTCCTTTCGTATTGGACGAACGTCCTGTTATACGTTTCTGTCCTTTTGTTACCAGTACATCTTTTCCCAGCGCCTCACAATAGAAAAACTCTTTCCATTGATCCGCAAGTGTGCCGCCCAATGCTCCCATACCAGCTTTAATCAGTCCCATAAACAAATCTCCTTTCTCTTTGTTTTCACTTTCTATCTGAAGTCAGCATATCAGTTTTTACAGAAAAAATATATGCGAACCACTGGTAGCAATTTTCACTTCTGGATGTTCCAGCATTTTCCATTCGCTGAATACGAGATGAATATGGTAATTGGTCATTTTCTTGTTATGGAGAAGTGCCGCACTGCATTCCACATCGTACCTTCTATGAAAGCTGTCCGTGAAAAGCCTTACCACATCATCTGCCTTGTACTCAACAAAACTTTCCGGAAGTGCAATGATAAACTCCCGTCCTTCAATACACTTCCCAGCTGTTCCGCTTGTATTCAGTGTTATCGTATGGATTATGGCATGGACCAAAAAAGCACTCGATAAAAAGGAGTGGATCCTGATGTTGATCCTCTATGCCATTTATGTTATATATATCTGTATACGATAAATATGAAAATTGATTCACTGATGTGATAAAATTCTACCTTTATATTGGAAACAGGAAACAGAAAAATCACTTGTCGGCAGATAAATTTCTGCCGACAAACGATTTTTATTTTTTCAATTAAAATCCTGTCAATCTGAAAAACATCAATTCATTTGCTGATCCGTCGTCTCGTTCCTGTGTCAGCATAATTAACAGAGAGCCGTCATCTAAAAGCTGCATATCTTCCAGCCATGGATAACTGACACCAAATATGTCCTCTGTAGAAATTGCACCTACGTGCGTTCCATCTTTTGCCCAAAATTGTATTTCACGCATATTTCCATCTGCAGCCACAAAACCATTTTCTGTTTCCGCCATGCCTGTAATGGAACCGAGCTTGTCCGGAGAACTGATATCTTCTCCACCTAATTTCAAAAGCTGATTGCCATCATAATCATAGACAACAATTTTTGTGCCTTCATCTTCCACAGCCATGGAGCCGGCAACCATAATATGACTATTCGTGATCTGTACGTCATCTATCATAGAAAACAGTCCCTTGCGTTCTTCATCGTTATTTAATCCGGTCAGTATCCACGGTTCTGCCGTCAGGTTACCGCCTTGATTCGCAATCTTCTGAGTATCACTGTTCACCCAGAAACTGATTCCCCATTCTCCGGATGGATGCATATTCAGATCTCCGTCTACTGTTGTCTGAAGTGCCTTTTTCCCATCTTTTACGCCAATTACATCTCCAATTCCAGGCGAAAGATATAACATTCCACTGCTGTCCCCAGACAAATATTCAAAATCATCGTCTAATTCCATCGAAGATACGAATTCAAGTCCACTTTCTGAATATTCATAAGTATCCAGTTTGTTCTCCAGCAAATGGAACACTTGATTGCCCTGTTTTACAAACTGATGATCCATAATCTGCATAACTCCCTGTGCTTCTTTAAATGGGATATATTCCGGAACGATTGTATAAGAACCTACCATCTGCTCTGCCAATACAGGTTCAAGAGGCTCTCCCTCCCATGGCCATGGTGCGTCTTTATTTCCTTCATCCTCTAATTTCAGCACAATTCCTTCCAGCAATTCTTTGTCAGAATCATCTATTTCCTGTCCTTTTACTCTGATATCATAGGATGTGCCAGACTGTTCATAACGATACATATACGTTTTTTCTATGGAATTACTTTCCGGCATTGCTGTATATTCTGCATTTCCTATTGTTACAGTGTCCATTTTCCCTTCAGCATATGCCTCTAAATCCACTCCAAAGTCAATTAAACTCTTTCGATATGCATATGAATCCTCCTTGGTCGCTTCTATAGAAATGACATTCTCGGATCCATCTGCTGTATCTCCATCAAAAAATCTAACGTAAGAATATTCTTCATCTTTCTTCATATTCTCTTTATCGTAGTTCCATGCCTTCGGATAATACACTGTAAATAAACTTAATTTAAGACTTTCTCTGTCTTTAAATTCTGTTTCTTCCTGCTCTGCTTTTTCCGATTTTTTCTTCTCCGGATTCTTTTTTTGTCCACATGCCACTATCATCATCATGCATATCATGATACACAGCACACACCACAGTTTCTTTTTCATGGCGTCTTCCCTCCTTTCATGATTTCCACATCCTTTTCAGTTATTCACTGTCACTTTTTACACAGTGGAATGTGTAGTAGTCATCATCATCACTGTAGTCTACTTTCAAAGTACCATCGTCATTTATCATCACTGTAAGAGATGGATTTTCTGATTCAATCGAACAATATCCCAGTGCAACTGACCATGGGAAAGTCCCAATCTCCTCTCCTTTATAAATAACTGTTACATTACGGTCACTTTTGAAATCAAGACGCAGTGCATCATTGATGTTGTCTACTCCTTCCATAGAAGTCTGAGGCCCGTCTCCTAAAAGTTCTTCCACGCTTTCTGCAGCCCACTCACCTATGACTGCATTTTCCTCCTCTGTCAGATAGAGTGCCGGATCCATTGCATCCGTTCCATCCTTTGCAAAAATCACCTTTACTCCCATCTCCAGCATATCGTCAAAAGAAATGATATCTTTTCCGATGGTTCCCACCATTTTTTCTCCTTCGATGCTCAAGGTAAACTGATCATCTTCGACAGACCATTTTCCATTTCCGGTAGTGTCTCCGACTGAAAAGGATACTTTTCCGCCATTTTTCACTTCAAATTCAAAATCTCCTCCGAAAACTTCATCTATGCTGACGGACATTCCCATCATTTGAGCAGACACCGCTACCCATTTCCCTTCATACGGGTTCTTCTCTCCTGTTTTTCCGGAGCCTCCACAACCGGTCAGTACTACCATACTGATGATAAGAACCAGTCCAAATAACAAATTCAACTTCTTTCTCATAATCTTCTCCCCTTTCAATTACTTCTTATCTGCAAAAAAAGGAGTCAGCAATTCTGCTACCTTACTGATTGGCATTGTCTGCAAGATCACCTTTCCCGGTCCTTTCACAACGGTATTAAAAATGCCTTCTCCTCCAATCAGCATATTTTTTACTCCTTTTACAGCTACAACATCCATAGTGCAGGTTTCTTCCATTGCCGCTAAGTACCCCGTACTGATCAAAATTTCCTGTCCTGCACTCAGATCATACTCCACTGCATGTCCATCAATTTCTACAAACGCGGTTCCATTTCCGCTCAATCTCTGCATAATGAAACCTTCTCCTCCAAATATGCCTTTCCCTAATTTTTTCTGAAAATGCATGGACAGTTCTACGCCTTCTTCTGAAGCAAGGAATGCACTTTTCTGCACGATCATGGAGTGACCGTTGCTAATCTCCAATGCTTTGATCGCTCCCGGAAAACTTGATGCAAATGCAATCATTCCGTCTGCACCTTCTGCGGTATATCTGTTTTGAAACGCAGAATCACCAGACATCATTCTGCCGAACATTTTCTTCATTCCGCCACCGGTAACCGTCTCCATTTTCATGTTCGGGCTCATCCAGCTCATACTTCCGCTTTCTGTGATCATAGATTCTCCTGCTGCTAATTCACATACGACAACTGGTAAATTTCCTCCTAAAATCTCATATTTTTTCATAGTAAAGTTCTCCTTTCTTTTTCGTTTTTCTTTTTTCGTTTTCATCCTACAACAGTACCTTTTTCATTAAGTTTTGCGGCACATTGCACACACATATCCAGATCATCACAGATCAAAAAGCAATGGTCACATACAAGACGCTTACATATCGGACAAATATTAAATATTTCTTTCGCCTGATTCAATGCTTTTTGAAATGCTAAATTCTTTTCCCGGTCATAAAGCGTATCATAAATAATCTTCCGATTTTCATTTTCCGGTTTTTTCCCCGCTTTGGAAAAACGAATTGGTGTGCTTTTCCATACTGTTTTACATTCCATGCAGCATAGTGAAAAGCAAAACTCATCCGGTGTAGAACAATCTATTAAATCCTTTTTCGTAATATATTCCACATTTCAACCTCCTTGTTAACCTCCTTGCTCTATCACCATCCTATTCTCAGTTCTCCCTCCTTATCCATTTCCTTTATTTTTTTCTTTTATCGGGCGGCCACCATTTCGTAATGAAAGCGTAGCAGATACGGAAAGCAAATACTATGGTCGCCATTCGTATATTTTGCTTATTTTCCAAAATACGAACGATTAGTATACTATATATAGTGTTTCTTTTTTTATCTATCTACTATATATGCGCAATTTCTTTTTTGTAAAAATGTAAACGATATCTGTCGGTCAAACTAAAAAAGAGCCTGTACAGACTCTTTTTCTTTTACTCAGTTCTATTATATGTCAGCTTATCTAACTGATCGCATTTTCGAAACAACTCAATATACAGCATTAATTCCTCTCTGACAGTTATTCCCAGTTTTCGATTCATATTTGTATTATGCTTTCTAGCTGTTCCAATACTGATATAAAGCAATGAAGCAATCTCCTGTATCGTATATCCATCAACATAATACTGAAGAACCATCCTCTCTGACGGAGTCAGAGTTTCCACGCGCAAAGCAAACGCCTTGAGCATTTCTTCTATATTCGGAGGAATGCCTCCATTTTCCAGTTTCTCCGTATTTCTTTTTTTCTGCATAAAATCAACCAGTGCATCCACTTCTGAAATTCCTGATATATTTTCATCTGTCAGCGTATCCTCCTGCAGTGCTTTTAAACTCCGAAGAATCGGCTTCACAAAACGACGGGACATACTGACAGAAACAACCAATAATAAAATCAGGAATAACAACGTACCGATGATCCAGTCCCTTCGATTGTCCGCTGTTAATTTTTCATAATTCGCTTCTGATATCAATGTCAGTACCGCAAGCGGCATCCCATTACAACTCTTCAATTCAAGCAGTTCATGCCTGCCTATATAATTCCCGAAAGCGGTAGAATATGTATTATAATACTTTCCTTTCTTCACTGTCATCGTTCCTGATGGTGAAAGATACGTTTCTTTTGTATCTCCGAACATCGCCTTATCCAGATAGATGTTTCCTTTTTTGTCCATAGGAGCCAGTACTGTCACTATATTCCCACAGGAACCTTCCACCATAGGATAAGACAGCCTGAAATACAGATTACTCATCTCCATACCGCACAAACCGCGTACTTTTCCGGTACTGTCTAAAACCGGGACATATAAAAGCTGCACATCCTCCCATGTGTCACTCAGCTCCAGCCGGTCTGTCCACAGGCAGCTCTCTACCAGCCGGTTCCCATCAAACCGCATAATCTGTTCATAACCCGGCAATGCGGACGTATCAAATTCTAAATTCCAACGGTTATGGAGCTGTACCTGCTCTGCTCTTGCAATATCAGCATTTCCCCTGAAAAAAACTACGTGCTGTTTGCTTGTATTTACTGCCTTTAAATCAGACAGGCGCAGGTAAATTCCCATGCGTGATGTATCTGCATATTCCGTCTTCGTATTTACCGTTGCATCCAATACAACAAAAACTCCACTGCAATACTTCACATCCAATGCAGATTTCAAGGAGGGATACAGCGCAGACTCTAAATCCATGATCAGCTGAGGATTATCATTCAAATCTGAAAATGTCTTTCCATTGGCTGTCAGGCATTGATTCAATTCTTTTGTAATGTCTTCCGATAAAGAAATACTTCTCGCCATCATAATATCAGTCTGCTCTGTCATAGTTGACAACGTATTTTTCTGCTGGGCAGACAACATTTCCCGTACTTTAAAATCCATTCCCGGAAGGACTCCCAAAATACTGAGTAATAGAACTGTCACAAAAAAAAGTGTTAAAATCACCACGCACCAATAAACAATCAGTCTTTGCTGCATACGAATGCTTTGTCTCTTTATTCCTTTTATAATCTTCCAGAAATTTATTTTCTTTTCTCCCATATGTCAGCCACCTCTTTTTGCCGATCCGGCAGACATTATTGTGTGTATGCTGCTTTGAAATCCTCTAATGTCTCTGAAACAAGTTTATCCATATCTTCCGGGTCTTCCAGCCACTCCAACCGCTTTACTGACAAGATTTGCCTGATAAGTTCTTCAAACTTTGTTTCCAGATCCAGATAGGAATCCAATTGCGGAGCAGTATAAAATGTATAATTCTCCTGCGTCTTTAAAAAAGCCTGATAAAGTGATACATACATCGGATCACTTAACTTCTCGATCGCCTCCGGAAGGTAAATATCGAAAGCCTCCTGCTTTACCGGCATATATCCAAGACTAGTCACAAATTCTACATTCTTTTGGGCTTCTGTCAGCCATTTAAGAAACGTAATACAGGCCTTTTCTTTTTCCGGTGTAGATTTTACTGTGCAAATGCCGGCGCCTCGCTGCATAACCATCGTTTCTCCTCTGGAAAATACGGGACATGGCATAGAAACAATCTCTACTTTTTCCGATGTGTTATCCGCATAAGTAACCTCGTCAGAATAATATAATACACTGGCTGACGAAGCCACTGATACAATCGAATCTCCCGTTCGCAAAGGTTCCGTTGCATAACCGCCGCGAAGCCATACTCCTCCGGACAGTGCCGCTTTTGCATAGGGTTCCCATACTGTTTGAAATTCCGGGCCGAAAGCCAGATTTTCTCCCTTAAAGAAATTTTCACCCAGAGATTCTACACCTACCTGAAAATAGTTAAAATGATAATCATGAACGAAAAAATTCTTTCCATCATCAGGTATGTCCGGCGTCTGGTTATCTGTCCATGCAGCATATTGTTCTGCCATTGCGAAGAGTCCTTCCCATGTTTTTAAATCTTCCATCTTCGCTCCTGTTTCTTTCGCAAAACGATCAAATGCTGTTTTATTGATAAACATAACTTCCGTTGATTTTGCTACCGGCAAAATAGAAAGTCTTTCATGAATGACACCTTCTTCCAAAAAGGCCGGAATAAATTCGTTCAATTCTTCTTCTGTAAAATAATCATAATAATCTACAAGTTCCGTATCATCCGGCATCGCCAGAACTGTTTTAGGATAGGAAACAAACATATCCGGCAGTTTGGAAGCTCCCGGATCTCCAAATGCGGATGCCAGTACATTTTCATGTATCGTATTCGTATTTGTAACACTGCCAACCTGTACCTGGATATTTTCCTCTTTTCCAATCGTTTCATTAAATTCATCAATCAGATCGTTTAATGGCGATTCTGTCTGTCCTCCATATACATGCCACAATGTAACGGTTACTGGATCTTCTTTTTTCTTCTGCCCACACCCTGTAAAAACTATAACCGCAATCATTACCAGGAATAGGCAGATTCTTCTCATAATACATCTCATATTATTTTTCTCCTTTCCAGACAGTATCTTATAAACAATCTGACATCTCAACAAGGAACAAAACCATAGGTTTGATACACTTTTACATAGTATGTGATATCGGTTTTCAGAGTCTTAAGCACTCCCCATATGGGTAGTAAAATGCTATTTTTAAAATCCATTTATAATCAGATTTTTCTTTGTAACAGCTACCGCCAATTTCGTTTTGGAATCAAAATTCGTTTTCTGCAGCATATTTTTGATATGCCATTTTACAGTCTCCGGTGATATACACAAACTTTCTGCAATTTTTTTATAGGATTCTCCTTCCACCAATAATCGCAGAACTGCTAATTCCCCAGGTGTAAAATCACAGCTTTTCGCTGTTCCGATCATCACAACCGGTGGAGCATCCGGATACACGCTCTCCCCTTTCATCGTGCGATCCATAACCTCCAACAGTTCCTCTTTACCGGCATCTTTATACCAGAAGCTTTCTACTCCCGCTTTGCGCGCCCTGTCAATAAAACTGCACTCTACTAAAGAAGTCACGATAATTATTTTTATCTGAGGCATTGTCCTTTTAATCTTCTCTGCTGCCACAAGACCACTCTCATCATTCTCCGTACAGACATCCATCAAGAGTTTTATCCAGTGGCTTGCAAGTTTTCTCTTTGAAAACAAGAATTATCGTTTGCGTAACCGAAAACAGCCGGAAAATCAGGGATTACACTGAAATTTGTTACAGACGCGTTACAAACTATGGACGACTTAGCACGATTGAGAACACCTCTCCTTAATTCCAAAATTACCGCAAATTTCAGTCCTCTTCTTAAAAAATCATCCCCAACACACAAGAGGACTTGCAAATCTGTAACCTTTCAAGTTCTTATCTGCATCATGGTTGTATTGGGAACGTCCTTTCCGCAAAGGCCTACTCTACAGTTTACCGCACAATTATTTTATTATCCTATTATTGCTTTATAAAATTGTAATTAGTCATATTAGAGTCTGTCTTCAGCCCAAAAGACTCTCCATGAAAAATAATTTGATATCCTCCAGTTTTTACTCCGCTTTCCCATTCATTATCCGGAATATCTTTATAAGAATAGTAATGAGTGTCTTTGTTCTCCATAATACCATCCTCAGATATTAGATTTGAATAACTATCCGTAATAATCATCACATAATCACTAATATATCCTTGCTATCATTAACGGTTCGCTTTCGTCATCATCTTCATCCCATCCCACATTCAAGAACACGGCAACTTTATAACCGTTTAAACATACAAATGCTTGAAAATAATCTGGTTCATCCTCATTAACTCCTACAATTCTCTGATTTTGCTTTTCCGCACTCACTTGCATTTTCAATATAATATTTTGTAAAATATCCTCGAAATAGTCTTTGGGGATATATTGTAAATTGAACATGGCTATATTCAATTTACTTGTGTATCTCTGTCTCAAATTTTCTGCCAACTTATCTTTGTCTATTTGATAATTTTGGATATCAGGATATCCATAATAATAAAATATGGTATTTATTTTGTTTAACTTGCACAATTCAAACAATTCTTCAATATCATCCGACTGCAAAATAACGTCCTTCTTATCTAAAGAACTCACAGCTGCAAAAGGAGTTATCGCTTCCCTTTCGCATCTATTAAAAAAACTTCAATATCAATAATTCTATTGTTATCCATATTTTCTCCTTCAAATACTTAAACTTTTCTTTCATCTTACCATATTTTTCTTTAACAGACATTAGCATTTTAATAAATTTATCGCATCAAAAAAACCTTGTCTATACAATACCCTGCCATACTCCGCACACCTTTCCTTTGTCTCCAACAATGCTCTGTCAATAGCCATCTCTTCCTCTTTTCCAAACCCAAGTTTATCTATTTTCTCAACCTTTTTCCTCATCTCTTTGTTTATTTTCTGATATCGTTCATCTTTCAGTAATACCTCCCCCAATTCTCCATCTACCCATTCTTTATACATTGCATCCAGTAATGTTTCATTACCATTATATACCTCATCCCTATTCACAAAATTGGTAAAAGAGATTTTCTTTTCTACATGGATATTCTTTATCACATCCACCATCAACAATATCCCTGCCTGCAGCCCTATTTCCATATACACACTAGCCGTTTCACTGCTCACTTCATTACACAGATCCAGCAACTCGGAAGTCTTGCTTTTATCATATTTCTCTACAGCCTTCTCAAACCTCATATATGGTTCATCCAATCGTTCCTCATAACTCCTATCGTCTTCATCTGATCCTTGACCAAACAACAGATAATCCGCTATCCCTCGTATCGTAGCTCTTTCAAATATTTTATCAACGAACATTTTCTGATCATCCTTTCTTTATTGCGAAATATTTCTTCATTACGAAACATTATAGTCTGAATACTACATACAATCAATATATATTTCTTTATTACGAATTTTTAGGAGCAGATCAGATATGCAGAAAATCAGACCAGACATGGATATCGGCCATAATATCCAGCGTCTAAGACGCAGTACAAATATGACACAGGATCAGGTTGTTGCGCAGTTACAGCTGATGGGAATTGAAATTTCCAAAAGCACTTATGCAAAACTTGAAACTAATCGAATGAATATCAAAGTCAGTGAACTGATTGCACTCAGCAAAATCTTTGATGCAGATATCGCTGAATTCTTTTTCGGATTACTATAAATCATTTATGCAACCTGCAATTACAGCCGGAGCCTTCAATGAGAACATTGACGATTCCGGCTGTTTCTTTACAGGCAATCCCTATCCTGATTTCTTTTCCGCTCTTTTTTCTTTTGTTGTTCCACGCCTCGTTTTTTCTCCTCCAGGCGTTCATGGATACTTTTTTGCGTTGTCTGCTCTGGAACGTTGGCTTTAATCACCCAGTACTTCTTTTCCGGAATTCCCTTCTGATCCCATTCACTCTGAAGTTTCCGCACACCTTCCAGTTCAGTAACTGCAGCTTTATAAGCTTTCTTTACTTCCAGTGCATTTTCATATCCCTGCATTTTGGGAATCTCGCTTAGGGTCTCCTGTGCTTTCTTCAGTTCCTGCCGTTTTCCAGCAATCTTCTGCTCCAGCTCTTTCTTCTCTTTCCCATGAAACCACTTTTTCTGCACTTCTTTCAGATCTTTCTCCAGCCTGAGTTTTACTTTCTCAATGGCGTAAATTTTCTGTTCTGCTTTCTTCATCTTCTGCAAAATACGATCCAGCCTCATTACTTCCGCTTCCTGCAGAGCGGAAGATGGTCTTTCTCCTTTCGCTGACTCCGGTAGTGATGCCGGTGTCACATCAAATCTCAGATCATAGCGGATCAGCGGGTTTCCTCTTGTGTCAAATTCTCCATTCCGGATCTCTTTCATAAACTGAATGAATCCTCTCAGTTTCCCGATGGCTTTCTGCAAAATCTTTCGGAACTGATCCGGTTTCCAGCCTGCCTTTATGATCGATTCTTGAGCAGGCACAGTGATCTCTTTTTTCTTCACCTGGCACAATTCTTCCTCTGTCACTCCTTCCATCACTGCCCGGTCCACCATATGATTCCATTCCTGCCGGAGATAATTGTCAATTCGAATCTCCTCTGCCTTTGGATTGTTCTTTCCAATCTTTCTGGTAGGCAGATAAGGACTGTTCTTATCAAACACCTTTAGTTTCTCTGTCGGATCTTTCACCAGTTCATTGATAAGATCCGTATAGTAATATTTCATTTTTTCCGTAAATTTCTTGGACTTGAATTCCTGGTTTTTCGGTTTGAAGAGATTGGTTTCATAAACTTCTCCCTTTTTAATGATCCTGCATCCCGGCCGGATCTCTCCACGTTCATTCAGGATCTCTTTCTTTGTCCGGACGTGTTTTCCGTTTTCGTCATAGAACATATTCCTTGCAGCAATCTTTCTTTCCGGAACATCTAATTCCTGTCTTTCTGAAAAGATCAGATGAATATGAAGATTGGTTTTTGCCTTATTATGGTGCAGAGCGCTTGCCACCGCCATATCATATCTCTCCACAAACTTTGCGGAAAAATATTTCAGCAGCATATCCGGATCATATTGGATCAGACTTGGCGGCAGCATGATGATCAGCTCTCTCGCCTCAATGCATTTGCCCTCTGTACCGCTTTTTCTGAAATCCTTCTGATTTTCTTTTGAAAGGTAAGACCAATATTTCGACTCCACATTGGTAAAGGTGGCATATAAATTTTCCTGTCGTTTCGGATCCGAGATATAACGCACCCTGCCTCTGACATTGGGCAGTTTGACCACCTGAAGAAAACTGTTTTTTCCATTTGTCATGTATCTCCTTTCCGGCGGTTGTACGTCAGATCATCCCTTTGTTTACACGCCGGTCTGCCCCGCAGGGCCTTCCGGAGGATTCCCTTAAGGAAGTGCCGGTGGCTGTTTCTTAAGGGAAGAGCTCGATGCAGTCGCGAAATACACAGAGTATAAATCGTCAGATTTGTGCGATGGGTGTATTTCGCTCTCAATCGCCGAGGGCTTAGTTTCTGGCGTATCCGCCTTTTTCTTTCTGCCCGTATCCGGGCCTTATTTCACTCCTGTGTTTTTAACTTTCAAAGTTTTTTTCTCCCTGTTCACACTTCCCTGTTCACAAACTTGTGAACAAACTTTTGTGAACAAGGCCCAAAACATTTTTAAAGTTAACTTTTACTCAAAAGGTAACTCCTTATTTTCATCCACTTTCATGAATCCATCCGAATCCTTTTTCGGACGGATCCGCTTCCATGAACGCTGCGTTCCCAGTCCCCCGGAGAACCTGTGATTCCCATGTTTTTCCCATCCGGTAATCTCATTGTCCATCAAGTCTCCGATCTCTTTGGACTGCCATTTAGGGACAATGCCTTCCTGATGAAACACTTCCTGATAGATGATGGTGGAGCAGACATAATCCTCTTCGTAGTTGTCCAGGAAAGCCTGGATCATCCCGGTCTGTGTATCTTCCGGCATAAAGTCCTTCTGCAGAGATTTCACATAGTCTTCCATATCCGGAGAGAAGGTCAGGAGAAATTCCCTGCTTCGGTAGATTTCCATTGCTTCTGCCCACGCCTGTATGATATATTCTCTGGAGCCTTTTTCATCCCGATATATCATAGTCTCTGCTTTTTCCGGACATACCTTTACCGGTCCGAACCGCCGATTACCCGTCCGGTCAAAAGGCAGGAAAGCAAGGTCATTGGAAGTGCCGCAGAACACGCATTGACGATATCTGTCTTCCGCTCTTCTTTCGTAGGGAATCCGATAAGTGTCCTTCTGTCTGCTCAGGAAAGATTTGGTCTCCTCAATGCTTTTGGCATTCGCTACTGCATTCATTTCCGACATTTCCACAATCCAGTGCCCCTGCAGATATTCGTAAACTTTCTTGTCATCCAGCCGTTTCACATCATCCGTGAACCATTCATCCTGAATTGCCAGATATTTGAAAAAAGTAGATTTTCCTGTCCCCTGACCGCCAACCAGACAGAGCATGATATCGTACTTCTTTCCAGGTTCATACAGGCGGCTTATGGCTGCCAGCATGTGCATCTTCATAACCTCTCCTGCATATTCCGGATTTTCTGCCCCGAAGAAATGAGTCAGCATCCCCGCAATACGGGGTCTGCCGTCCCACTTCAGACTTTCCAGCAGATCAATGATAGGATGGAAACTGTTATCGTTGGCTACAATATCTATCGCTTTTCCGATCACCCGGTCACTGGTCAGTCCGTAATTTTTTTCCAGATAGAGAGACAGGTTGTTCATATCCGTATCTGTCATCTGTACGCCCCGTCTCTTCCATGGCACTTTTTTCTTAATATCAATTTGGCAGGTCATCTCATTCCTGCAGACAGCTCCCCGCAGGCATGGATCATATTCCAACACGTATTTGCAATTCTGGATAGACTGCCGGATCCGGCCTTTCTCCGTTACTTCCAGATTGTCCCGGATTTCTTCCGGTGTCAGCATTTCCTGCTCTACAATATTCTCTAATTTCTTCCAGGACTCCCCGCTGATATTCTTCCATTCGCTGCTCAATCTTCTCCACCTCCTTCCGTTTATAAATGAAAAATTCCGCTATTTCCTCTCCGTCACCGGTCAAAAGGATATCCAGATAATCATTGATCTTCCTCTCATTATCCAGTGCCTCCACAAAGCATTCCTGCTCAAAAGGCTCCGGCCCGGATCCGTAAAACTGTTTCCAGAACCGAATCCACGACAGATAGTCCGTCAAAACCTCTACGGCATGATTTTTCCAGGTTCTAACCTTACTTTTTACCGAAAAATGATACCGACTTTGTACTTTTTTACCTTCTCTGTCCCGGGATTTGTTCTGAACAGACTTTTGCTCCTTTAATGGGATTGGAAGATTAAAATCAGTGATCAGCTTTTTTGCTGCCTCATAAGGAGACATTCCAAATAATTTGCCCGTAAATGTGATTACATCTCCCTTTGCCCCGCAGGCAAAGCAGTAAAATCCCTGATCCACTTTCATGCTGGGATGACGGTCCTGATGAAAAGGACAGCACGCCATCCCATTTGTGTTTACCTTCAATCCATATCGTTCGGCAGCCTGCCTTGCGGTAACGGATTTCTTAACACTTTGAAAAATATTCATCCCTTACTCCGATTCGCAGCCATAGAACTTTTTCTGGAAATACCGGATCGGGACTTTACCTCTGATCACGTTATAACCGGATTCTTCCAGTTCCTGGTTCAGTTCCCGCACAATGCCATATGCTTTGCTCCTGCCGACACCCAGTACCTCCATAATGTCATTGGCTGTTATATAAGAAACCTTAACCTGCATTTTCTTCCCTCCTTTCTCTGACAAACTACAAATAGTGCATTTTACATACGTTTTTTATTAGTTTGAATTATTACACGTCATATTATACGCATTTTTAATTCGTGTTTTTATTATACGTCTGTTTTTCATATTTGTAAATAGCATTTTTAAATTTTACGCACTTGCAATACATATTTTTCTGTGTTATACTGTGCGTGAGGTGAATAAATAATGAATGATATGGATATTTCAACGATTGGAGAACGTATTAAAACTCTCCGAAAAAAACGAGGTTATAACCAGAAAGAGTTAGCAGATCTTTTAGGAAAGTCACTCCGCACCATTCAGAAATACGAAAGCGGAGAAATTGAAGTATCTATTGCTATGGTCAATGAACTTGCCAAAGTGCTGGATACTACTTCCACCTATCTTCTGGGGCATCAGACCGGCGATTTTAAATTTGACAGCCTTTCAGACGTAATGGAATGCCTGTTTCAGATTGAGAAAATAACAGGACTTCATTTTTCTATTGAGACAAAAAGACCGCCTCACCATGACGGCTGGCAGTGTTCCATTACCTTTGACGGAAAAGATAAAGCAGCCGATCTGAATGCGGATATATGTCTTTTCCTGGAAGAGTGGGAAAACAATCGAGAATCTTTCAAAGAATACAGCATGTCAAAATCTGCCTATGAGGCGTGGAAAGATAAGACACTGGCTTATTATGCTTCACAGGGTGTAGAAATGTCTGAATTTGAAGATCTTGATGAAAACGAGCGTATAAAAAGAAGAGCTGCTCTGCTTTCTGGCGAATAATCTCCCAACATAGGGTTTTTATAACTCTAAGAAAGGAATGATCAGATTTGTCAGTAACAAAGGATACTTCAGGAAAATGGATGTCACAGATTCGTGTCAAGGATTACACCGGAAAAGTCATCCATAAAAAGAAACGTGGGTTTACAACCAAAAAAGAAGCTTTAGAATGGGAACGGGATTTTCTGAACAAAGCGACAGCCGATATGGGAATGCTGTTCCAGGATTTCGTAGAACTGTATTTTGAAGATATGAGCCACAGGCTGAAAGAGTCTACCATCATCAGTAAACATTATATGGTGGACAAAAAGATTCTTCCGGTATTTGGAAAAATCCCTATCAATGAGATTACGCCAAAAGATATCCGCAAATGGCAGAACAGCTTAACTGCCTATCGGGATGAAAATGGAAAACCTTATTCCCAGACTTATTTAAAAGCGATCAACAACCAGCTGACGGCTATGTTCAATTATGCAGTGAAGTATTATGACCTGCATGAGAATCCATGCACCAAAGCCGGAAGTATGGGAAAAAGTCATGCGGAAGAAATGAACTTCTGGACAAAAGCAGAGTTTGAGCAGTTTATAGTGACAGTACAGGATAAACCAGCCTCCTATACCGCATTTATGACTCTGTATTATACCGGAATGCGTGTAGGAGAGTTATGTGCATTAACGCCTGCAGATGTGGATCTTGTAGACCATACAATCACGATTAATAAGACCTTTCAGCGTATCAACGGCAGGGATGTGATCTGGCCGCCAAAGACGCCAAAAAGCAACCGGGTTGTTACCATTCCACAGACCCTTGCCAACTGTCTGAAAGAGTATATGGATAAGTGCTATGAGATCCAGCCGGATGACAGACTGTTTCCTTACACCAAAAGTTTTCTGAACCATGAAATGCTCCGAGGGTGTAAGAAGTCAGGAGTAAAAAAAATCCGGGTACACGATCTCCGTCACTCCCATGCAAGTCTTTTGATCGAAATGGGATGCCAGCCTCTCCTGATTGCAGACCGGCTCGGACATGAAAAAATACAGACGACCTTAAATACTTACAGTCATCTGTATCCGAATAAGCAGGCAGAAGTAGCTGCCCAACTTGAAAATGTGATAAACGGAACGACAGTTCCGAATGGTAGCCAAATGGCAGGTGTAGCCAATTTGTAGCCAATAAAAGAGAAAAGTCTCTGGAAAGCCTGTAAAATAAGGCTTCCCAGAGATGTGGTGTCTATTCAAACTCTATCGTCCCCGGTGGTTTCCCCGTCAGATCATAGAATACGCGGTTTACATGATTCACTTCATTGACGATCCTGCTCGTCACCCGATGCAGTACCTCCCAGGGCACTTCTGCGGACTCTGCGGTCATAAAATCAATCGTATTGACTGCTCTGAGTGCAACGGCATAATCATAGGTTCTTTCATCCCCCATAACTCCCACAGACCGCATATTGGTCAGTGCCGCAAAGTACTGTCCCACGATCTTATTCATTCCTGCCGCATCCATCTCTTCGCGGTAGATTGCGTCAGCGTCCTGTACGATCTTCACCTTCTCAGCGGTGATCTCACCGATGATCCTGATCCCAAGTCCCGGTCCGGGGAATGGCTGTCTGAATACCAGTCTTTCCGGTATCCCCAGTTCCAGTCCGGCTTTGCGGACCTCGTCTTTAAACAGATCCCTAAGTGGTTCGATGATTTCTTTAAAATCTACATAATCCGGCAGACCGCCCACATTGTGATGGGACTTGATCACTGCGGATTCACCGCCAAGACCGCTCTCTACAACATCCGGGTAAATGGTTCCCTGCACGAGGAAGTCTACAGTACCGATCTTCTTGGCCTCTTCCTCAAACACACGGATAAACTCTTCCCCGATGATCTTTCTTTTTTCTTCCGGCTCGGTCACCCCTGCCAGCTTTTCATAGAATCTCTCCTGTGCATTCACACGGATGAAGTTCAGGTCATAGTGGCCTTGTGGACCGAATACAGCCTCAACCTCGTCCCCTTCGTCTTTTCTCAGCAGACCGTGATCTACAAAGACACAAGTCAGCTGTGATCCGATCGCCTTAGACAAAAGAACTGCCGCCACAGAAGAATCCACACCGCCGGACAGCGCACAGAGCACCTTTCCGTCTCCGACCTTCTCACGGATCGTCTGGATCGTCTCATCTACAAACGCATCCATCTTCCAGTCTCCGGCACAGCCGCATACATTTTTCACAAAGTTGTTGATCATCTTTGTGCCTTCAACCGTATGAAGCACTTCCGGATGGAACTGGATCGCATACAGCCCCTCTGCCTCATTTTCTGCAGCCGCCACCGGACAGTCAGCCGTATGAGCCGTGATTTCGAATCCCGGCGCAGTCTGTGAGATATAATCAAAATGACTCATCCAGCAGATCGTCTTCTCCGATACATTCTCGAATGTTTTGGAAGACTGCTTATCGATCAGAACTTCTGTCTTTCCGTACTCACGCACCTCGGCGCGCTCTACCTTTCCGCCGAGCACATGCATCATCAGCTGCGCACCATAGCACAGACCTAATACAGGCACACCCAGCTCGAATAGTTCCCTGGTATAAGTCGGTGAATCCGCCTCATAACAGCTGTTCGGCCCTCCTGTCAGAATAATACCCTTCGGGTTCATTTCTTTGATTTTTTCTATATCTGTCTTATAAGAATAAATCTCGCAATACACGTTACATTCTCTGACACGCCTTGCGACTAACTGGTTATACTGCCCGCCAAAATCCAGGACAATCACTAATTCGTTCTTCAAAATTATCCTCCTACTCAAAATACGGCCGATAGAAAACTTCTTCCATCGAAACCTGTTTCTGATTTACTGGTACATGATAAAATAAATAACTGGCTGTTAATCACGATACGATGTACTAGCCTATTATAATGTAGCACTTTCGGATTATCAAGCCTCTGTTTACAAAAAAATCCCTATAGAACAGCATTTTTCTTCCATTTTCCCGCAGATCTGATTCAAAATGGAAAACATATCCACATTCTTCCTGCCAAATGAAGAAGATATCCACACTCTGCCTCTTACTTATCACCATTTTGTTCTTATCAGATCGTACGTTTCAGCTTCCACTTTCCGCCGCGATACCTGATACACATGCAGACAGCCCGGAAACACCAGTCAATGACCATCGCCACCCAGATACCGAATACTCCCATTCCCATATACCGGCCCAGGATATAGCTGAACACGATCCTGAACACCCACATGGAGAAAATAGAGATCACCATCGTAACCTGAGCATCTCCCGCTGCGCGCAGCGTGGAAGGCACGGAGAACGACAACGGCCAGATCAGCATACAGCTGATGCTGTGGAAATAGAGGATCTGTCTTGTTGTTTCTGCTGTCAGGTCTGAAAGGTTATAGGCTCTCAAAATCAATGGGAGCAGCATAAAGATTGCCGCATTCATGATCCACATGAGCACATAAACGATCCCTACCAGTTTCTTTGTATAATAATGCACCTGCTCATAATCACCGGCACCGACACACTGTGCAATGACTGACGTGATCGCGAGGTTCAGCGCCATTCCCGGCAGGATCTGAAACAATGCCACAGCGTTGCTGACTGCATTCGCCGCGATCGCATAGGTACCAAACGTGGAAACCAGACTCAGTACCAGGATCTTCCCCAGCTGGAACATACTGTTCTCCAAGCCGTTTGGGATTCCGATAGACAAGATTCTTTTGATCATCCTCCATTCTGGCTTGTACTTTAAAGTCCGTTTAACATGTAACTGCCGCTTCTGGTCGCACAAAAGTCCAATAATTAGAACCGCAGCCACGATTCTGGAAACGAGGGTCGGAATCGCTACCCCTTCTGTGCCGCGATGAAATCCGTAGATCAACAGAGCATTTCCACCGATATTAATCATATTCATGATGATGGAAACCTGCATGGAAATCTTGGAATTCCCCATTGCACGAAATGTCGCCGCCCCGGCATTATACAAGGCTATAAACGGGATAGATGCCGTAACGATCATCAGGTAAGTATTGGCATGACCCATGACATCAGACTCGATCGAGCCGAATACAACATGCAGGATAAACCATTTTCCGCAGTAGATGACTGCCATGATCACGACTGCTATCATTGTGATGAACCAGACCACCTGGGTGGACGCTTCACAGGCAGACTTGTCATTTTTCTGGCCGAGATACTGACCTGAGACTACTGCTCCTCCTGTTGCAAGAGCCGCGAAAACGTTGATAAACAATACCATGATGTTATCGACCAGCGACACGCCCGATACAGCCGCCTCTCCCACACTCGCGATCATAATAGAATCTGCCATCCCCACCAGAACGGCCAGAAGCTGTTCGATAATCAGAGGGATGATCAATGCTTTCAGTGCCTTATTATCGAATAAATAGGCACTTCTGTCTATTTTTGCTCTCAATTCTCTCTTTTCCTCCAAATAAAAACTCCTCAACGTATTTTATTATACGCCGAGAAGTTTCTGTAAACAAGTATAAACCACTTCAACCACACCTTTAGCTCTTGATTTCACAGGTATCTCTGACAGGCATTTATGCTGTCTCTAACCATACCTTCCGGCTGTCAGGAGCAGTCCTTTTACTCAAGACTATGCAGCCGCATATTTAGAAATCTCTTTTTTCAGCTCATCACAGTCTTCATCATATATCTTTAGTTCGATCGGGTTGTTGAATCCCAGGTTCATGATCCCAAGGATAGACTTTGCGTCAACAACAAATCTGCCCCGCTTCATATCCATATCAAATGGATATTTTGCCACCTTATTTACGAATTCTAATACTTCTTCAGGATTGCTGAATTTGATCATCATTTCGCTCATTATTTTCCTCTCCTTTTTCAAATTATCTATGTTCCTAATGATTAGCCCCTCTTTTTTGTTATCGACATCATAACACAAATTTTGACAAATTTTAGGATAAAATTTCTGAAAAAGGTAGAAATATTTAATGGGCTGACTTACGAAATTCGTTCGGAAGCATCCCCACTTCCTCTTTAAACACCCGGCTCATATACTTCGGATCCGAGTATCCTGCCAGCTCCGCGATCTGATTTAGCTTTAGATGGGTATCCAAAAGAAGCTCCTTTACCTTCTCGATCCGGTACTTCCGAATCGTCTCTGAGAATGTTACACCGGTTTCTTTTTTAAACTGTGCACTTAAGTATTCTTCCGATACAAACAGCTTGTCAGCGATCTCATCCAGTGTGATCCCCTGATCATAATATTTTCGGATCATCTGCTGCGCCTTCTGTACAAGTACACTGACCGGAACTTCCTCTTCCTTCTTACTTCTTGCATTGATCAGATAAAAGAGCTGATGCAGGCTTGCATCGATCTGATTCCAGCTCACCGCCTCGGACATCTCCCGCAGGATCGCCTGAACCTTAAGGTCCGCGACGATCTCATTGGTTTCCTTATAGGCGTTGATGATCGCCCAGGTAAAAACGATCAGCGATTTTTTCACCTCTTCCGGGGTATGGGGTACCTCCTGATAGTACTCAAACAGCGCTTTAAAACAGTCTGCTGCAGCCTCTGTATCCAGCCGCTTTATAGCCTGGCATGCCTTATCCTCCAGTTCTGACGGATGCTTTAACGGAACTACCTTTATATTTTCCACATCCCGCCTTCGGATCAAAAAGCCTTTTCCTAAAAGGAGATTCCACTCCCGGTCCTTCTGCATCTCTGTAATAACTGTGGAAAGCGCAAGCAGATCATCCACATGACGCCACAGCAGGACAATCGGGGATTTCAGATGGCTGCACAGCATGGGTGAAACTGATTTCTGGAAATATATGTACTGGGATTCCCCTTCCAGCCGGTATAGGATCATAATCAGCATTTTCCACGCGTCCGCTTCGATGACATAGGATGCAAACTTTACCGTATGGGCACCTACATCCTCTAAAAGCTCCCTGGCTAACTTTTTCTGTTCCTCATAGCCATCCCCCAGCCAGACTGCAAATACCTCCGCCGGCTCTTCCAATGAAAAGCCAAACCGTTCCCTCGTCATATTGTGAAACTGCTCGTCCGGCTTGATCTGTCCATTCAGACAGGATAGGAAAATCCCTTCTATAGAGAATGCTTTTTCCCTGCTCTGCTCCTTGGCAAGGCTGTCCTCTACCTGCCGGAGCGCCTTTTTTAACTCGGGTATCTTGATCGGCTTTAGCAGATAATTCTCAATATCCAGCTCTATGGCCTGCTTCGCATAGTTAAAGTCAGAATACGCGGACAGGATCAACACCTTACACTGATATCCTTTAGCCCGAAGCTTTGCCAGCATCTCCAATCCACTCATCTTCGGCATCTCAATGTCCAAAATGATCAGATCCGGTTTCGTCTGGCAGATCAGGCTGTAGCCCTCCTGCCCGTCTGCCGCAATTCCTTCTACTTCATAATCCGGGTCGATCTTACGAAGAATCTTCGCCAGCCCTTCCCTGATCGGTGTCTCATCCTCTACAATGACAATCTTCATCTGCAGGACCTCCTTTCCTGATCTTATCTGCCTGTGCATTCCCCATTGAAACCTGATACTCTCTGAAGTCCTACTGTTCCCGCCTTTCTTCCATATGATAAGGAATAAACAGATGGGCCCTCGTATAACTGCCCGGCTGGCTCTCGAAATAGATATCCGCCGCTTCACCATAGTACAGCTTCAAACGTTTTCTTACATTGATGATCCCTACATGTCCATCCAGTTCTTCTGTCGGGTCATTTAATTTCTTCAGCATTCCAGGCCCGATCCCATTTCCATTGTCCCTTATGATAATGTGGATCTGTTCTCCCACCAGCCGCATAATGATCCCGATGCGGCATTCTCCATCCATCTCATGGAAACCGTGCTTCACTGAATTTTCTATAAATGGCTGCAGAAGTAATTTATGGATCGGATATCCCATCAGCTCTTCCGGTACCTGTTCTTCTATCTTCACACTTCTGCCAAGCTTCACCTCCTGCAGCATGACATATTCCCTCAGCCACCCCAGTTCCTGACGCACCGTCGTGGTGCCCCCGGCATTTTTGACCGTGTAACGCAGAATATCCGCCAGCGCCCCCACCATTTGACTGATCTCATACTGCTCATTTTCTATGGCTTTCCAGTTGATCGTATCCAGTGTATTATACAGAAAATGGGGATCGATCTGGGCCTCCAGCGCGGACAGCTCCGCATTCTTCTGCTCCACGACAGCCTCTTTTACCTGAGCGATCAGACTCTCGATATGCACGACCATTTCATTAAAGCCCGCTCCGATCCGCTTGATCTCCGCAGGCATTGTTTCCGGGGGATTAACACGGATCTCAAAATTCCCGCTCTCCACTTCATTCATACCGTTTACCAGCGCATCCACGGCCATTAGATATGGCTTTGTAAAAGAATAGATCAAAAGCAGCATCGTCACCACTGATCCCGCAGCGATCACCAATAGAAAGATAACCTGCTCCCGGATGGCTCTGTTATAAGCGTCCAGAGGCTGTTCATTGCAGATGGTAAAACCGCTCTTTTTATTAACGGCCTTTGTATATTTATTCCTCTCCTGATCCTGCACTCTGGTAAACTTCTGCCCGATCTTAGACGAATCCGGTGCACTGATCACGGTATCCTGATCCAACAGATAGGTCTGGTTGTCCGTCCCCGTCACAAGCGCAGCCTTGATCTGTTCCTCATTGATATTAATGATCACTGTTCCCAGCTGCTCATGGATATTCTTATAATCCACCAGCTTGCGGGCAATGCTGAACAGGTAGTTCTCCTTTTCATTCGCTGTTACCGGATTGGTAACCCCATAGTAGGCTTCTCCTTTTGTGATCTTTGGGATACTGATCTTGTCTGCCCACACGCTGTCTGTGGAGGAGGAGTTCAGCCGGTCATAGAAGATCACGCCGCCGTTTTCCAGGTAAATCGTGATCCCCTCAATACCGGGATTACGGTTGCAGATATGGCTCAATTCATGACGCAGGATGCTGGTATTTGCATCCAGATCATCCTGATCCTGAATGATTGCTTCCACCGTATCAATGATCGTATCATCCGTACACATATCATACAGAATGGTGGCATACTTGTCCAACACCATTTCCAGACATTGGTCCGCATTACTCAGATTACTTGCGATCTTTCCATTCATATTCTCTTCCAGGCTGATCCTCAGGCGGATCTGAGAAAACACTGCAAAAATACCGACCGGTATCAATGCTGCGAGCAGGAACCCTAAAGTCATTTTTCGTCTTAATGTGCGTTCCTTTTTCATCGGTTCTCCTCCCGGATCTCCTTCATCCTGTCAGCAGCCTCTTTTAGAAGCTCATCCTCATCCCTGTCACCAATGATCTCTGCCTCCATCGTATCTGTGATGACCAGTGAAACAGAGGGCCATTCTATCGAAAATTCTCTCAGATTTGCCGCCTTTGCCAATTCTATCATGCTTTTCTTGAGAGGATTTCCTGCATACTGTTCCTCCAGTACATCTGCACGGGGCGCCATATAGGAGGAATGCTCCATATACTCTGACATTCTCTCCTTTTCACTGATAAATCTCAGGAATTCAATCGCAGCCTTTTGATGCTTCCCATTCGTGACTCCAAAAATCTCTCCTCCAAGGACTGATATCTGTGTTCCGTCCTCCGCCGCCGGAAGACTGGTCACGCCGTAATTAAAAGAAGGATTCAACACCTCCACAGAATCGATCATGGTAGTGGAGTTGATCATCATAGCGATATTTCCTTCCACAAACTGCCGAAGAAGATCCTTTGCTGTCAGATTGATCGTCTGCCTGCTCATTGCTCCAGACTCTGTAAGAGACCGCAAATAGTGGAATGCTTCCCTGCTTTCACTGGAATCCATGGCATCCACATCTCCTCCCATGGACCACAGGATCGGAAGGAAGCAATAGACGCTCTCTTCACTCGCCAGGGCAGGCATAGCGAAACCATAATGCCCATTCTCTGAGAGCTCAACCGCCGTATCATGTAATTCCTGCCAAGTCCGGGGGGGCTTAACCTGATGTGTCTTTAAAATATCTTCATTATAAAAAAGTACTGTGCAGTTCATCCCATATGGAAGCCCCATGATCCGTCCATCTACCGTACATGGTTCCTTCACCTTTGGCAGATATTCTTCAATCCCTTCGATCTCATCTGTCAGGTCCACGAAAGGCTCCATCGCGTGAAAATATTGAAAATCAGAGGAATCCACTAAAGCCAGGTCCGGCATATCTCCGTCCGCCATACTATATGCCAGTCTTTTCTTAAAATCTTCGTCCGGCACATACTGGGTGGTCACTTCAATCTCCTTTTGTGAGCGGTTGAAGCTGTCCACCAGATATGCCAGTTCTTTTCTGCTATAGCTCTGGTTCCAATAATACCAGAGTGTAATCTTCTCTTTCTTTATTTTTACAGCCTGTTCTTCCTTTGCACATCCCGCACCCAGCCCCGCGGCCAGCAAAAAGGCGGCCAGAACGGCACAGATTCTATGGTATCTTTTCACTCATCTCTCTCCTATGCTCAAGTCGTTAGTTCGTTGAATTTGAAATATAGCTATACTCATTATACCATGAATACAAAACTCACTAAACTATTATTTCCCTTAATGCTGATGGAGATACTTTTCTCTGGTGGCAAGTCCGCCGCGGATATGCCGCTCAGACTTATTCATGTCCAATACCTTGCGTGCCTCTCCCGCCAATGCAGGATTAATCTGAAGGAGCCGCTCCGTTACGTCTTTATGTACGGTACTCTTGCTGATTCCGAACTGTTTCGCCGTCTGCCGTACTGTGGCACTGTTTTCTATGATATAATTGGCGATTTCCACGGCTCTTTCTTCAATATAATCTTTCAAAAAAATCCCCCTGCAATCATTGTTTTTACAATGTATGCTGGGGGAAGAAAGAGTATGACTTTCATAAGTTTACTTTTAAATATCTTCTGTTTTTCCTTGCATCATCTTCTATGAGCAACCCGTCCTTGGACATCTCCTTTAAAATGCGCTTAACCGCAGACTCCGCCTGTCCTAGAAGTTCTCTGGCTTCTTTAGCGGTAGAGTTTGAACGTCTGCCGCTTCTCTCATGCACAATATTCAATCATTACTTAATAAACTTATCAATTGCCTGATTCAGCATCCTGATCGCCTCTTCATCATGCTCCTCCACTGCCTCTACGATACAGTGGTTGATATGGTTCTTTAAGACAACCTTTCCCGTATTATTGATCGCCGAACGCACGGCTGCAAGCTGGATGAGTACTTCGCTGCAGTCTTCGTCCTTCTCCACCATCCTCCTGACGGCCTCTAAATGTCCGATCGCTTTAGACAGACGGTTGATGACTGCCTTTTTCTCCGCAGTGCTGTGCACATGCTTGTGTCCGTGGGTATGCGTATGCTCGTGAAAATGCTCATGCGTATGGCTGTCTTGCCCGTGATCATGCTCATGATTCTGTATCTGACTTTGCTGATGTTCGTGAATTTCGGTATTCTTCTCCATGTATCTTATTTTTCCCGCCTTCTGTATATTTCGCCGTGCTCTATATGCCAGAAAGCACGACCGATATAACAAAAATTATACCAAATAGGCGGCATAATGTATAGTCCGCAATTTACTCTCTGATCAGCCCCCAGAAGCTCTCTCCATCGATTTCATTCGGCAGCCCGAAAATATCAAGTATTGTCTTCCCGATATCCGCAAAGCTGCCTCTGGTTCCCAGATCTGCCCCGCCGCGGATGGATTTCCCATAGGCAAGCATCGGCGTATACTCTCTCGTATGATCGGTACCTTGAAAGCCCGGATCGCATCCATGATCTGCGGTAATGATCAGGATATCGTCATCCTGCATTTGTGCCATGAATTTTCCTAAAGCAGTGTCAAACTCTGTGGCAGCCTGTGCATATCCGTCAATATCGTTTCGATGTCCGTAGACCATATCAAAATCCACAAGATTTAAAAAACATAATCCGCGGAATTCCCTATTCTGGATCATGAACAATTTCTCGATTCCATCTGCATTACTTTTCGTCGGGTTACTGTCAGTGGCTCCCCTTCCCGCAAAAATATCATAGATTTTTCCGATGCTTATGACATCATATCCATTGTTCTTTAATACGTCCATCACTGTGTCCTTTGGCGGTTCCAATGCAAAATCATGTCTGTTTGAAGTTCTCTTAAAATCAGGATAGGTTCCGGTGAATGGTCTGGCGATCACCCTCCCCACGCCATGTTTTCCCACCAGGATCTTTCTTGCTATTCTGCAATACTCATACAGCTGTTCCAGCGGAATCACTTCCTCGTGGGCAGCGATCTGGAACACGCTGTCTGCCGATGTATAGACGATCAGCTTTCCTGTCTCTACATGCTCCTTCCCGTAATCCTTGATGACCTCAGTCCCTGAATAGGGCAGATTGCAGAGGATCTCCCTGCCGGTCTGTCTTGTAAATTCGGATAAAACCTCCTTCGGGAACCCCTCAGGATAAGTCGGAAACGGCTTTTCTGAGATCACTCCTGCAATCTCCCAATGTCCTACAGTCGTATCTTTTCCTTTTGATTTTTCCTGCAGCCTCGCATATGCCCCCAAAGGAGACTCCACCTTCACGCCGCATTCCACCTGGTCAATATTGAAAAGTCCCAGCTGCTGCATCTGTGGTACATGAAAATGAGATGACTCCGCGATCGTGGCTAAGGTGTTGCTCCCCACATCTCCATACTCCTCTGCATCCGGTTCATATCCGATCCCAAAGCTGTCCAATACAATCAAAAATACTCTTCTATCCAAGCCGATTCCTCCTTTTATTTTTTCATTACACAATTTCAAGCGCTATCTGAATCATGTGATTGAATGTCGTCTGCCGCTCCTCGGCTGAGCATTTAAGCCCTCTTACCAGATCGTCGCTCACTGTCAGCATAGTCAGTGCATCCACCCCGTATTTTGCCGCCAATGTATACAGCTCACAGGTTTCCATATCAACTCCCGCACATCCATAAGCTGCTGCCAGCTTATTTTTCTCAGCCCCGCGGTCATCGTAGAATTTATCACTTGTAAAGATGTTGCTGACCATCGCATGGATCCCCTGCTTCTGCGCCTCATCATAAGCTCTTCTCAATAGATCGAAGCTTGCGATCGGTGCAAATGAGATGCTCCCGAAACGGTCCCGGTTCATATTGGAATCCGTCGTCGCACCCATGGCGATCAAAACGTCCTTTAGCTGGACAGCCTCTGTCAAACCGCCGCAGGTTCCCACACGGATCAGGGTTTTCGCGCCATACTCTGTGATCAGTTCACTGGCATAGATGTGCATGGACGGCATTCCCATCCCGGTTCCCTGCACAGATACCCGTTTTCCTTTATAAGTACCGGTATATCCAAGCATCCCCCGAATATTATTATAGCATACTATATCCTCTAAAAATGTTTCTGCAATAAATTTTGCCCGCATCGGATCGCCGGGCAGAAGTACCTTATCCGCTATCTCTCCGACATTTGCCGCATTATGTGGTGTTCCCATATGTCATCCTCCCTTTTCATCATTTGATGCGGAATAGATCCTGGGTTTCCCTCTTATCCATTCCGCATCAAAATAAATGTATCATTTTCCCTATTTAAAGTAATCCTCCGCCACCTTCTCCATGATCTCCTCGAATCTCCCTTCGAATATTTTCATAGAAGAACCAAACATCAGATTTGCAGGATATCCAAAGTTCTCCACGTTGCTTCCGGTATGATCGCGGAACTCTTTTTCTTCCCCTAAATGAGGCAGCTTCTCGATAAGCGGTGACGTATTATCCTGATATCCATACAGCTTTTTCCCTAACTGGAATGCCATACCGCATTCGAATCCGACCTCGTTATTTACCTCATATCCGCGGTAATCATTCAGGTCTGCGATCAGCACATCACAGTTGCGGACATGCTGCTGATAATTATCGAACTTGTTGTATGCCCAGACATACGGATCGTCGGTCTGAATCTCCTTGACTCCGTCTGCCCAGTCCGTCGGGGTGTACACTTCAAAACCGTATTTCTCACAGATCTTTTTCATCTTACTGAAGACTTCATCCGCATTCTTCTGATACCGCTCCACACCGGAAAGATAAACGATCGGTTTTTCCTTCGGCTTTACGGTGCGGGCTGTGGAATGATCTACATATACAGCTCTTTTTGCAGCTTCTTTTTGCTCTTCCTCGATATCTGTGATCATCATTTTCAGACAGTCATCAAAGTCTCCCTCAATGATCTTTGTAGCGCCGATGATCGTGGGAGAAAACGGCAGCTTCTGATACATCTCACAGTTACCGAACTCATCCGTCACTTCTCCGTCTTTCAGATAAGAGTTCAGATTTTTCGTTCCAAAGCTTCTCTTATCCCGCGTGTAGCCGTAGCATTTCGCCCCTTTTGCATAGGCCATTCCAATCTCGTAGACGGTTCCGCTGTCCGGCTCTGCACCTCTGTATGCCTCAAGATCTGCAACAATCGCCGTTGTCTTAAGCATGACCTCTTTAAGATTTTCAAAGATACTGTCTGCTCTCTTTTGGAGATCTGGATTCTCCAGATCCAGGGGATCATTATTCGGAAGGGTCACGCCGAATCCCAATGCCAGGGCGCGGGCCTTCATGGCCGCCAGGGCATCATATCCATATGTATAAAAGCATTCCGGTCCGGCAATATAGAGCGCTTCTTTTTCCACCAGTTTATGTTGATATCTATACATTCTTTCGTCTCCTTTTACTGCAGAACTAATTCCAGAAGCAGATTTAAGAATCTTCCGCAGTCTGCTTTGCATCCCACCTTGATATACGGCAGGTGTTCCCATACAAAGTGATGTCTCCGGTCAATGACCGTCATTCCCAGTGTCAGGCCGTCCTTCGTCTCTACACCTACATGGGCATCCATCGTCTCCACCAGGCTTGAGTCGATCGCATATGCCACAGCCATACAGTCGATTACTGTACAATATGCATCGAAGCCGCGTCCGTTTACAA
Source organism: Faecalicatena sp. (assembly GCF_058819085.1). Taxonomy (NCBI): domain Bacteria; kingdom Bacillati; phylum Bacillota; class Clostridia; order Lachnospirales; family Lachnospiraceae; genus Faecalicatena; species Faecalicatena sp. The sequence continues at coordinate 84,013 of NZ_JBZUUL010000004.1, forward strand.
ATTTGATCGCATTTAAGAGAAATGCCGCTTCTTTTTTATCACTCTGCTCCAATTTTTTAATGTCATCATCGCTGAAATTCACATCAAAATAAGTAGCCACATCCAGGCCTAATGCAACCAGCTTCACACCGGACTCATACACGACCTTTGCCGCCTCAGGGTCCACATATACGTTCCACTCACTCTGCGGCGTGTCTCCTGTTGCATTCAAAAATGCATATTTGTTCAGTCCGAACGCACCTGAGATCGCAATGATCTCCGGTATCATTTCCTTTATTTCAGGGGCTTTGATCATAGCCATGGCAAGATTGCTCATCGGGCCTGTCGCTATCAATGTGATCTCTCCCGGATTCTTTTTCACAAGATCAATGATCAGATCCACTGCATCCAAATCAGATAATTTCATTGCCGGTTCCGGCAGAAAGGCCTCTGCCTGCCCGTCTTTGCCGTGCGTGAACGGATCGCTTGGTGATTTGCGGATGATCGGGTTTGCCATGCCTCTTGCTACCGGGATGTCTGTCTGGCCAAGCAGCTCCAGTACTTTTCTGGCATTCGTGCTTGTCACATCCACCGGATAATTTCCATTTACTGTTGTGACAGCCTGTACGTCAAGCTCCGGGGATTTCACCGCCATGACAATGGCCATGGAGTCATCCATTCCCGGATCGCAGTCAAGAATAATTTTCTTCATATCTTTCTTCCTCCCAACAATTCTTATATCAATCGCTCTGCACCTTCACAAAGAACTCTCTCTTTCTCGGTCCGTCAAACTCCAGGAAATAAATCCCCTGTGATCCGCCCAGCAGCAGTTTTCCATCGGTAACAATAAAGCTGACCGAGATTCCTACCAGCGCGGATTTGATGTGCCCGGCTGCATCCTGAGGCGTATCGTGCTGATGTTTGAAATCAACCCTAGTGGGGATCAGCCTGCGGATCTCTTCGTCCAGATCAATGAATCCATCCGGATCCCACGGGGAAAAGATCGCGATCCCTGCCGTGGAATGTGGGTTATAGACGATACAGGTCCCTTCCTTTACACCACTTTCTTCCACAGCTTTTTTTACGGTATCTGTAATATCATGCACTTCATTATACTGTGTCTCTATCTTAAAATTTTTCAGCATATAAGGTCCTCCTAATCGACTATGATCTCACTGTTTTTCACGCATGCCCCGTCTTCACAGAATGCCCAGTCGCCCTCGCATCCTCTTCCGTACTTTTCTCCTATGATCTCAGAGATATAAGCCGCGATCAGGCATACCGGGGCGAAATGTGTGACCGGCATTGTGATCGGATAAAGCGGCTTCGGAACCTTGATATAAGTTGCTTCTTCACCGTTAAAATCACTGGCATCCCCGTCTGTGATCACGACTAACGGACGGTGCAGCTCATTTGCATACTTCACCATTTCCCGGGATCTGCTGTGGCATGGGTTCGTTGTATTCGCAACGACCACGGTTCCCATCTCACGCGCATTGCGTGCAAAGAAATTCAGATGGAACCACTCCTCTGTGTTGATATGCATTGCAAACTTCCCTGTCGCCTCCAGGATCTTTGCATGTCCGAACCATGCAGTCGCATAATCGAAGCCTGCTCCGATAAAATCGTAGCACGGGAAATCCTTCCACTTCCCGGCAACCTGTGCACAGGTCTCTTCCATCTGAGGCAGCAGTTCCTTTAGTGCCTGTCCCTGGTTCTTGATATCTTCCCTGTAAGCCATCGCCTGATCCATCGTATACTGCAGTCTGACCTCTCCGAACCGGATGGCTAACAACAGCAGGGACATCACGCTGACCAGATAGCTCCTGGTTCCAGGTGCACCCTCGAAAGAAGGGATATCAAGCTTTAATATCTTATCAGAGTTCCTTCCCAATGGAGATTCTTCATTTCCCGTAACTCCCAGGACAAAGCAGCCGTGCTTCCTGGCTCTTTGGACTGCTTCCTCTACTCTCGCACCTGTCCCTGAATTGCTGACTGCGATGACCAGCGGGTTTCTGCAGTCAATGCCCAGATGCTTTTTACAATATAAGCGGCTTAATTCGATCGCTGTCACTACCTCTGTCGGGATTCCTGTGAGCATCTCGAAGGCATGCTTTGTGGCCATGGCAGCGGCCAGTGAATCTCCGCATCCAGTCAGTACGATCCTTTGTATATTAAAAATTTCCTGAAATGACATCACGGTTCTTGTCTTTGGCTCCAGATCCTCGTACTGCTGTTCTATCAATTCCGGCAGACTCTCCACCTGACGGCTCATTGGATTTGAATATTTTGTCATACTTTACTCCTTTTCTATGCCCGGGTACCAGTTCGGTTTCCCCTTTTTTTCTTTTTGCCTGTCCATCTCGTTCAAAACCGCACATCCTTCCAGCGCGATATCGATTGCAAAATTATGACCCTTTCCTGCTCCAAACACTTCACCTGTACATAAATTGTCCGCAACCGAGCAGACAGATCCGCCCCTGCGCCCAAAGAGTGCCGACAGGGTAACGATGGACGCTGATTCCCTGTCACCGTTTAAGACTCCGGCCCGGTTATAGATTCCCGCAAACTCAATGTTCCACGGCTGCATATATCCGCCGACTCCCGGCCTTCCGCCGCCGATGAAGTCGCTGTCCACAGATACGGTAACGCCCACATGGTACGGTGCGTGAAGCATCTCAGCCGCTTTTACCATGGCTGCCACCACCTCGTAATGGCTGGCCGCCGGATATGGGGCCGGGATATAAGCCTTTGTCATGCCTTCCTCCCGGACCACGCCGCTTGCGATCACCACATCACCGGGTCTGACCTCATCTCCGATCCCGCCGGAGCCTCCCACACGCAGGAATGTTTTTGCATCCGTATATTCCATATAATCATAGAGGATCAGTTCCATCTCCGGTGATCCGCTTCCTCCGCTGACCACCGTGATCTTCGCCCCCTTATAGGTGCCTGTATAGCTGGTGAACATCCCCGAACTGCCGATCAGCCGGGAATCCTCCATTTTATCCGCAATCACCTTTGCCGGATCCTGGTCATACGCACACAGCGGATCCCGGACAGTGATCAAGACAAAGTCTCCCACCTGTTTCGGATCGATCTGCGTCATTGCAGGCCTTCCGTTGATCACAAGTCCACGCTCCGGAACATGAGAATAGTATTCATATCTGTTGTGCATATTCCGGATGGACGGCTTCTGTCGGATCTTACTGCTTAAGCTGTCTCTTCGGATGATTTTCTCAAGTGCGGTTTCCCTCATCTTCGGTGTGATCTCTTCTGGCACACCATACTGGGAAATACACATTGCCGCGGATATGCTTCCCATCACCCCGCAGGTCTTAGCATCATAGCCTTCCACCAGCCCGCAGAGCACACCGCCCGTGGAGCTGTTCCCGCCGCCTGTTGAATCCACCACATTTACGTCCGGCTGGGAGGGGACCTCCACCACTGTATCCGGGGTGATCATCACTGCACCGGCGGCACCCTGGCGCAGAAAGATCAGTTCCAATCCCCAGCTTTTCAGCTTCTCAATGATCTGTTCTTTCTCTTTCGTCCCGAACAAATTTTTAGCCTCCGTCATGTTGATGGAAAACGCCTCCACCTGAGCGGCGATCCTTTTTACATTCTCCAGATTTTCCGGGTAAGCCGCATCCGCAGCGATCTCCCACATGACCTTGCATGCCGTGTCTCTCTTAGCATTCAAAACTCCGGCCCAGAATACTTCACTGGTATTCTTAAAAATATAGATTCCATCCATTTCTTTGAAATAGGGCGCTAATTCCTCACTGGTCGTCTCCATCTGCCAAAAATGTTCCAGTCCATACCGGGGCGTCTCATCCCGCTCCCCTTCCTCATAATACTGGATGACTGTATACGGAGACTGTCCGCCCTTCACTTTCAGGCCTTCGGTCGTCAGATGATTTCTTTCATACCACTCCCCGTGCATCTTTAAGTAATCCTCGCCGATCCCGGTGATGATCTTCACATCGTCCTGCCAGAGCCGGATACCGCAGAGCGCGTAGATTCCCGCGCCTCCCGGCACCACCTTAACGGAACTGTCTGTGAAATGGATCTCATCCGTAACAACCGCAGATACTACTCCATATTTCATACGTCTCCTCCTAGCTGTTCACAATAAAATCTCTGCAGGTCATGGTTCCTCTCGAGATCACAAATCCCCCGGCTCCTGCCTCAAAGGTATCGTCCTTCGCTTCCAGCAGTTTTTCTCCGTTTACGCTGAAAACCAGATGACTGCCTGCTGCCGTGAGATTCAGACAGTACCCCTCGTCTTCCTGATAGCTGTACTTCGTCTCGGCAAGAACCCTGCGCACTCCATCCTTGACAACGAGGATCTGCGCCTTGTTAAACCCGCTTAAAACCGCCGCGTAATACCGCCTATGCCCCACACTGCGTACCACTAATCCGCCTTCCTGATGCAGGGCGAAGTATACCGTAGATTCCACACTGTAATCCTTCCAGTCCTTTGTTCCGATGGTGACCACACCGTTTTCCTCGATATGCGATACACAATAGGTCTGTTTAAAGTCCGCTGCAAACTGTGCCGCGGAGCTTGCGAATCCTGCAAGCCACAACGGGTTCGTATTCCAGATGGATGTCATGAGCATCCCCCGCTGTGCAAATTTCTTCGGAGCACCGCTCCAGTCGATCTTCTGTAAGACCACTTCCCCGTCAAATCTAAGATCACTCAGGATCTGGTATCCCAGCTTGAAGATGGACATTCCCTCTGTATCCGGCACGATCCACTCATAGGTCTCAGGTTCGGTATTGAGCCTCTGCTCTTCCCCGTAGATCACCTGTTCCTTGTTGTCAATGTCATAGTAAAGAATATATGGTCTCATCCTGACGTCAGCAGCTTCTTTTACATAAGCCGTTGTGTATACCTTCTGTGAAGAATACAAAGTTGGCGATGCAACCGTCGAGAAATTCGCTGCCAGTTTGGAAAAATCGATGAAGGTCTGTGTCGATACATTTGCCGTAACCCCCTTAGCCACATGCTGACACCTTACACAGAGACCATTTCCTTCTCCTGTCTCATTCAGGTTCGAAATGCTGACCTTAGCCATTCCTCCATGATTGAAGTGACATCCTGCAAATCCCTGCACCGAGCCCGGATACTCGAAGGTATACCGCTCCTTTGAAAGTTCCGGATCTTCGCCTCTCATCCTGGCCGCTGCCTTTACGATCTTCTTAGTCTCCAGGACCGCATCCGTCACAACAGATCCGCCGTCCGAGGTGACCACATACATCAGATCCGCAGCCGGCCCTCTGAAATCTGCGCCTGCATTGATCCCGTCAAGCCCCAGCCGGATCCCGTTGAACGCGCCTACGTTGCCCGCATTACAGTCCGTATCCCATGCGGCCGAACTTGCGATGCTGATGGATTTCTGGAAATCATCCCCGCCCAGAATGATCGCAGCGATCACCATGGCGTGATTCGGCACCATATGACAGCATCCCGGATATACGTCGTATCCGTACTTCGGATCCAGATAGGCACGCACCTTTCTCCAGTCCTTCTCTTTTCCACAGATATCACGGACGTCTGCGATGATCGCCAGCAGCTTTTCATCCTGAACAAAAACGGCTGCCTGATCCAGTAATTGATCGATATCTTTTTCTTCAAATGCAAGTGCTTCCAGCGCTGCCAGATGACATGCCGCCTCTACAGCAAGCCCGTCATGGCTGACACTGGCGGCATTTCTCACCAGCTCTACAGCCCTCTTCGGGTCATTCGGACACGCCATGGCAATGGCATCGATAAAGATCTGTGCCCCGATCTGCTCTGCCAGCGTCTGTCCATTCGTCTCGATGGCCCCGCTTTTTGGTGCAGGTATCCCGTTCTTTAAATTCAGGAAAGCAGTATGCTCCGTCGACCTTCCCAGACCGCCCCACCAGAGGATGGTCTTATTTTCAATGATATAATTCAGCCAGGTATTTCCAAACGCCTCTGCAGTCGTAATGTCCTGAAAGCCGTGATCCTCGATCGCGCGGAAGAATCCGAACGTCCCGGAGATATCATCGTCCGCCACGATGAGCGGAACGCCCACCTCATCGTGGACATAATAGGAGATTTCCCCGAACGTATCCTGAATCTTCTCATAACTCCAGCCCTCTACCGGGCGGCCCAGGTAAACTCCAAGGATCTTTCCCAGAACCCCTGCGTAGATTTTATTTTCATATTGTTTTATGCTCATTTCATGACCTCTCTGTCTATACACGTTCTACGATAAAACCATCTCCCAGGATGGCGCCTGAATCCACCACAAATCCGGCCTGCCCGCATCTGTATTCTTCGTCAGAACCCGCTGTGACCAGCTTGTCATCCACATAGAATTCCAGGTCTTTTCCTTTTACTTTCAACGTCAGCTTATAGGTGTTATCGATCCGGTATCCGAATTCTTCTTTCGCAAGAATGATCCTCTTATCGTTCTTCTGCTTGTAGATCACCGCACATCCTTCGGTAAATACAGCGCCGTAATACTGTCTGTGTCCCTTGGCCCTTGCGGCCAGCCCCGCCGAATCCTGCTGTGAAAATGTGATCACGGAGGATACCTGATAATCATCCCAGTATGATGTTCCTGTTGTCACGACTCCGTTCGGATATTCATGGCAGACAGAGAATGTCACGGTATAGTCAGGATTAAAATGATCCGCAGAAGATACAAAGGACTTCAGCCATGCAGTCGTTGTGGTCCACGGAGTCAGCGTCGGCGTCATTTCCATAGATCTGCCCATCTCATATTTTACAGGCGCATTGCTCCAATCCAGTGTCTTAAGGCAGATAAACCCATCCTTACGCGTATCGCTTAATAAGGACCAGCCCAGTCTGTAGATCGCATGTCCCTTAGTATCCGGGATCAGCCATTCGATGAGATTGCTCCCTTTTGTCAGCTTTCTTCTCTCACCATACTTCATTTCCAGAGCATCCTTCTCGTTGAAGAACTGGATAAAGAACTGTACATCCGGGTTTTCCTCTTCGAATGCGAAGATTTCTGCGGTCATCTCCTGGCCGCTGTATAAGGTCGGTGAACAGAGGACATCGAAATAACTCGTCCCCTCCACTCCCTTCGGTTTTAAGTCAATAAAGGTGTCAACACAGCAGGATGCATGGACACCTGGGCCCAGTCCCTGATAAGAAATCTTTAAGCCGGATTCCCCGGTTGTCTCATAGCTGTTCTCGATGCCTGTAAGCACCTGCTCTTCCACGTCATCGTTAAACGGGATCACACCCTGGACACTGCCCGGGTATTCAAATGCATAACGCTGCTTCGGCAGTTCGATCTCTTCTCCCGCCAGGGCGGCAGCCGCTTTTACGATTTTTCTCGTTTCCAGCACCGCATCGGAAATCGTCTCGCCGCTGTCACTGGTCACCACATATAATCTGTCTGCAACCGGCTTTCTGATATCCGTTCCCTTCAAAAATCCGTCCAGGCCAAGGCGGATGCCGTTGAGGCAGCCCACATTTCCTGAGTTACAGTCCGTATCCCAGCCTGCCGAGCATGCGATCATGCAGGATTTATGGAAATCATCCCCGCCCATGATAAATGCCATCAGAAGCGTCAGGTGATTGGTTACCATCGGACAGTTGCCCGGATATTTGTCATATCCGTGCTCTTCTGCGATCCAGTCGCGGACTACATGCCAGTCCTCCGTCTTAGCGCACCGTTCTCTCAGTTCCTTCACCAGTCGGATGAACAGCTCATCCGTCACATATTCAAGAGCGCCGTCCAGCAGTTTATTGATATCCTTTTCCTCGAAAGCCATGGCCTCCATGACTGCCAGATATACAGCCGCCTCCACAGCCAGACCGTCATGACTGACACTGGCTGCCTTTCTCGCCATCTCGGCGGCCCGCTTCGGAGCGTTCGGATTGGCAAGCGCCCAGGTGTCAATGAAGATCTCGGAACCGATCTGCTCGGACATACTCTTTCCGTTGAGCGCTTCGCTTCCGCTTTCCGGAGCTTTGATGCCCTGTTTCAGCCGGATATAGGCTGTGTGCTCTGTGCTTCTGCACAGCCCGCCCCACCAGAGGATCGTCTCATTCTCCACAATATAATTGAGCCATGCATTTCCGATATCCTCTGCCGAAAGCTCCGGATCATAGTGACTGTCTTCCAGTGCGCGGAAGAACGCGAAGGTACCTGATATATCGTCATCCGGCACGATCAGCGGTGCACCTGTCTTATAATTTTTGTAGTAATATACTTCGCCGAAGGTGTCCCTGATCTTCTCATAGCTCCAGCCCTCAATCGGACGGCCTAAGTAAACTCCGATGATCTTTCCCAGGACCCCGGCATAGATTGTGTTTTGATACTCTTTTATACTCATTGTAATCTCCATTCCTTCTTTCTATTAACCTTTGACAGCCCCTGATACCATGCCGTCTACGAAATATCTCTGTGTACACAGGAAGAATACGATGATCGGTCCGATCAGTGTAAAGGCCGCCGCCATCATGATTCCCATGTCGGCTCCGTAGGAACCGTTCATAGCAAGGAATCCTAAGGTAGCCGTAAAGTTCTTCTGTCCCTGCAGGAATGTGGAAGAGATCAGGTATTCATTCCAGGACTGCAGGCCGACCAGGATGGCAACCGTGATCATACCCGGAGACACCACCGGTCTCATGATATGCCAGATCACCTGTCTCGTATTGGCGCCGTCGATCCTCGCGGACTCCTCGAGTTCACTTGGCACATTCAGGAAATATGTCCTCATCAAAAATACAGACAGCGGCATATAGAGTGCTGCAAGAATAAAGCTTGTCGCCGGAATGTTTCCGATCAGGTTCATCTTTGCAAATGCGTAATACAGCGGGAACAAAAACAGCTGGATCGGCACGGTCATAGCCATCATAAAGTATAGAAGAACTCCGCCGCTTCCTTTGATCCGCTTAGCTGATAAAACATACCCCGCAAGGCTTGCCGTGATCAGGATAATGATGACCGTGCAGCCCGTTAATTTGATACTATTGATAAATCCAACGGAGAAATTCCCTGTTGTCCATGCACTTATGTAGTTTTCCAGATGGAGGATCGTCGGCAGTGCCAATGGATTCGCTACGATCTCCTGATTTTCTTTAAAACTGTTGATCAGCACCATGAAGATGGGTGCCAGGCAGATCACTGCCAAAAGAAGGAGAACTAAATGGATGACAAGGTTCACTCCAAATTTTTTCCTTTTCGATTGTACTCCCATTTTGCACCCTCCTTAACTTCTCTCTTCTTTGCTGCTGAGCTTCGTATAGACGATAGAAGCGATCAGGCCGAAGAAACTGATAAATAAACCAACCGCTGCTGCCTTGCCTACTTTCATGGAACTAAACGCGAAGCTATAAGCATATGTTCCAAGTACCTCAGTCGCATGAGCCGGACCGCCGCCTGTCATAAGCTTGATATAGTCGAATGCCAGGAAGGAACCGATCGTGATCATGACAAACATCAGGCTGACTGTAGACATGATATTCGGCAGATAGATGTATCTGAATAACTGCCATCCGTTGCAGCCATCCAGTCTTGCCGCCTCAAGCTGGTCCGTCGGAACCTGCCTTAATGCCGCCAGATAGATGACCGTTAAGTAACTCCAGTAATGCCAGATATCTACACCCGCACACCCATAGATCGCGGTCCTCATATCCGCAAGCGGAGAGGTGATATCGAATCCTACATTTCTAAGTAAAGAAAACAGTCCGCATACAGGACTGAAAATAATGTTGAGCCACAACATTGCATTGACAGCCGGAGCCAGTACATAAGGGATCAGGAACGCTACCTGATAGATACTTCTGGTTCTCTTACGTGTAAGAAGCAGCATCGCGGCCAGCATACCGATACATACAGGGATCGTCAAAAACAATACTGTCCAGATGACGTTATTCCCGATGGCTTTATAAAAGATCTTGTCTTGAAACAGCTCAACGAAATTTCTAACCCCTATAAAATGAATCTCCGGTGACAGTCCGTTCCAATCCGTAAAAGAATATACGATCGTCATAATTCCCGGTATCAGGATGATGCAGACACTTATGAGAAGCGCCGGAGCAATGAGAGCATAATTCCAGTTTATTTTTTTATTCTTCATATTCCTATCCTTTCAAAGGCGCTGACTTATAAAAAGTGTGATGCGTGTTTTACCACGCATCACGTCTTTAGTTCCTATACTACTTTACTGCCGGCTCTGGGATCGGAGGTACCAGGCCGTCGTCAAATGCCGGTTTGAATTCGTCTTCCAAAGACTGTACGTAGTCATCTACTGATGATGTTCCATACCATACTTCATCGATGTTCACGATTCTTGTCTGAACTGCTGCAGGGAAGAATGTGTTGTCATAGTATCCGAAGTTTCCTGCATTGACAGCATCTGTAATTTTCTTCACTGTATCAACAAACTGTGTAGACAGATAATTCATGCCGTCTGCATTGATGGTTGATAAATCTTTCAGCGGAGTTCCCCAGTATCCAGGCCACTCTGCTGCCATTTTCTGTGTAAAGTCAGCATTCATCATCATGTCGATGATCTTTGCTGCTTCATCTTTGTGATCCTGCTTTGCATTGGCATTGATAGATAATGTGCAGGCTACACCTAATGTATAGGTCGTGTCAGGTACTTCCTTTGTTGCCGGGAACGGGATAAATCCAAGATTTTCCTCTTTATCTCCGGTGAAATAAGAAGCTGCCCACTGGAATGCGATGGATGGTCCGATGAAGAATGGAGATTTCTCGTCAGCTAACAGCTGCAGGGAATCACTGAAGTTCAAGTTCACATAATCATCACCTGCAAGATAGCCTTTATCCCACCAGTCTTTTGACTTCTGGATCGCTGCCTTAATGTCATCATTTACCCAGCTCTCTTTTCCGGTTAACACCTTATACATTGTATCCGGTCCTGCAATATGTGTCAGGAAGAGTGAGCCATAGTTTTCGTTTACCGGCTGCCAGCCCTTGTTACCGGTTACAGAAGCATACAGACCTTTTTCCATTGCCTGATCCATGATGCCTTCCAGCTCTTCGATCGTGGTCGGTACTTTCCAGCCGTTATCATCCAGAACCTTCTTATTATAGAAGACTCCCATAGTGCTCACGCCGTTTGCCAGACTGTACAGGTTGCCGTTCACTGTGCCTGATTCATAATATGGTTTCAGGATCTTATCCTGCCAGCCGTATTCCTTGGAATACTCATCCAGATTCTCCAGCTTTCCTGCATCTACAAGAGGCATTACGAAGGATGGGCCGGAGCCGTATACGATATCAGGTCCCTGGTTGGCTGCTAAAGCTGTTGTCATATCAGAGTCTACAGATGGTCTGAACTCTAATACCAGCTGGTACTTGTCCTGAGAAGCATTATATACGTCAGCCAGGTTGGCCTTTAATGCTTCCTGTGCATATGGCTCTGCACCCCAGAACCACATCGTGATCTCCTCGCGGTCTTTCATATCCGCATCCTTTAAGACCGCTACTCCGTCATCCGGAGCTTCTTCCTTACTGTCTTCTGTCTTTTTGCCGTCCCCGGAGTCTTTCTTCGATGTACTGACCTGGCAGCCTGCAAGCATCGTTCCTATCATAGCTGCACACAAAATTACCGATACTAATTTCTTTTTCATCCTCTTCCTCCTTATTTGAACTCTTTTTGGTAATCTGCTAAACTTTATCAGATTTTTTACCAAACCTTTTCTTTGTTAATCACATTATATTGCAGTTTTACCACTTTGTCAACCAGATTTTATCATTTTTTTACTTAATATAACTCTTTTTTCTTCCAACTTTATTACTATTTTACAGCATTTCACTGTTTTTTCTTTATTTTAATGTGATTTTTCCAGGTAAAATTTTATCATATTTTTACCATATAGGTTTTATACACAGTAAATTTCCCGATATATGGTGTCCTCCCCAAAGAAAAAAAAGAATCAGCTCCCACTGATTCCTTTTTTCTCCGGTACCCTTTATTTCCAATCCTCTCATTATCCCCGCAGATCTTTCACTGATTCACCTTCTACCAGATAAGGAGTAAAATAATTTGTCTTCACAGTTTTTGCATCATCATTGTTGATCAGCTTGATGATCACCTCTGCTGCCTTACGCCCCATCTGCTCACCCGGCTGGAAGATACAGGTCAAAGCGGGAGCAAGCCATTTGGCCTCTCTCATGTTTCCCACATTGATCAGGGACAGCTCCTCTCCAATCTTTAATCCATGCTCCTTCGCATAAGCGTAGATCCCGAGGGACGTCTCGGCATTACAGGATACGATCGCTTTTATGCCCAGACCGATAAGCTGTTCTGCACCCTGATATCCCGTTTCCCGCTGATACTCTCCAAAATACAGCATCTCCTCCTTATGCTCGATCCCATTTAATGTCAGGGCTTCCGCAAACCCTTCCACACGTTTCCTCGTATTATAAATATTCCGTTTCCCAACGATCAGGCCGACCTGCCTGTGGCCATGGCTGATCAGATATTCCGTTGCCATATTTGCACTGAGCTTGTTATCCAGTGTAACAAAATTACAAAACACGTCGTATATCGCACGGTCCAGAAGCATAAACGGCACGCCGCATTCCTTCAGGGCCTTTCCCAAAAGAACATTATTGCCGTCCGTATTCATGTCGGTCGGAGGGATCAGGATGATCCCCGCAGCTCCCAGTGATGCAGCGAGCCAGATCTGTTCGATACATTTTGCTGAAGAATTCATATTGTAAAGCTGGATCACCGAATATTCATATATATATGCATACTCCTCGATTCCCTTGAGGCATTCCTCAGAAAGGGCATGATCCACCTCTGAATAGATCACAGCTATGACATTCCGGCCATATTTGTTCTCTACTAACGATTTCTGTCTTTTTGTTTCATATCCCAATTCTCTTGCAGCGTCAAAGATTTTCTGCTTCGTCTCATCTGGTATCCGATTTTCCTTTCGGTTCAAAACCAGGGATACCGTAGCAGATGATACCCCCACCTTTTGTGCCACGTCTTTCATTGTCACACGCATAATCTCTCGCCCCTTCCTTCTTTTTACTTCGCAGTACTTCTCTGCGTGCTATTTGCAAAACATTTCAAGCGTTTTAAAAGCATTTTCTTTATTCGGTGCATTCTCAACGATGGCTATCACCGGCGAATCCATCGAATCTATGCCTGCGATCCGGCCGGGAAATACGCCGACCCAGTCATTCCCCCCGGCACGTATAAGATTCCCCTCGTCATCAAATTCTGCAGTCCCGCACCTAAACTTTTCCTTCTCCGCTAAATCCCCCATCCCCTCAAGTCTTTTTAAGTATCCGTGCTGTCCAAAGGCCGTCATCTGCTCTCTGTTTCCAACGATCAGATCTATCGTCCCTGATCTGAGCCAGGTAACCGCAGTACCCTGATTCATTGAATTACTGTAATCTAAGGTCTGTATCGAAATTTCCTCACCCTGCTTTACAGCAACCGCTTTTTGCAGCTCATTCGTCAGTACTTCTCTGTCAACCTCTGTCTGTAAGACCAGAACAGTGAGCACATCCTTCTTGTTTTCGAAAAAAATGATATTCACAAAATATCCTGCAACTACAGTACACAAAAAGGCAATGCAGAGCTTCCCCCAGTGTTTCCGTAAAAAATCTTTTATCCTCTTCATCATAGACCGTGCCTATTCCTTAATATACTTTTTGAAAACGTGCTCCAGAATATAAGTATTTATATATGCTGTCGCTGAATATCCCACCGCAAGATAAAAGGTGATACCATATAACAGCACCTTCCCGCCGATCAGACAGATCGCCGCCGGGAGTATGTTTAAAAGCAGAATGGGAACCGTAAAAATAATCCGGGTCATGGAAATGATCAGGGCATTCATTACAGAATTTTTCACTGTGTTTTCGAACTTTGACATCAGAGGGAAAACATAGCTAAAGATCATAAACCACAAAACCAAAACTGCCATGAGGATTCCCTTCACCCAGCGCAGTGATCCCAATCTTCCTCCACCCAGTATCCAAAAATCTGCCGCAAGTACCAGCAGTACTGCCAGCATAACGAGCCAGACGATCGTTGCCTTCTTAAAATTCTCCTTGAATTTTTTCAGATATCCTTTGATCAGATATCCTTCCTCCTTCACCATGCTCCTCGTTGTGCCATACAATGCTGTAACCGCACACCCTATAGTGAAGACCGGGATACAGGTAACTAAGAATACCACATTCAGAAGGAGAAGATCTACTAATTTATTCAAAATCCGATATAACAGTCCATCTACACCAAATATTTTATCAAACACGACGACACATGACCTTTCTGGTAAAGTTTTACTTGTATTAGCATGATTTTAGCATATTTTTAACCAATTGTACAGTAAAAGCCGGAAAAATCTTTTATATTCCCGATTTTTCCGGCTCCTTCTTGCTAAATTTGAGGTTAACACAAGATGCACTTCTATTTATTTTGTGTCCAGGTGCACCTGTCTTGTGCATACTTTTTCCAAAAGCGCCTGATTGTGGCTGACCGCGATCAGTCCGATCCTCCTCTGCTCCACTTCTTTTAAGAGAAAATTCCAGATCTGGCTCTGTGTGATAAGATCCAGCATGGTGCTGATCTCATCTGCCAGCAGAAATCGCGTCCTTTCCCCCAGCGCACGGGCCAGGCAGAATCTCTGCAGTTCGCCGCCGGAAAGCTCTGCCGGAAATCGGTTCAGCCAAGCCTCTTCGATCCCAAGTTCCTTTAAGATCCGTCCCTCGATTCGGTCTCCTTCCCCGATCACTTCCTTCATTCTAAGACGAGGATTCACCGCAAGCTCCGGCTGCTGCCAGATCATCTGGATCGGACAGTAGCCCTGAAAGGAGGACAAAGGCTCCCCATCCAGCAGGATCTCCCCCTCATCCGGGCTTAAATAGCCGGAGATCAATTTGCACAGTGTTGTCTTCCCGTATCCGCTGGGTGCAGTCAGGCCGACCCTCTCCGTATCTTCCACTGTCATACTGAAGTCCTCGAGTATTTTCGTACCATCTCTTTTATATTGATAAGATAAATGCTTCAATTCTAATTTCATCGTGATCTCCTATTTTGCATACAGGCAGCGTACCCGGCCGCCGCGCAGCTCGCGGTACGGGATATCTGATCTACATTCTTCTGTATACATTTTACAGCGGGGCGAAAAAGGGCATCCCTCAGGCATATCCATGACATATGGCTGCACCCCTTCTATAAACTGAAAACCATGCTGAGGCAGGGCCCTCCAAAGCGCCTTTGTATAAGGATGACGCAGATCCTCCTCCTTCTCAAAATCCGCCCGGTCCGCCTCCTCGACAGTGCATCCTGCGTAGAATACAACTACCCGGTCCGCGGTTTTTAGAGCCAGCTCCAGGTCATGGGTGATAACCAGTACTCCTGCCCCCATATCCGCCAATTCCCGAAAATGCCCCATGGCCCGCTCTGCCACCTTTAGGTCCAGCCCAGGAGTCGGCTCATCAGCGATCACCAGCTTCGGTTCCTCGATCAACGCCGTAGAAATCAGGATCCTCCGGTTCATCCCCCCGGACAGCTCAAAAGGATATAATGCTTCTACCTCCTCTTTCAAATCATATCTCTTAAAAATATGTTTCAGCTTCTTCACAGTCTCAGGATCTTTCCTGCCCTTTTTTATCTGCTTCCCGATCTTCACTAACGGGTCTAAATAGGACAGACTCTGTGGTACCATCACGATCTCGCTGCCCCGAAGCTTTTCGATGCGCTCCCGGGTCAGCTCAGCACCCCGATAAACGATCCTTCCTCCCCGGGCCGCATTGTAAGGCAGGATGCCGAGAACCGCATGAGCGAGCAGGCTTTTGCCGGAACCACTGGAACCGACAACCGCCACCATCTCCCCTTCCCGTATCTCCACATCCAGATCGCGGATCACATCCAGCTGTTTCTGGCGCACTCCGCTTTCGTACTGCCGAAAGGAAATATTCAGATGTTCAATCTTTAAGATAAGCTCTCTACCTGCCGCACCACTCTTCTCCGGCATTTTCCTTCTCCTCTTCCTTCTATAATAAGATGCTTATACACCACATGTTTTCCGCTGCCTTATGCCTATTCTCCCGAGCCTTTTTATGTTATTCATGCACACTGCCCGGATCTGTGAGTTTTCTAATATTTTCTCCCGCCACATAAAAAAGGACGACTACCAGCACCAAAGCTGCCCCCGGAAATACGGCAAGCCACCATTTTCCCGTTACAAGGTATTTCATTGATTCTGATAGGATGATCCCGATAGCAGGCTGTTCCGACGATAATCCAAAGCCCAGAAATGTTACGCTCGCCTCATGCAGGATCGCATGGGGAAACAGAAGCACCAGACCCGTTAGAAATTGAGGCAGAAGATGGGGCAGCATATGTTTTTTAGCGATATACCATTTACTTTTCCCCAGCTTCCCGGCAATCTGGATATATGGACTTTCCCTAAGCTGCATCACCTCCGCCCGGATCAGCCTGGCCAGAGACGGCCAATGCGTCAATGCCACACCCCAGGCGACACCCCAAAAGCCTTTTCCCAATGCCACTGATATTAAGATCAGAAGAAGGATATGAGGAATCCCCATCAGCAGATCGATCACAAATGTGATCACGGCATCCGCTGTCCGCCCCAGTGTCGCAGCTGCGATCCCCAGAAGCAGGGCGATACATGCACTCACGAAAGCCGCCAGGATTCCAAGCATAATGCTGAGCGATATCCCCCTAAGCGTCCTAGCCAGCATATCTCTCCCCATCCAGTCCGTCCCGAAAAGATAAGGAAACCCAGGGGTCAGATTTTTTCTGGTAAAATCCACTGCCTGGGCCGGCTGGGCACAAAAAAATCCGCCGATACAGACCCCCAGGAGGATCACGGCGCTGATTATCAGACAGGGCAGCAAACGCTCTCTTTGATTCCTGTGTCCCATCCTGCTGTTTCTCATCCTTTTGCTCCCCCTTTTCTGATCCTGGGATCTACGATTCCATAGAGTATATCGGCAGCCATATTTCCCCCGAATACGATCAATGCGCTGATGACCGTAATCGCCATTAGAAGAGGCATATCGCTCCCCAGCCCTGCTGATACTGCTGCCTGCCCCAGCCCGGGATAAGAAAACACCTGCTCCACTAAAATCGAACCGCCAAATATCTCACTGATTGCCGCAAAATGGAGGGTGATCGCAGGAAGCAGGGCGTTGCGAAAGCCATGATTTTTAAATAAGGTCCATCCCTTTTCCCCTCTCGCTCTTGCAAACAGTACATAATCACTGTCCATGATCCCGATCATTTTCTCCCTTGTATGAAGTGCGATATTGGATACCCCTGTGATACTCAGGGTCATTGCCGGCAGGACAGCATGATAGATACGGTCCCCCAATGTAACCCCGGCCGCCTCTACCCCTATGGGCACACTTAAGCCCACAGGCAGAACCCTAAGCCAGACACCAAAAACCATCAAGAGCAGCAGGGCCAGCCAGAATGCAGGAGTGCTGGATATCAATAGACAGTACCCCTTTACCAGCTTATCGATCCATTTTCCGTGATTCATTCCCGAGACCACACCAAGGAAAAATCCCAGAATCCCGGATAATATCCAGGCCACAGACATCAAAAGCAGTGAGTTCTTAAGCTTCACCGCAATCACCTCTGACACCGGCCGGCGGTACAGAAGAGAGGTACCCATGTCGCCTCTGATAAAATCAGAGGCCCATTCCAGATATTGTTTTACAGGAGGCGTACCCACTCCCCAGTATTCCTCAAGCTTCTCCAACTGCTCCTGGCTCATGCTCCCAAGCGCAGCCTGCCCCACATTTGCCTGAAGGGGATCAACAGGGGACGCTTTCATCAGCGTAAATGTCAGGATACTGGCTGCGATGACCAGCAGCATCATGCGTATCATTTTATTTCCGATGCGTTTTCCCAAACGCCGCTCCATCCCTTCTCCTCCCTTCCTGACTCAAAACTTTTATTCCCAGGACCACTGATCCACATTATTTACAATGGACCATCCGTGTCCATGGGGATGGATCTTCTGCTCTGCCACGGTAAGATCGTCTCTCACAAAATACAGATGATCGATATTGCACAGCCAGATCCACGGGATGTCCCCCTGCTGGGTGATTCCTGTCGTTTTGTCCCACTGGGCCTTCTGCCAGAGCTCATAGGATTCCTCCAGTGTCCCGGATTCCAATGCCTGGTCCATATACTGGTCTACTGTTTCATTTGCATATGGTGAATACTCTGCCTGTCCGATCCCTTTTCCCGGGAGTGTATGATAAATGTTGTAAAGCTCCATGGGTGTATGTGCACCCCACCCCCATACAAGTGCCTCAGACTGTGCCTGGTCATAAGCCACATCCCATCCCACACCTTTCGTTGTCACATCTATCCCGATTTTCTTCAGCTGGCGGGACACATCCTCGGCCAGTGCCTGGCGCACGGAATCTCCATTGCTGAACATCAATGTAAAAGCAGCCTTTACACCGTCTTTTTCGCGAATACCGTCTTTTCCTTCCTTCCACCCTGCATCATCAAGAAGCTTTTCAGCCCCCTCCTGGTCATACTGTACTTCACACTCACTGTTATACCATGGCATTTTGTCACACACACTGTATGCCTTTGTCCCATAACCATTCAGCACATTTTCGATCAGCTCATCCCGGTCAATTCCGATGTTGACCGCCCTTCTGACGTTGACATCCGCCGTAAATGTATTTCCATAGGTAATCCCATCCTTTTCCTGCGGTTTCGCAGCAGGAAGGTTGAATCCACGGTTATCCACAGTCTGTACCTTCATCAGGCGGAAACCATCAACACTCTGGTCACTGTAGGATGCTGCTGTGTGGGCCACATCCACCTGCCCTGCCATTGCAGCAGCCAGAGCTGCATCCTCTTCCATGAACAGCACCGTCACCTTTTTCATCTTCGGCGCCTCCCCGTAATAGTCCGGGTTCGCCTCAAAAATGACCTGCTGCCCTTTATCCCACTGCTTCATGATATAACGGCCGGAACCGATCGGAGCCTGTCCGTAATTCTCATCATAGGCATGCTCCGGCACGATTCCAACGATGGCCATCGTATAAGGCCAGATTGAAAATGGCTTGTTCATTTTGAATTCTACCGTTGTATCATCGACTGCTGCAGCCCTCTCCAGCATAGTAAAATCGTTTACTGTGCTTTTTTCTTTACAATGATTGTAAGTGAATGCAACATCCCGGGCCGTTAACGGTTCCCCATCTGTAAACTTCACATCATCTCTGATAGTGACTGTCCATGTCAGCCCATCCTCACTTACCTGATAATCAACCGCCAGGTCATTCCCGATCTTTAAATCCTTTGTCGTTGTTGTCAGAGTGCTTTGAATCAAGGGTTCGTGCACATGTTCCCCTGCCCCCCAGCCATATGCCGGGTCAAAGCCCGACTCAGGCTCAGATGTGACCGGCATGGTCACAATGACCGAGTCTTTTGCCGCACTGTCTGCCTGCTGCTTTTTTTCTGCATCTTTTCCTGTACATCCTGCCAGAAGACTGACTGTAAGTCCCGTGATACACATAAGACTGACTAATTTTTTTCTCATGTTTTTCCCTCATTTTTGCGATTTTTTTCAGTATAACATTGGGGTTTACACGGCACAACCCCCGGTGGGGGATAGAACTCACCGGGGGTTGTATTATCTTTCACTTGATTCAATTATAAGAAACCGGGATGCTGATACAGTCCCTATTAATCAGGCAACTATGATCTGATATTCTTTCATAAATGTCCCCCGGCCCTCTACTTTGTTGATCCCCGGCTTTTCAGAAATGTCTCCCTCAAAGCCGCGGTCGTCGCATCTTCCTGCCCATGGCTCCAGACATACGAAAGGTGCATCCTTCACAGACCAGATCCCAAAATTTGGGAAACCCTCACAGCGCATTCCCACGTATGGACTGCCATCCTTTGTACAGATCCACACCTCTTCGATCTGCCCATCATCAAAGATCAAAGCGTCCTTTTCAAACATCTCTTCTGACAGTGGATATACATGATCCTCAAGCTTCATCTCAAAAACCTCATCCACATTGGCAGCGCCGGAATCAGGATCGATCAGGATATAACGAAGGCTGTCTTTTCCCGGAAACCGAAGGCTGTAATCTGCTTTTTTCTCCTCCGCCTCTGTGAAACGAAATGCCGGGTGGCCGCCGATGGTAAAATAGATCGCCTCATCCAGCGGATTTCTCACCTTCCACTGCACACTGATCACATTTTTATTCAGGGTATAGGTAATATAGAGTTCAAAATCATAGGGATAAACTTCTTTTGTCTCTTCGTTTGAATGCAGAAGAAACTGTACGGTATCTTCCTTACAGGTAATGCATGTAAATGTGTTGTCCCTCGCAAATCCATGCTGGGAAGTCGGATATTGAATTCCCTGGATGCGGACCGTATTGTGGTAAGTCTTCCCTACATTAGGAAACAGCACCGGAGAATGTCTCTTCCAATACTTCGGATCTCCCTCCCACAGTACGTCAGTCTTCTTTTGCTTGTCATAGATCCTTGTAACCTCCGCACCCTCTTCTGAAATTTCTACACAGAGATATTCATTTTCAAGTTTCATATCCGATTCCTCCATTCTAAAACACACTGTCTGCAATTCGCACCCGCTATTCTACCATAATCTTGATAATTTCCTCGTTTGTCTCGCGCATTCCTTCTTTTCCAAGCCGTCCAACGTTCTGGATCGTTTTTTCCACACCCTTCGTGATGATCCCGTCACCGCCATAGAACTGCTGTCCATGCTTGTACATATCGTATCCCAGGATCCCCGCATCAACAGACGCTGCGATCTTGGCCGCACAGGATGCCTTCGCACCGTCACATACCATGCCGGATACGATCGCCAGGGCATTCACCACCGTATGTGCAATTTCCTCATAACCGCCTCCGCACAGGTACGCGATACCGGCTCCTGCCGCTGCCCCTGCACTGACAGCGCCGCAGTAAGCAGACAGACGTCCGATTCCTGTTTTCTGATGGATCGCCACCAGGTTAGACAATGCCAGGGCACGGAACATCTTTTCTTTATCTGCCTGAAGCTCTTTTGCATATTCCAGCACCGGGAGAGAGCAGGTCATCCCCTGGTTCCCACTACCTGAATTGATGATGACCGGAAGCTCGCACCCGTTCATTCTTGCGTCCGAGCCCGCAGCCGCCATGGCCTTTGCACGGTTTCTGACATCATCCCCATAGGAATCCATAATAACGCTTCCGATATTTGCGCCATAGTCCCCGCTGAGACCCTCTTTAGCGATCGCTGTATTATAATCGATCTGTCTTTGCAGGACATCACGGATATCTTCCACATCCACTGTCTGTACAAAATCCCAGATGCCTTCAACAGTCAGAAGGCTGCGGTCTGTCAATCCTTCTTCTGTCTCACCGAGCACCGGGATATCCAGAAGTATTTCCCCATCCTTATCAATATGAACAATATTTGTATGATAATTTGCGATCCTTACCTGTGCATAAGATTCCCCGGCAGAGACTGTAACGACAATGTCGAATGTGATGCCATTGTCAATATGCTCCACCTTTATCTCCTTTTCATCAAGAAACTCCTGCATCTGTCTGATCTCTTCCTTAGAAACCTCTGAAATAACCTCCAACTCCTTCTCTGGACGGCCCGCAATGATCCCCGCCGCTGCCGCCGCCGGAATCCCCTTTAAATGGTCCGTATTCGGAACGATCACGCTTTTTACATTCTTAATGATACTTCCGCTTGCCCCAATATGTACGCGCTCAGGCAGGCACCCCAATACCTCCCTGGCCTTAGCTGCTGCGTACGCCAGCGCGATCGGTTCCGTGCACCCCATTGCCGGAACCAGTTCTTCTTTCAGAATCTGTACATAAGCACCATACTTTTCATCTGATTTCTTCATTTGATTTCTCCTTCCAAAACATACCGGTATTATCATCCGATTTACATATTACAAATGTACACTATTATGATGGAAAGTGCAAGAAATCTTCATAAAGAAAAAGCATAAAGAAATTGGGTTTGTATTGAATTACAAACCATTTTTCTTTATGCTTTCCAGTAATTTTCTAGCCTATGCACATATCTCTTAAAGTTTGATCAGATCCATTCTTATGCTATCTTCCTGCCGCGTACAAACCCCTGGATCTTTCCCAGAAGCTCCGCACACTCATCACTATGGATGACAAGTTCTATTCCGTCTGCCTTACTGATCGCAATGACTCCCAATAGGGATTTCGCATCTACTATATTTCTTCCTCTTTTCAGGTCAATATCGTATTCATACTGATTCATAATATCCACAAACTCAGTAATATCTTCTGGCCGGCGAAAACATATCTCAACTTTCTGCATGTCCTGTTTTCCTCCTTTACTTTGTGTATATGGTTATTTTATCCATAATACTGGGATTTATTCCCATAAAGCAAGGACTTTATTTGTCATTTTTCAGGTCCTTATTTGTCGAAATATGTCGAAATACTGTTATTTTGCTTCTTCTTTGCTGTCGGTCTGCTCAACCTGTATACATTTATCAGCCAGATACTCTCCTACCTTCTGCTGCAGCACCGTAAACTTCAGCTTGTCTTCTCCGACCTGCTTTTTAAACTCCTCAACATCTTCTACCCCTGAGCCCTCTGCATATTCCTTAATCTGCTTCTCATACTCCTTGTCTGAAGGCTCCAGATTCTTCTTCTTCGCGATCAGCTCACATGCCAGCTTCCTTGTCACTGCTGTCTCGGCAGCCTTCTTTGACTCTGTTTTAAAGTCTTCCTCTGACATCTGCATCATCTGGTCACGGAAATCGGCAAACTCCATTCCATAGGCAGATGCCATCTGGCTGTAGTAATCCTCAATCGAAGTAAGCTGCTCTTCAACGGCATTCTTCGGGAACTTCTTCACCTCCACCTGCTCAACAAGCGCCTCCAGCACGCTGTTCTGCAGGGAATTTTCCATACTTTCCTTATTGTTGTCTTCCAGTTCTTTTCTAACTTCCTTTTTATACTCCTCGACAGTTTTGGATTTCTCGCTGTTTTTCTTCACCCATTCGTCTGTCAGTTCCGGAACATGCTGGACAGAGATCTTATTCAGTTTAATATTAAACACCGCTACTTTATTCGCCATATCCGGGTATCCTTCCGGGAACTGCACCGTAATATCAAACGTCTCCCCCGTCGTATGGCCTATGATCTGCTCCTCAAAGCCCTTATAGTCTCCATTTGCCCCGATGAAGCTGCCTGATCCCAGCACCAGGTCACTTCCCTGTGCAGAACCACCTTCAAACTCTGTTCCGTCAACACTTCCTTTATAATCGATATTCACCGTATCACCGTTCTGCGCTGCACGGTCTGTAATCTCTTCCATCGTTGCAGCCGCAGTAAGCTTGCTCTGTACCACATTCTCAACGTCTTCATCCGTCACCTCAGTCACTTCCGCCTTGGGTACCTCAAGACCGTCATACTGCTTGATCGTGATATATTCGTTAGAAAGCTGTTTGCTGCAGCCTGCCAGGGATGCTGCCATCAAAACGCTCATTGTCAGTGCCAATATTCTCTTTTTCATTCTTTCACCTCATGTAGTCTTCTCTTTATTCAAACAAGATCCTTTCATCATCCACTTTATCTGCACCGGATCTTGTCTGCATACTTTACCGTTATATCACATTTTTACTCTATTTGAAAGGGGGTTCATAGACTTTTCACAGTATCCGCCATTTCACAGGATAAGTAAATCACAATAGTGGAGAAAGAAGCCGGGAAAACTGTTCCTTCACCCGGATGACTAATCCTCTTTGGTCATATACCTTTCGTGTCACATGAGTACATTTTGTCATATCATTTTCAAATGCCCGTTCCAAACGCTGCACTGTTCTTTCGCTGTAAACAACTGCGTTTACTTCGAAATTCAATCCAAAGCTGCGGATATCCATATTGGCCGTTCCCACACATGCTACCATTCCGTCTACACTTAACGTCTTCGCGTGCAGGAAACCGTTATCATAAACATAACATTTCGCTCCTGCCGCCACCATATCCCCGAGATAGGAATAGGTTGCCCAGTAAACGAATGGGTGATCCGGCTTACACGGAACCATGATCCGAACATCGATCCCTGAACGGCTTGCTATCTTCAATGCATCAAAAATAGAATCGTCCGGAATAAAGTACGGTGTCTGAAGATAAATATGATCCTTGGCACTGTGAATCAGCCTCAGATAATTATCATGTATCGTCTTTGTCTGAGAGTCAGGACCGCTGGAAATGATCTGCACCGGATCGTGTCCGTTCCTGACATAGTCCGGGATTTCAAACAGATCATCCTGCAGGAAAAGATTTTCCTTTGCCGCATAATTCCAGTCCAATACAAAGCGCACTGCCAGCGAGGTAACTGCTGCCCCTTCGATGCACAGATGGGTATCCCGCCAGTATCCAAACTTTTTATCCAGTCCCAGATACTCTCTGCCCACATTAAACCCGCCCACAAAGCCTACTCGGCCATCGATCACAACGATCTTCCTGTGGTTTCGGTAATTCACACGCAGCTGCAGCTGTCCTAAAAGTGCCGGGAAGAACTCAGCAACCTGTACACCGCCCTTTTCTAAGCGCTCCCAGTCTCTATTGTGCATCGTCCTGCAGCCCATACTGTCAAACAGCACACGCACCTCGATCCCTTCCTTCGCCTTCTGTATCAGAACAGGCTCTATTTCCTGCCATAATTCATCATTGCGGATAATGTAGTACTGCATGTGGATATAGCGTTTCGCCTGCTTCATCTCATCAATCAGTGCCCTGAACTTTTCTCTGCCGTCTGTGTAGATCCGCACATCATTATTATCCGTCAGTACTGCTTCTCCTGCCTCCAGATTATATAGAATCAGGTCCTTAAACCTTGCCATCTCCGGATTTGCAAGCCGCAGCTTCTTTCTGTATATCGTCTCTTCCTGCCGCCGGACAGCGTATTTTAACTCTCCTTCGATCTCCTTCGCCTTGAACATCCTGCTTTTGTGAAAATCCTGTCCAATGACCAAATAAAGGATAAATCCAAGGATCGGAATAAAATAAAGCAGAAGAAGCCACGTCCACACTGTCTGAGGTGAGCGGCGCTGAAAGAAAATAATGATCAGAGAAAGGAAAATGTTGATGATAAACAGATTATCCATAACGAAATTATAAGCTGTTACCAATCCATTCCATAACGTTTCTGCCATAAAATTAAAAC
Organism: Faecalicatena sp.; assembly: GCF_058819085.1. Classification (NCBI taxonomy): domain Bacteria; kingdom Bacillati; phylum Bacillota; class Clostridia; order Lachnospirales; family Lachnospiraceae; genus Faecalicatena; species Faecalicatena sp. The sequence goes on from NZ_JBZUUL010000004.1 coordinate 109,202, forward strand.
TCCTTCTTCGTCTGTATGTAACATATTTGATTATACCACGAATCGTAAAGTCATGAAAGGCCTCGTTAATGATTCAGTTTGGCCCTATTCCATGGTAAAATCACTTGCACTTCCCCCCAAAGAATGGTACAATACTACTTGCATAATCGCGGAAAAAGAGTATTTTTAGGAGGGTTTGTCGTGAATTTAGGATTAAAGATAATGCTCATTGTACTTGTCCTTTTAGTCATTGCATTGGTCGTACTTTATTTCTTCGGCAAAAAGGCGGAGAAAAAGCAGGCAGCACAGAAAGAACAGATGGAAGCAGCTGCACAGAATGTCAACATGCTGATCATCGATAAGGGCAAGATGAAATTGAAAGAGGCAGGCTTTCCTGCTGTCGTAGTTGAGAATACTCCCAAGTATTTAAGACGTACCAAGGTCCCGGTTGTAAAAGCCAAGGTCGGGCCGAAGATCATGACACTGATGTGCGATGCAGAAGTATTCCCATTGATTCCGGTAAAGAAAGAAGTCAAAGCAACTGTCAGCGGTATCTACATAACAGCCGTAAGAGGACTGCGCGGACCGCTTGAGGCTCCTCAGAAAAAGAAGGGATTCTTTGCACGATTCAAAAAAAGCAAATAGAAACAAGAATTTAAAGAACAATAACCGCAGCATTCTGACAAATATCAAAAAGCTGCGGTTATTTTTGTACAATGGATTACAAAGGGGTCAGACCCCTATGAAAAAGGGTCTGACCCCTTTGAATAAATCTCCATCTTAATCTTACAATCAGCCAATGGTTCATGATTGATATCCAATTCGTAATCAACGCTGATGCCGATGTTATCATCTGTCACGCTGATCTCCATACTCCTGGTATTCACCCCCACGAGCATCTGTCCGTACGGGGTCTGATAATAAGTTAGGTTCTTCTTGTTCTTCTCAAAGACCATATGGGCATTGGATATACCGGTCTTCATGATTTCCACGCTGTCTGTACCGGTGATCTTTATTTTGTTTTTAATGGTTCCGGATACACCTTCCACCACCTCATCGTAAATGACGTAATGCTTTCCGTTTTTACAGTAATAGCTTGCAGGAGTGACCACCTCGATGGGCTCGTTGTCAGGGTTCGTCATTCCTGAGACAACATCCATGTGCATTCCTGATATGCTGACCAATACATCCTTTGTCATATGCTTCCCCTAATATTCTTCTATATTCACAACATTTGTCTCGGATATGTCGAAGGGCATCACCGTATTGGCAAAACTTCTGAACTTCTCTGCCGCGTCACTCACAAAAAATTCGTAACTGCTGTGGGGTAACTTTGTCCCGTCATTGACCATATCCTGTTCTTCTAATAATCTCTTTAGATCCATCGCAGTCTCATACGCCGGATTCACGATCTGGATCTTATCCCCCATGTAGGCACGGATCTTAGAGCGCAGAAGCGGATAATGGGTACATCCCAGGATCATCGCGTCTATATCCGTTTTTTTCATGGAATCCAAATAGTAGTCGATGATCTCCCGGGTCACATGATGCTCCTTAAATCCCTCTTCCACCAACGGCACAAACAGGGGACATGCTTTTTCTATGACCTCGATGCCAGGGTTCATCCGGCGGATGACCTTGGTATACATTCCGCTCTGGACTGTTGCATCCGTCCCGACCACACCGACCTTGGCATTCTGGGTCGCTTCCACCGCTGCACGCGCACCCGGGATAACTACCCCCAGGATCGGTATGTCGAATTCATCTCTGACTGCCTCCAGCGCAAGTGCACTGGCTGTATTGCAGGCAATGACAATTGCCTTCACCTGCTTCTTTTTCAGAAAACGAATGATCTGCTCGGAAAAGCGGATGATCGTCTTCTGGGACTTACTGCCGTATGGAACGCGGGCAGTGTCCCCAAAATATACGATATTCTCATTGGGCAGCTGCCTGATCATCTCCCGTACTACCGTAAGCCCGCCGACGCCGGAATCGAACACGCCGATCGGCGCCGTTTTTTTACATTCCATACTCAATGCGCTCGTCTCCTAGATTGCTAATATTTTTGCGATTTCATACTGATGTGAAGGAATTTCTTTCTTCATGGAAAGAGCTTCCTCGATATCGTAATCTACAAATCTACCGTTCTTATAACCAACGACACGGTTAGACTTTCCTGCACAGAGAAGCTCTACTGCCATTGCACCCATGGTAGATGCATATACTCTGTCCTTACATGTCGGGCTTCCACCGCGCTGCATGTGTCCCAGGATCGTTGCACGTGTCTCGATTCCGGTTGCTTCCTCAATTCGCTTTGCCATGTTGATCGAATCACCGACACCTTCTGCATTGATAATGATGTAGTTCTTCTTACCGCGTTTTTTATTGGCCATGATGTCAGCGATCAGTGCTGCCTCATCATAATCCTTCTCCTCCGGCATCAGAATTCTCTCTGCGCCGTTGGCAATACCACACCACAATGCCAGGTAGCCTGCATCACGTCCCATAACCTCGATGATACTGCATCTCTCGTGGGATGTGGAGGTATCACGCACCTTATCGATCGCTTCCATCGCTGTGTTGACTGCTGTGTCAAATCCGATCGTATAGTCTGTACATGCAATGTCCAGGTCGATCGTTCCCGGAAGTCCTACTGTATTGACTCCGAGGTGTGACAGCTTCTGTGCACCGGCAAAAGAACCGTCTCCACCGATGACTACCAGTCCGTCAATGCCGTACTTCTTGCAGATCGCTGCTGCTTTCTGCTGTCCCTCTTCTGTACGCATCGCCTGGCAGCGTGCCGTCTGGAGTATCGTACCTCCGCGCTGAATTGTATCAGATACATCACGGGCAGATAAATCTATAATTTCCTCTTTCAGAAGACCATGATATCCTCTTCTGATTCCGCGGACCTTCAGTCCTTTAGAAAGCGCTGTCCTTGTAACAGCACGGATCGCTGCGTTCATTCCCGGAGCGTCTCCACCACTGGTCAGAACTCCAATTGTGCGAATCTGATCTTCAATCTCATCCAGGATACTTTCCTTTTTTGCTTTTGTTTCTGCCATGTTCATATCCACCTTTCTAAAAAATCCCTACCTAACTATAAAGTTTACTAACAAACATTCCACAGCCGGCATCTTATCCTGCCGCGTAAGCCCTGACACTGCTCCAGAACCTACTTTGCTTATTTTTTAACACTTCGGGTATTATTCTAACCTATTTATATATGGTTTTCAATAGGTTTTTCTACCACTTTTACCCGCTTTTCGCCGTAATGGTTCATTAATCTGCCCAACACCTGCTGCCCGATGCTGATATTGCGGTTCCTCGGAAGCCGCTTCACCGCACGTTCCGCCTGGCAGTAAATGACTACCTCATCTTCCCCCTCAGAATCCGCCAGATATCCGTATACGATCTGCTCCTCCTCAAGAAATGCCGCTTTACTCGGGAACTGAATCCACAATTCCTTCTTCGTCTGTTCGAATGGGATAATCCTCTCACAGATCAGCTTGCTTGCTTTCTCGTCCTCTTCTGATACACGGCCTTTGATAAACACCTTGTTATCTACCTCGAGAAGCACCCGGTTCTTCTCATAATCCCTCGGAAATACGACCACCTCAACGGTCCCCAAAAGGTCCTCCACCGTCAAAAATGCCATCATCTGGTTTGTCCTTGTGTGTTTCACCGTCTTATCCGTGATCATCCCTCCGATGATCTCCCGGGCACCGTCATGTACCTTCGTCCTGCCCGTCTCCTCATCCGGCTGGAAATCCGCTGTGGTAGCGGAAATCGACCTACGCCATTTTTCCTCATATTCTTCCAGAGGATGTCCGCTGATGTAGATACCCAGGACCTCCTTTTCAAATGCCAGAAGGTTTTCCTTCGTATACTCACCTACATCAGGAAGCTTGATCTCAAACTCACTCTTCTGCTCATCATCTACCAGGTCGAACAGTGTCATCTGGCCTGTCATGGCGTATTTTTTCTCTTGGTTCACATGGTCCACGATCTGGATGTAAATGCTCATGAACTGCTTTCTTGTACCTCCGAGACCGTCCAGTGCACCGGATTTGATAAAGTTTTCGATGACACGTTTATTCAGGATCTCCTTCACCGACAGCCGGCTGATAAAATCCTCCAGATTCTTAAACGGCCCGAACTCCCGTCTGTCTGCCACGATCGCCTCTATGACAGGCTTTCCGACCCCCTTGATGGCTGCAAGCCCATAGCGGATATGCCCTTCATCCACAGAGAAATTCGCGACTCCCCTATTGATGTCCGGCGGCAGGATCTGAATGTTCATCTGACGGCATGCATAGATATATTCTGCCACCTTCGGTGGATTTTCAATCACGGATGTCATAAGAGCCGCCATAAATTCTACCGGATAGTAGTATTTCAGGTATGCTGTCTGGTAGGCAACGACCGCATAAGCCGCCGCATGGGACTTATTGAACGCGTACTTTGCAAAGTCGATCATTTCATCATAGATCTTATTGGCCGTTTTTTCATCGATCCCGTTGGCAATACATCCGGGAACACCATTTTCCTGATCGCCGTGTACGAAGATCTCCCGCTCCTTCTGCATGACATCTCCCTTTTTCTTGGACATGGCACGGCGCAAAAGATCGCTTCGTCCCAGTGTATACCCTGCCAGGTCACGCACGATCTGCATAACCTGTTCCTGGTACACGATACAGCCATAGGTCGGCTCCAGAATGGGCTCCAGCTGAGGACAATCATATGTGATCGAGGCCGCATCATTTTTCCCCCGGATATACTGCGGGATAAAATCCATCGGCCCCGGGCGGTACAGTGAGATTCCGGCGATGATATCCTCCAGGCTGTGGGGCTTTAGCTCCTTCATAAAGCTTTTCATCCCGGCACTTTCCAACTGGAAAATACCATCCGTCTTTCCTGTTCCAATATAGTCGAGGACCTCTTTGTCATTATAATTGATCTGATCCATATTCAGATCCGGTATCTTGTCTTTCGCTAAATGCACCGCATTCTGGATTACTGTCAGGGTACGAAGCCCCAGGAAATCCATCTTTAAAAGTCCCAGCTCTTCCAATGTTGTCATAGTAAACTGCGTCGTGATAGAGCCATCCTGTGCGCGGGAAAGCGGAACATATTCATCCACTGACTTCTGACTGATCACGACTCCGGCAGCATGCATGGAGCTATGCCTTGGAAGCCCTTCCAGACGTCTGGACATATCGATCAGATACTTCACCTGCTCATCCGTCTCATAGGTCTTACGAAGTTCCGGATTCATCTTAAGTGCTTTATCGATCGTTATATTCAGTTCCGTCGGGATCATTTTCGCGATCGTATCCACAAACGCGTATGGGAGATCCATCACGCGTCCCACATCGCGGATCACACCGCGTGCCGCCAGGGTACCGAAGGTTACGATCTGCACCACCCGGTCCTTGCCGTATTTGCGTACCACATAGTCTATGACCTCCTGCCGTCTTTCATAACAGAAATCGACGTCGATATCGGGCATGGACACACGTTCCGGGTTCAGGAAACGCTCAAACAGAAGCTGATAGCGGATGGGATCGATATTCGTGATCTCCAGGCAGTAGGAAACGATACTTCCCGCAGCAGACCCACGCCCCGGTCCCACCGGGATGCCATGGTCCCTGGCATATTTGATAAAATCCCACACGATCAGAAAATAATCCACATACCCCATATTCCGAATGATATCCAGCTCATATTTCAGACGATCCTTCAATTCCGGAGACGGATCGCCATAATGCTTTTCTAGTCCTTCATAACAAAGCTTATTCAGATACTCCCAGGATGTCATACCGTCCGGCACATCGTATTTCGGGAGTTTAGTCACGCCAAATTCAATCTCGACCTCGCAGCGGTCAGCGATCCGCTGGGTATTGTCCAGTGCTTCGATAGCATAGGGAAACAGCTGCGCCATCTCCTCCGGGGACTTGACATAATACTGTCCGCCCTCGTAACGCATCCGGTTCTCATCCTCCAGCTTCTTGCCGGTTTGGATGCAGAGCAGGATATCATGAGGTTTCTCATCCTCCGCATACGTGTAATGCACATCATTGGTGGCTACCAGATCAATATTCAATTCCTGGGACATTTTCAAAAGCTGCTGATTGACAAAGGCCTGATCAGGAATCCCATGATCCTGAAGCTCCAGAAAGAAATTATCCTTTCCAAAGATATCCTGATACTCCAGGGCCGCCTTGACCGCCTCATCATATAATCCCTTCGTGAGATACCGCTGCACCTCTCCTGCCAGGCAGGCGCTCAATGCAATGATTCCCTCATGATGTTTACGCAAAAGCTCTTTATCCACACGCGGCTTATAATAGTATCCTTCCACGAATCCCTTGGATACGATCTTCATCAGATTCGCATATCCCGTATTATTCTCCGCCAGCAAAACCAGATGATAATAGCGGTCCTCGCCTCCGGTGATCTCCCTGTCAAACCTGGAATTCGGCGCCACATACACCTCACACCCAAGGATCGGCTTGATCCCCTGGCTTTTCGCCTCACGGTAAAAGTCGATCACGCCATACATCACTCCATGGTCCGTGATCGCGGCACTGTTCATCCCCAGCTCTTTTACTCTCGCAACGTATTCTTTTATCTTATTCGAACCATCCAGAAGACTGTATTCTGTATGGACATGTAAATGTGCAAAATCCATTGTTCACCTCTGCTGCCTGTCTCTATGTCAAAAAAGGGTGGTCCCTAACAGAGACTACCCTTCTATATGCTTCCTTCTTACTTATGTTCTGCTGATCTTATTGTCCACCATTGATCATGAAACCAATCAGCTTATCTGTATCTTCTTTTTCATATGCAATGATCTCAAGCTCCGGAATCTCACCGTTAGAGAAGATGTTCGCCATGGAAACATACTGAGAAAGCTTTGACTTCAAGTTCAGTCTGTCTCCCTCGCCTGTTACTAATTCTACTCTTCCTTTACACTGATCAACTACCTTGAAAAATGCGTCTATGTCTGTGATGTTCTGTACTTTCATTTTACTCAATCTCCTTTCAATCTGCTTCTTCTTACTCTCCCATTATACCGTATTTTAGGGGGATTGCAATATCTTTTTTCACTATTTAGCCATGCGGGAAGATTTCAGGGTGCTGTGCGTGGGAGCCTGTTCACTAAGCACAGATCCCTGGAATCTTCTCATACGGCGTTTAGCCGAAGCGAAATGAAGCGGCTTTATCGCGGAATTGAGCTTGCATGGCGGATTCCTTAGACCGCCACGCGGCCATGCCTGCCGTTTTGTTACCGGACCCGGATGCTTTTTTCCAGAATCTCAATCTTCCCTGCCTTCAAAAGACGCCCCACCGCACGCTTGAAAGCAGCCTTGCTCATATGGAATTCAGTCTTAATGGTCTCCGGGTCAGCCTTGTCTGTGAATGGCAGCTCCCCGTCATATCCCTGAATCACCTTCATAATATACTGTGCATCCTTATCCATCTGCTCCGGGATCTTGTCACGCACACTTAGATCCAGTTTGCCGTCCTCTTTCACTGCCGTTACACGTGCTTCCACAACCCTGCCGACTTTCAGACCGCCGCAGACATCCTTCTTCGGGATCAATGCCGAATATTGGTTATCGACCGCCACAAACACCCCGAATTCATCACTGGTATCATATACGATACCACTGACCTTGTCGTCCTTTTTATACAGGGAATCCGTAGATAAAAGATGATAAACCTTCATTGTAGCGCAGAGCCTGCTGCTCTTATCGATATAAAGAGATACCAGACAGGAGTCACCCTTCTGTACCTTCGCTGTCTGTTCTTTAAATGGTAAGAACAGATCCTTTTCCAATCCCCAGTCCAGGAACGCCCCCAGTTTCCCTACATCGGCAACCTTGAGGACTGCAAGCTGTCCGAGTGTGATCTTCGGCTCATTCGTAGTAGCGATCATCCTGTCATCAGAATCCCTATATAGGAAAACCTCCACCGGATCCCCCGGCTCGATCCCCTCCGGGACCTGCTTCTTCGGCAGAAGAACCCGTTCCTCATCCGTCCCGAGATACACCCCAAAATCTACTTTCTTTACAACAGTTAAAACCTGTTTTTCACCTAACTTCATCTATCAATCTCCTTCTATTACTTTTCCATAAAACTTTACTATACTTCCAGCTCACGCCTGATCTTTTCGATCAGCTCTGTATATTCTTCCTCCGTCAGATACTTCTCTCCCGGATTCATGGCAAATACACCGCCCCACTCATACTCCTCTTTATACTTGGGAACCAGATGGAAGTGAAGATGATGTCCCGTATCTCCGTAAGCTCCATAGTTGATCTTGTCCGGGTGAAACAACTTATGAAGTACATCGGCCACCTTCGCGATATCCTCCATATACACTGCGCGCTGCTCCTTAGATAATTCTACGATCTCACTTACATGTTCCTTGTGAGCGACGATCACACGCCCCGGGTGACTCTGCTCCTTAAAAAGGTATACCTTAGAACTCTCCAGTTCACAGATCTTGATTCCAAACGCGTCTACCAGTTCCCCTTCTATACAATATGCGCAGTTCTGATCTTTCATATGCTTCCTCTCCTTCCCGTCTGTTATCTAAAACTTATACTATGTCAATGCTTCTCTGTTCTTACTTATTCTATTCTGGTCAAAAGGTATTCTGCCCCTGGTATCATACTATGTAAGTATAACTTGAATCCCCGGAATTAGCAAATATTTTTCTGGGAATAAATGCAGGCGGTGTTTTATGCTGACAGCGGCCATCATTGGCTAGACAGCTCTTTTTCGATTTTCTGAAGTACGATGGATAAGACAATAATCAGTCCCGCACAGATTCCAGACAATATTATATCGGCGGCAGAGCAATATAGCAAAATATTTAGAGAATACCTTAACAACACTATAACAGAGGAACAACTCATAGATAGCGTTGCTCCTCTAAATATTGAAATATCAAAATGTTTTTTTAACAAAGCGAGCTGCCAATACCGCCATATCCTCAAAAAAGGCGACTTTATCAAGCCCCCTGTAAATCTAATTTTGAAAAGGAAAACGGCGGCTTTGATTATGATTTCAAAACTGCCGTTAGGTTATTGTATTTTGTTTAGTGGCATATCTATCCTGCCGACATAACAACGTTTTTTTATTTACCGTTGGGCGGCTGTGTCATACCCTCTGTTTCATAATAATCGTTTTTCGTCATACCATACAAATAGTAGTCGCAATAAGTATTTACCATTTTTCCATCCCGAATATGCCCCTCCCGCTTAAAACCCGCTTTTTCAAGTGTTTTATATGACGCAACATTTAGAACATGAACATCAGACCATAGACGTTGTAATTCTGTTTTTTCAAAACAAAAAATCACTACTTCTGTTAAGGCTTCTGCCATAATACCATTTCCTTGATAGGTTGGAGAAAGCCGGAACGCCACTTTTGCCATACGGTAATTTTCAATGAGATATACCCAAATTTCACCAATTACCTTGCCGTCCTTTTTATGAACAATCCCCCAATGAAAACTCTTTGTAGGTCGCTCCTTTTTTTGAAATAGCAGCTCTGGGTTTAAGTCGCTTTTTCCGGGACGTTTCCCCCAATATTGATATAATGAATTGTCGTTCAACCATTCTTTCAAATCGGCAACATCATCATATTGCAAAGGACGTAATAGAAGCCTGCCTGTTTCAAGTATCGGTTTATTCTGGACATAATCTTGCAGTTTCATAAAGCCCCCTTAGAAATTGAATACTTGTTCCCAATTAAAGCTGCCGGACGCTTCTGTGCTTCTCGGCCACTCGCTGCACCATACGGGAACACCGGGTGTTTCTACCCTGTCAAAGCTCGGTGTATACGGTTTTATATCCAGTACGGGAGTATTGTCATTTGCGTCGATAAAAGTAACTTGTATAATTCCCTTGTTAAAATCAATGCTGTTAATTTCTGATGTTGTCAAAGCAATAGGGTTAGGACGGGCGGGCGACCTTGTGGCGAAAACCCCCATTACGGACGGCGCATTTTTATAGGGCTGTTCGGTTTGCAATATGTTTCTGTCTGACGAATTATCACAATCACTAAACCACCACATTACATTGATATGGCTAAATCCCTCCAATGCTTGCAGTCCGGGAATATATTCCGGCTCTAATTCAATAAATGCTCCGTTGTTATCATTCTTTACCTTTCCAATAGGTTTTAACGGATAATTTTTCATATCGTACCTCCTGTTTTTTGTTGTGAATTCAGTATAATACCTCACATCATGTGAGATACAAGAGAAAAAATAAAAATGCCCTGCATTTTTGCAGGACATTACGTTTGAAATTCCAAAGGTATTTGAATTTCGGTCAGGTACTTTGTCGGATTTTCTTCATTCCACCCCCCTCTATGCACAATTTGTCGCATAGGGTTTGACATTCGATATTCACTATTTTTTTGTAACCATTCAGCAAAAGCAATATACTCTCTTTTGATATTTGAAAAATGACCATATACCATTATACAAGCCATAATGGGTACAGGCTCAATAGTACGGAAGCAGAATGGGGCAGTATCTTTGCATAGTTTACTTACAGGGGCGCATAATTCAATATCTACATTTTGTTCTTTATACTCTATATCGTGATAAACAGTAAAAGTCCGATTGGAAATTTCTATTTTCTGTTCTTTGGCAAAAGTAGAAAGTTCATTCCATAAATCCCCCTCGGAGTAGTATGTAGAGACAATTCTGCGTAAAGATAGGACTTGATACTCTGGTATCGCTTTAATGGAAATGTTGTAATGAAGCTCTCCTTTGTTTCCTTGAATTTCATTTTTAGCAATCGCAATTTTCCGTATTTTTTCCTGTTCGTTTTGTATTGTCTGCTCAATTTCTAATTGTTTTTGTTCAAGCATTTTAAGGAGTAAACAATCGTCCATTTCAAGCGCAAGAGCAATTTCAGAGACATTAAAACCGCTGTCACGCAAGTATAGTATTCTGTTTAGACGGGGTATTTGAGTGACTGAATACATTCGATGTCCTGTCCATTTATCGACTTCTGCTGCTTTTAACAGCCCCACTTCATCATAATATCGAAGCATACGAATAGATACTTGCGTTAGCTTTGAAAACTCACCTATTCTAAACATCTTATCACCACCTGTATATCATTATACTTGATGTTTTGTATACTTCAAGCTGATTTTGCACATGTCCATAGCAGAAAGGTGGAATATGATTTTAAGGCTTTCGCGAAAACTAATTATAAGCAATAATATGGTATTGCAGCTGATATGCGCTGTAATATTTTTTTGTCCAAAATCAACGTTCTATTTGGTATTTTTAGAAAATAGACGTGAACATTAATCAGATTGCAAAGCGTATCAATGAAACAGGACGCATTTACGCCAACGACATGGACGAGATAAAACAGCTTATGGAAGAAGTCTGGAGATTGGAGCGTCGGCTGCTCCTGCAATTTAAGGGGCTGACAAAATGAGGGTTTGGGAAACTTCCCAACAAGCGTTTTGCAGGGCAAAATACTGAACAGGCTATCCTGTTCCTATGCTTGCTACGAAACTGAAAACACTGATTTCAGGGGAAAGAACAGAAAGGAATGAAACGGAAAAGAATACTCAAAAACGGGCATATCGTGGTAAAAAAATCCGCTTGCCTATGAATTGCCAAAGCGTGAAGTCGTGATAAATTCGGGCAGGACACTCTACCATTTTACGGGCAGTTATGACGGACAAAGAGCGTTGCCGAGCAAGGTTTTACGGCTTATGGAACAGGATAATTTACATAAAGATATTGATAAAAAAGACAATGATCGTTAAAATGAGAATATACAATCCTGTATTGGCTGACTGCCCAGGACAGGCAAGACAAATCTGTTCTCCGGCATTGTACGTTGTACCGACTGTGGGGGAAAGCTGTATTACTGCACAAGCAAGAACTTCGGCAAAGCGGCGGCAGCTGACGCAAACGGAACGGCCAATTGAGGAATTGGACAGCTTATTCAAGCGTATTTACGAAGATAACGCCCGCTGTTTTGAATGACATGGTAAAGGCGGTATATGTTCACGCTCCCGACAAGCCAAGCAGGCATAGGGAACTGAATTGCCGGAAGACCTGTGCTCTGATACCCAGATTTTTAAAGACACCGATACAGCCAGGCTGATAGAATCTATCCTGCAGCAGCTGCGGGATGATTTTCAGAATATTAACATGGAAAGGCGGTATTTTTATGGATAAGAAAATTGAAGTTCCCCGTACCAAATATCATCGCATTGTGAATTTTCTCTGCCTGCTTCTACTCGCAGGGATCTTTGTCTGGCTCTTCATTATGTGGCGCCAGATACCGGACCAGATACCAAAGCACTATAACGGCGCCGGTGAGATCGACAGCTGGGGAAGTAAATATACCCTTCTTTTCTGCCCTATTGTAGCTGTATTTATGTATCTTGGGATTGGACTGCTCGAAAAGTATCCTGAGATCTGGAATACTGGTGTGGAAATAACGAAGAAAAATAAGGTACAGATCTATTCTGTTATAAAAAATATGATCGTGACCCTGAAATTTGTCATGGTGTTCATTTTTACTTACATCACTTATAACGATACCCTGGTCCGCCCGCTGCCCGGCTGGTTCACTCCCGGTTCTCTCCTGCTCACGTTCGGACCAATGGTATTTTTTCTGATACAGATTTATAGAAAGAGGTAGACTGCCTATTTTTCTTTGACCTGATATGTGTTGTAAATGTAGTACACGATCCCGGTCAGTATAATGCTGATAAACAGGTAAAAGACTGGACCCGCCTGCCAGATTCCGGCATAATTCCCAAACACTGAGATCAGTTTGTCACCAAATGCATCCGTTGCATTCATAAGATTCACAGGGATGCAGGCCCACACTCTGGACAGCACTCTGTACTGATCCGGGATCGATATGAAACTGCTCAGAATCAGAAAGCCTACCAGGACTGCCATCGGTACTGTACTGCTCCTGAATTTCTCCGCCAGGAACATGGCAATGATACTTTCGAGCACTGCGGACATGATTCCGATTCCAAGAAGGATCAGCAGCATCTCCCCCATATTCAGATTCCATGGCAGCATTGGGAAGTATATCTGTATCTGCGTCCTAAACCCGTTCATCCCATAAATCAATGCCGAAGGGATCAGCATCGCGGCAAACAAAAGCAGCGTAGCCAGAATGGAGAATGTAACCCCGGTAAATATTTTTGCGTGGAACAGGGTGTTTCGCCCAAGTCTGCTGCACATGATTACCTGTGCAGTTTTTCTCTGATGCTCTTCCGCAAAAATCATAGGAATACAGATTGCGATCAGCAGCCCCTGCAGCACCGCAAGAGCATACTCCAGCCGGATCATTTTCTCATACCCTTTCGCATAACCATATGTAAAAGGAGTCTCTATTCTTTCATTCATCGCCCCTAGTTCTGCCTTTTCTCCTGTCGAAGAAAATTTAGATTTCCAGTTTTTTTCAATCCCCTGTGTTCTCGTCTGATACAGATCCCCGTCAAACCTGTATGTATTTTCTTCCAGATGATCTGTCTTGCCGGCATTTTTCCGTATAGTCAGGACAAAGGAAAACAAATCATCCGGTATGGAATCCGGATCCTTCTCTTCGAGATCTGCCAGACGCTTTAACAACCCTGCATCTATTTTCTCTCCCGCAAATTGTGCCGCTGCTTTGCGGTCCCGCTGAATCATTTCATAATGTGTGCTCACCACTTCCCCTTCTACATATACATTTCCCAGCAGAGATCCACATACGGAAAACACAGCAAATGCAGTGAGAGCCGCCAATGTGATCCGTATGATCTTCCGCTTCAATAATTTCTTATATTCAAGTCCTGTTAACGCCCAGAAATTCTTCATATACTATCCTCCTCGAACTGCTCCAGATAAAAGTCCTCCAGTTTTTCTCCGACAGCATCAACGGTCCCGTTGAATATCAGCTGTCCCTCCTTCATCATGAGGATGCGGTCCGCGATTTCTTCTACGTCGGACACAATGTGCGTGGAAAGAAGCACAATATTCTCTTTCCCCAGCTCTGCGATCATATTCCGGAAACGCACCCTCTCCTTCGGGTCCAGACCTGCCGTCGGTTCATCCAGCACAAGAAGCTTCGGCCGGTTCAGAAGTGCCTGCGCGATTCCCAGACGCTGTTTCATCCCGCCGGAATAAGTCTTGATCTTTTTCTTCTCCATTCCGAAAAGCCCGGTCATCTCCAGTAATTCCCGGCATCTTTTTCGTGCTGCAGTCTTATTTACCCCTTTCAAAAGGGCCATATACATCAGAAAATCCAGCCCCGTAAAGTCGGGGTAATACCCGAAATCCTGAGGCAGGTAACCGAGTTTGTCCCGGTATTCCTCGCTGGAAGCAGACATCCCCTGTAAAGTTACCGTTCCCCCTGTTGGTTTCAACACACCGCAGATCATGCGCATCAGGGTTGTTTTTCCCGCTCCGTTGGCACCCAGAAGACCATATACTCCCGGCGTTAATGTCATGGAGACCCGGTCTACGGCGATTTTATTTGTATACTGCTTTGTCAGTCTATCTATCATTAACTCCATTTATATTCCTCCGATTGTCTCATGAATTTTACACATTCTTCCACAGTCAAAGCCACTGCCGCTGCAAAAATCAGCAGGATACTCATTCCGCTTAAGTTTGCATAGACAGATTTCTCTGACAGGCTCATCAAAAGATTCGTCCCGCTGATCAGTACGGTCCCGCCAAGACAGGCATAGATACTTTCCCTGCCGCGTATCCGTCTTACAAGAAAGAAATTGACGAATGCCGCCAGCAGATAGGGAATCATGATGACTGCTCCGCTGAATAAAATGCCTGCATGGTCCCTGTTACCGACGATCAGAATAGATACCGCCAGCAGGACCAGATTGCTCACCCCCAGCAGAAGAAGCCTTGAGGCAGCAATCGCCTTGAGTGAGAACCTGGAGGCCAGTTCCAGTTCCTCCATGCCGTACTGAATCGATCGGCTCCCCTCCGATACCGCCGCAAGTGCAAGAAATGGTACAAATGCCGCCATTGCCCACACCGCCTGCCTGTCAATATACCTGACACCAAGCAGAGTGATCAAAAACCCCACGCCCACCAGCAGCCAGTTCCATTTTCTGATGTAGGGGATCTGCTGACAGATGAACTGCGCCGTAGAAATTCCCGCTGTCTCCGCATCCTGTTCTAACTGTCGTTCAACTCCTTTGATGAATTCTGCTTTCCTCTCTGGAGCAGGGGCTCTATATAATTGTTTCAAACCTCTTGTGAGATCCTCTTCTCCGTTTCTCTTCAAACTGTTTCCTCCTCTCTCCTGGCAGATTCTTGTTCTGTTTTATTCTCTTTTATTCTGCTTTATTCTCTTTTGTTCTGCTTTTTCAGATAAAATCAGAAATCCTCTCCCAGGCTTGTTTTTAATCTTTTCAGACAACTCTGAATTCTCCGGCGTACAGAAAAGCGGGAAATATTCAGAATTTTACTGATGTCATTCACTGGCACCTCGTTCACAAACCTCAAAAAAATCAATTCCTGATCCTCTGAACTTAATTCAGCCACCGCCCGCTGCAGATCAAGTGAAACTTCCAGGTCCGGATTCATGTCACCCGCCATGTTTTCATCCAGCTCCTCGCTCTGCCTTCTACGGTAATGATCAATACACTTATTTCTGGCAATCGTATAAAGAAAAGGCAGGCGCCTGCCCATTTCTTTGTATGTACAATTTTCCAGGAAACAAAGAAAGGTCTCCTGCGTAATGTCCTCTGCGGTCTGCTGGTGCTTAAGCTTCATGTAACAATACCGGTATATTTTCTCGTAATCCTCTTCCAGTCCCGTAAACACGCGGGGATCCCTCCTTTTCGTTGAATTGTAGAAATTGTTGTAGAGTTGTCATGGGGGTCAGACCCCTTTGCAAAGGGGTCTGACCCCCATGACAATTTCAAAACAACTCCTACAATATGATTAACGTAACTCCATAGTAAAATGTGCGGCTTATGATTGAAAAAAGCAGCGGAATTCATAAAGAAATATTACTTCCCTCCGATTCCGCTGCTATACTGTTCATGTATTTTTATTTTTTTACTAACCTGCACCTTTTGGTTTTATTCTTTCCTGTGCGTACATCTCCTGGATTTTCCATAATAATACAATCAGGCTCTTTTCTAACAACAATGCCTCTCCCTGTATAATAATCTGTATTAATCAAACAGTTTGCCAAAGCTTCTCGTAAAGCTTTGTGTACCGGAGTATCATCAATCCTTGACCCACCTTCGATCCTGAAAGGGACTTTTATATCTTTAATCAATTTATTATAGACCCTAAAATAAAACTCAAATAAATTACCATTCCATTCTCCTGAACTGGATTGTAATCTATCGGTCCAGCGTATCTTAGGATCAAGCATTTCCCGAAAATCCAGAAAGTATTCCGGGAACTCTCTGACGATCAGATATTCTTCTCCAAACATCAATAATCCTGCCGCTGTTGGATGAAGTTGCCCATCCTCTTTTGAAATTCCGGCCGCCCCCAGCCTTTCTAAATATTTTTCGTCATCTAATTTTTCCCACGGGTGCCCTGGTTTATAAGCCATATGTCTATTACGGTATCCACGGATTGTATCATAGTCCAAATCTTTAAGCGTAATACTGTCCAGTACCTTCATATCGGCAGTCTCTTCTGGCTGATCGCGAAGCATTGCCAGCACTTCATTCCTCGTACAGAGATAATCTCCCTCCCAATTTCTGCGATAAGTACCAGTAAATAAGTCATGATTGATATAAACCGGCTTTTGGTCCCGCCTGGCTTTCGGAACATTAATAACCATAATGACTCCGCCCGTCTCTTCATATATCTTAACATCATCATCACGAAGAAGATTGATACTTACCTTCCTTCTATTATTTAACAGATCCCAGAATTCCTTTAAAAGTTTAGCCGGATTCTCCAAACCTGTAGTTCTAAAACTTCCATCTGAGTTTTCTGCCACTCCTAAAATTATAACACCGCCATAACAGTTTGCAAAAGAGGAGTATGTTTCCCAAAGACTTGCTGGAAGTCCGCCCTTGGCCTTTTTGACTTCTCTTCTATTGTCTTCTCGATATTCATCAAATTTAGATATATCAAACACCTTTTTCCCTCCTTTTATCCATTATAAATATCCCTGCTTTATTCTCCTTTCAGTTCGATCACCGCATACGGTTTTCCCTCCGCATCGCACAGTTCCACAACTGTCCGCTCAGCCTCATACGCAGCTTTTGGATAGATCACATCCCCCAGCACCGCTGATTTCTTATACTCCACCCGCAGCTGATGTATTTTCAGATTCTCCGGCAGGATTTCCAGAGCCATCTGGACATACTGGCAGTTATTCACATGTTCATTTGTATCGATATGATATTTCCGTACAGGGAATGACGGAAGGCTCTCACTCGTTTCAGGAAGCTTTATCTTGCGCCCCTCATACTCCATCTCAAGAGGCGGCTCTGCCCCATATGGCACAATGTCCTCCTCACTGGGTCTTGTCGGCCTCCCTTTCTCCGTATCCATAAACACCCAGATGGAATTAGCATAAGCAATGCGATTCCCCTGCGCGTCATCCATGATAAAATTCCGGTCGCCATAGAGTCCCTTGAACCCGCTTGCGAATGTCCCTACAGTGATCTGCTCCCCCATTTCCGGGAAACGCTCCACCACAACCTGCCAATAGGAAAGAATCCATGCCTTTTTCCGCTTCTTTAGTACTTCCAGCCCCAGACCGATGTCTTCTGACTGAAAGGTACTGCAGTCCTGGAAATAGTTAATTAACCCCGGCAGGGTGAGTGTCCCTCTGTGGTCAATCTCGCTGTATCTTACTCTACTGTCAAATGAATACATGTTTTATCCTTCTTTCCTTTATATGTTCTGTTTCGGTCACTCTCCTGATACAATGTATTGATCATATACATGTACTGATCATATACCTATACCGATCAGATTCGTGGCTTAGTCCTCGTCCTTATTTGCCATAAAACTATGTTCTATCGTAATCACGCACCGATAGCGGTAATCCGTTTCACGAAGTACAGCTGCCAGTTTTTCATGAAGTTCGCGTTTCCGTTCATCACTGTATGCAATAGGCACCACCATATCAAAGATCAGATTGATCTGCTCCTGACCTTCCACCACACGGAAATCATGAATGCTGCAATTTTCATCCAAGCCCTTAAGCGCCCCCTCTACCTGGGTACGAAGCCTCAACACTGCTTCATTCTCTGTCTCGATCGGGTCCATGTGGACAACGAGAAAGATCCCCAGTTCTTCAACTGCATCACGTTCTATCCTGTCGATGATCTCATGTGAGATCTCAATATTTACATTGTTGGGAACCTCTGCATGAATGGAGGCCATGCTCCTGTTCGGGCCGTAATCGTGTACGATCAAGTCGTGTGTACCTTCGATCCCGTCGTATTTTTCAACAAACCTTTTAATCTTTGTGTAAAGATCCGGGTCAACAGCCTCACCGATCAAAGGCTCCAGTGTATCCTTAGCGATTCCCACACCGGCCCACATGACTACCAGGGCAACCCCTACTCCTACGAAGCCATCAATGTTAATACCTGTTAACGCAAAAAATACAACAGACAGGATCGTCGCTCCCGTTGTGATCACATCTCCCATAGAATCTGTAAATACCGCCATCATAACCTTGGAATCGATCTTCTGCCCTAATTTTCTGTTAAATACCCCCAGCCATAGTTTTACGGCTATGGACAAAAGCAGAATGATTACAGACATCAGCTGGAAGTTTAATGTTTCAGGGTTTCTGATCTTTCCCAAGGAATCCTTCAGAAAAGTAAATCCCACCTCCAGCACCAAAAATGCCACCACCAAAGCGGCTATGTACTCCATCCGTCCATGTCCAAAGGGATGATTCTCATCAGCCGGCTTGCTTGCCATTTTCACCCCAATAAAACTAATGATGGATGAGCCGGCATCCGACAGATTGTTAAACGCATCCGCCATGACTGCAACACTGTGCAGCACAAGCCCGATCACAAATTTTACTACAAATAATAAGACATTACAAAAGATGCCCACCATACTGGATAACACTCCATAAGCTGTACGCACGGACACCTTTTCTACATGCTCGTAATCTTTTACAAAACATTTCACCAAAAATTCAGTCATTTTCCCCTCCGTCTGATTCCCGAAGTTCTTTTATCCACATATCCGGCTGTTTATCCACAGCCAGGATCTTATTTTAAGTTCTCCAGAAAATACCATTTTATCTTAAAGTCTGACTGTGCCGTAACCTGGGAGTACTCTTCCTCAGTCAGCACACTTTTTAATTCCTTTTTCCCTTCTTCCGGTACCACAGCATTTGCAGCATCTAAAAAACAGAGATTCGGATACAGGACACACCACCAGTTATGGCCTTTCGCTGCACCGATCTCCACACGCAGCGCTTCATAATTTCCAGCCGGAAAAGTTACATCCCCATATGTTTTTTCCGGAAAATAACAGGTCGTCACTGCAGCGCTTACCGGGTAGTCTTGTCCCTCTTTTTCAATGACCGCTGCGGCTACATTCTCCAGTTCGTCCGTATGCCTGCGCATCCAGTCCTTAGTCCTATCTACGTCCAGGCCCTTGGGCAGCGTCTTTTCCAAATATGCGATCACCTGATCCTTCACCCTCATCTTGAGCGCCTGATCCCCTTCGCTGTCGCTGTTTGCCAGAATATGAAAGCGCAGCACCTCCGATGCCAAATGTTCCTGCGTCTCAGCCTGAACCGACAGCTGCATACGCCAGCTAAAAACCCCTGTGATGATAGTTGCGATCATGACCGCCAGAATCAAAATGATCCTGTTGGCATGCTTTTCTATATATGTTCTGTCCATATGTATATTCCTCCATTCAGATGCTTTTTGTTATATATGGAGTATTGACAGAACTTTTTGTTTTATACAAACTGGGGAGGATTTCAAAGGGGTCTGACCCCTTTGCTCTCCATTGTCAGAATATTCTCATTTTATTCATCTTTATGGCGCAGTATATCAATGACAGCCTCGACTTGGTTGTCGATGTGCTGGCTTGTAATACTGGCGGCTTTATCCCGTTCTCTGTTTTCAATAGCACGGATGATATCCTGGTGCTCTGCCAGGAGTTTTGGATGCCATTCCTTTTGTTTCAGGTATTCTACCCGGTAGCGGTACATCTGCTCACGCAGGTTATTCAGAAGCTGGATCAGCCTTTGATTGTCCGTTGCAAGGTAGATGATATCGTGAAATGCCACATCCGCCTCCGCGATCTTGGTGATATCCTCACTATCCAATACGGCTTCGAAACCTTTTGCGGCTTTCTTTAGATTTTCTATTCCTTCCTTGTCAATCCGGTCGCAGGCCAGACGGACCGCAAGCTCTTCCAACGCGCCTCTTACCTCAAGAACATCCCTGAGATTCTTTTCTGTGATCTCTGCCACCTCTGCACCTTTTCTTGGAATCATGAGAACTAAGCCCTCCAATTCCAATTTACGGATTGCTTCACGGATCGGAGTGCGGCTCACCCCCAGCTTATTGGCGAGCTGAATTTCCATAAGCCGCTCGCCGGGCTTTAGCTCCCCCCGCAGGATGGCTTGTCTCAATGTATTAAACACAACATCTCTCAGGGGAAGGTATTCATTCATTGTCACTTCGAATTTAGGCTCCATATTCGTTCCTCCTTGCCCCGTGAATATTGGTCACATACACCTGCTTTGCCAATGCCTTTTCACGGATCTTCTCCTGTGCTTTTCTTGCCTGCGCCTTATTTTCAAACAATCCGAATACAGTCGGGCCGCTGCCGCTCATCATCGCATTCAACGCCCCTTCCTCTTTCATTGCATTTTTAATTTCTTCTATTACAGGATACATTGGGATTGTCACGTCCTCCAGTACATTTCCCATTGCGGCTGCAATCCTGCGCAGACTGCCTTTCTCAAGTCCCTCCAGAAGTGCATCGATGTCAGGATGACTGACGATCTCTTTAGAATCCAGCGCCTCATATACCACCTTTGTAGACACGCTGATGGCCGGCTTGGCAACCAGCACTGTACATTTTGGCATCGCAGGAAGCACCGTCAATTCTTCCCCGATCCCTTCCGCCAAAACGGTCCCGCGCATGATGCAGTAAGGCACGTCAGCTCCCAGCTTCACGCCTCTTTCCATCAATTCCTTTTGGGACAGTCCGAGGCCGAACATTTTGTTCATACCAAACAGGACAGCGGCGGCATTGGAACTGCCGCCCGCCATACCTGCTGCCACCGGAATGTGTTTATCCAGTGTAATCATAACCCCCTCATCGATCTGAAATTCTTCGATCAACATTGCTGCCGCCTTATATGCGATATTATTTTCATCCGTGGGTAAAAAATACAGATTTGTCTTCACTTCAATCCCCGGATCCTTCGTCCGCTCAATTTTTACATCGTCATATAAATAGATAGACTGCATTACCATGCGTACATCATGATAGCCATTCTCTCTTCTTCCAAGTACATCCAATCCAAGATTAATTTTTGCAAGTGCCTTTAATTCTATCCTCTTCCGGGTTCCTCTAAGCGCCTGCCCATCAGAAGGTTGTGCAGATTTTGCTGCACTCTCAGGTAGCCGTTTCATCCTTTGTCCTCCTTTGTATCTTGTATACATTATACCCACAGTATAACCACATTTTTCTTAAAAATCAATCTTTTCCCTCCTGTTTTGCACTACTTTCAATGCTTTAGCTTATGTTTCCCTTTCAGGTGCACACAATCACAAATATTGGGCTGTGCAGACCTTCTATATTATAGTGTGCTTCATTATAGTATACTCATATTTTCCTTAAAGATCAGAAGTTTATCTCCCGCCTTAATTGAATCACTTTCCAGCTCGTTAATTTCTTTAATCCCTTCTATTGTTGTCATATAATTTTTTGCCAGATTCCAGAGCTCATCCCCATCTTTTACGATATATCCGACGATTCCCGGCCGACGCTCCATTTCTTCCATAGAAATAGGGGTCAATTCCACATTCGTGATCACCTGCATCGGCACCGGTTTGCGCATAAAGGTGTCAAAGGCCAGCACCGCTTTTACTTCCACAGCTTCACTGCCTGCCAGGTTAACAGAAAGCTGTTCCACATGATAGGAAATATTATAACGGACATCCTCAGACATTCCCGGGCATTCCAGCAGATAGGAAAATGGGACCATTCCCTGCCAGCCGCCAAATGGCATCGTGTCATCTGCTCTCAGATACAGGAAGGAAATATGAAGGATGCCCTCGATCTGGATTCCCTCTGAGGCCTGCTCCATATGTTCGATCTGCACGCTGCCCTCACTGTGGCAGATCTGCAGTACATCATCCTTTAGCTCCGGAAGGGAAAGCCTCTCCGTGACCTTACATTTGGAATAATTCTGAACAAGCAGCTCTTCATAGACCGCCTCCCTTGTTTCAAAACTACAGTTCTGCTCCAGGGAATACAGGTCCTCCAGAAGTTCCATTTCCTCTTCCATATAAATATTCATCCTCAGGTTCAGCGTCCCCTCAATGCCGAGCAGGCGCATTTCCCCATCCTCATCCATACGGATATCAACAAGCGTATCCTCCAGACTGCTGTGGACATAATAATACATCCCTTCCTCCACGCCTCCGCACTCGATCCTTCCCTCATAGGGAACCGTCTGCTCCAGCCAGTCTGTCTTCCCGTCTTCAGACAGATACATACAGAAAACGAGCAGCTCCCCTTTTAACTGCATTTCATCCTGCCCAAGGCGGATTTCCAGCTTTCTGCTGCTTACATCTGTCAGTAAAAGCTGGCCAATTCTTTCCTTCGTACCGGGCAGAGTAATCTCCTCCTTGATCCTGTAGGTATCTTTTTTTGTAGTATGCAGCTCCAGCAGATTTACCCGCTTCATTTTCTTAAAAATCGGGACCGGACTATCTATATCTACCGTTGTTTCCTCATCCTCCAGCTTCTCCCTGCCTATCTCCATCTCGACCATGGCCCGGATGCTCAGTTTCCGGGAGTGGACCAGATTAGATGTGAATTCCACCCGGATGTTCTGGATAAAATAGCTTTCCATCTCTCCCCCATCGGTATAAACCATTTCCTCAAATGGGATCTTGCCGTCCAAAACCGCCGGCTGAGGGTCTCCGGTGGCCGTCACGTAAAGGATCTGAAAATAAAGCTTCCCCGAAATGCGTATGTAATTTTCCACCAATTTGATATCTTCTATTTTTACAGTTCCGTTCCCCTGAATGATCTGCTGTACGTCTTCCTTCGCATCCGGGACATTATAATCTTCATCCAGATAGAACTGGTCAAATGTGCGTTTTCCTTCCTGTGTATAATGTACCTGCTTTTTAATCAATTCCATATGCTTCCTCCTCTAATCAAACACCACATTTTTATCAATAAATTCAAGTTTCACCACCACATAAGGATAGGTGACCACATCCTGAGTTTTCTCGCCCTTTTCAGGCCCCAGCAGATTCGTATGTATATAAACAGCATTTTCTGTTTCATAAAGCCCCGTCACTTCCACGCTGTACCCGCTCTTTTGCTGCGGCCCATATCCCTCCGCAATGTACAGATATCCCTGGTCAGCATAGGTCAGCTTAAAAGGCATATCCCGGTTTTCCAGAATTGCCGCCTTTAATTCATCCGGCACCTTCTCCTTATCCATCACTGTAAATTTCAGATCCTTAAGCTTCTCTGTTTTCTGGGGGCGGGAAACACATCCCGAAAGCATCAGGGCCATCAGACATCCTGCCAAAAATATCAGGTATCGAAGCCTTCTGCGCAGTACTCCTGCCCTTAAGACTGGTATTATGGGATTTCCAGATGGCTGTAACCTATATTCCATATCCAATCTCCGCGGTATATTCTCTCTATTATCATATTAAAAGGCAGTCCGGATTATTCTTATTACAGTCAAATCAAATGCCGGTCATTCAAAGACTGGCCGGCTGATTCATGAAACGGACAGCCCAAATAAAAAGCCGGGTTAAGTTTACCTGTATGATCTATACATGATATTTGTGCAAAATTATGCAAAATATGTCGGCTGCCTTCTCGGAAAGCTTGTCTTTTGCCGTCAGCTTTAGTATAATTGTAAAAGCGGACTGCGAGGGGTGAACCTCGTATTTTACATAAATAAATTAGTAGAAAAGAGGGTATTTCTTTATGTTTAGATTTATCTGTATCGTTATTTTCCTGGTATCGTTCCTTATACTTTCGATACCAGTATTTTTCGTGGAGTGGGTAATTGGTAAGTTCAACCGCGAAAAAAGGGACAAAAGCTCTCTTCGTATCGTCCAGTGGGCATTCAAAGTGATTTTGAAAATAACAGGTGTGAAAACAACTGTGATCGGCGAGGAAAACGTTCCGGATGAGCCAGTACTGTTTATCGGCAATCACCGCAGCTTTTTTGACATCCTGCTGACCTATTCCCGCTGCAGACGTCTGACAGGATATGTAGCGAAGAAGGAGATGGAGCATATCCCGCTTCTTTCCACCTGGATGCGCTATCTATACTGCCTTTTCCTTGACCGGGAAAATCCAAAGGAAGGACTTAAAACCATCCTGCAGGCGATCGATTATGTAAAAAAGGGAATCTCCATTTGTATTTTCCCGGAGGGCACACGCAATAAGGGGGAAGAACTAAGCATGCTTCCATTCAGGGACGGTGCTTTCAAGATTGCCACAAAGACCAACTGCGCGATTGTGCCGATTTCCATGAATAACACCTGCGCAATCTTTGAAAAGCAGTTTCCAAAGATTAAAAGGGTACATGTGATCATTGAATATGGAAAGCCCATCTACCCGGATCAGCTGGAAAAAGAAGAGAAAAAACATATCGGGAATTATGTCCAGAATATCATTCAGGAGACCATTCAGAAAAATAAAGAATTGCTTTAAAAAATCCCAGGTAAAAGACAATAACGTCTGATACCTGGGGTTTTCTTCTGATAGGGGTATTGATTTGAGAATATTCTGAAAATGGACTGCAAAGGGGTCTGACCCCTTTGCAGTTCAACAGTTCCATTTCACTTTAACAGGATTCACTTCATCCGCTACCGCTGCCCTTTTCAAGGACTCATAGGCCTTTTTAAATTCCTCTTTTGCCAGCTGGTCATATATTTCCCTGGACTCACTCGTCCCTGCCTGGCTGTATGCAGTGGCTGCTGCACCGTAAAAAATAAACCCGAGCGCATTCGTCGGTGTCTGCACAGTACCGCAGGCGGTGGAAACAGCCCTGGCTGCGGCCTGTCCAGCCGGACTCTCAACGGCATCCCGGGCACTTATGCCAGCCTCCTTTAAGATGGGTTTGATCTCACTGAGCTTTTTATTCCCTGCCAGATATTCCTCACAGGCCGATACTGCAACCGCCAGTCTATTATCCCCAGGAAATTCTCTTTCATAAATCCCGAGATAATTCTCTTTTGCATAACCAACAGCCCACGCTGCCAGTGTGTTCTTATTCTGTGTTTCAATCAAATGCATAAGGGCAAGGCATTCTTCTGAATCCACATCTCCCAGCATTTTTCTTAACTTTGGCATACCTAAACTCCTTTACTATTTCTATATATTCTATTTCTTTCTAATTCTTGAAAAAGTATCTGTTTCCCCAATACTTCAACAAACTTAACTTATATCAGTGAAAACCGGAGATTCACCTCTGATAAGGGCGTTAATTTGAGAATATTCTGAAAACGGACCGCAAAAGGGTCTGACCCCTTTGCTGACCCCTTTGCTACCGTCCGCCCCGCATATCCACCCCCTTGATCACTTCCCACGCAGCATCGTATTCTTCTTTTTTCACATAGATAATATACTCATCTTCAAACTCCAGCTTCCCGCCCAGAGTTCCCGTATAGGCTCTCACCCCGGGGCCTATCGGCGGTGCGCTCTTCTGGTTCACGACCTTGATCTGATAATCAATATGGTTCTGCACCAGGATGTCGCGTATCTCTGACTGTACTCTCATATCAAATGTACTGATAAGCTCTTTTCGGTTCAACATTGTTATCATGTTTTTTCTCCTTCGAAATCCTTCAAAATGTATCCCTTCTGTTACCCTCATTTTAACATCCCCTGGTGGGAAAGTCATCAAAACATGAACCGGAAATCTCGCTAAAAAGCCGGATTCGCGATTTGGGGGGCTTTCACGATCTTTTTATTTGTGCTATACTGTTCCAGTATATATGTTTTACACAAATGAGTATATATGTTTACACAAAAAGGAGATTATTATGAGTGCGCAGAATCTTACATTGCTGACAGACCTGTATGAGCTGACGATGATGCAGGGCTATTTTGAAACTCAGGAAAACGAAACTGTTGTATTCGACGTGTTCTTCCGCGAGAACCCCAACAAAAGCGGGTACTCTGTCATGGCGGGTGTAGAGCAGGTGATCGAATATATTAAAAATCTAAACTTCTCTTATGAAGATGTAGACTACTTGAGAGGCCTCGGCATTTTCAGCGAAGACTTCCTGCATTACCTGAGCGGCTTCCATTTCAGCGGAAGCATCTATGCGATCCCGGAAGGGACCGTGATCTTCCCAAAGGAACCGCTTGTGAAGGTAATCGCACCGATTATGGAAGCACAGCTTATCGAGACTGCGATTTTAAATATCATCAACCACCAGAGCCTGATCGCGACCAAGACCTCACGTGTTGTTTTTGCAGCCCAGGGTGACGGGATCATGGAGTTCGGACTTAGACGCGCCCAGGGACCGGACGCCGGGCTTTATGGTGCCCGAGCCGCGATTATCGGCGGCTGTGTCGGGACCTCCAATGTCCTGGCCGGAAAACTGTTCGATGTCCCTGTCATGGGAACCCATGCCCACAGCTGGATCATGAGTTTTAAGGACGAATATACCGCATTTAAAGAATATGCAAATCTTTACCCGGATGCATGCACCCTTCTGGTGGACACATATGACACTCTGAAATCAGGTGTTCCGAATGCGATCCGTGTATTCCAGGAGATGCGCGATGCCGGAATCAAGCCGAAGTCCTACGGGATCCGTTTGGACAGCGGAGACCTTGCCTACCTTTCCAAACAGGCACGGAAGATGCTGGATGCCGCAGGATTCACGGACGCTGTTATCGCCGCCTCCAATGACCTGGATGAGATGCTGATCCACGATTTAAAGATGCAGGGCGCTGCGATCACCTCCTGGGGTGTGGGCACCAACCTGATCACATCCAAGGACTGTCCGTCCTTCGGCGGAGTGTACAAGCTTGCCGCCATTCAGAACGAGGATGGGGAATTTGTTCCAAAGATCAAGATCTCAGAGAATACAGAGAAGATCACAAATCCAGGAAACAAGACAATCTACCGCGTATATGATAAAGAGACCGGTAAGATCCGTGCAGACCTGATCTGCTTTGCAAACGAGACTTACGACACCTCTGAGGAGCTTTTACTCTTCGATCCGAATGCAACCTGGAAAAAAACAAGGCTTGCAGGCGGAACATACACCATGCGCGAGATCTTAAAACCGATCTTCATCAACGGCGAATGCAAATATCAGTCCCCGTCTGTCATGGAGATTGCCGAATACTGCAAGCGTGAAAAAGAAACGCTCTGGGATGAGACCAAGCGTCTTTTCTATCCTCACCGGGTATATGTGGACCTGTCCCAGAAGCTTTACGATACAAAAGCAAGATTATTGGATGAAATGAGTAGATAAAAGGAGATTTTTTGTTATGAGAATTATTGTTTTAGCCGGAGGGCTCAGTACAGAGCGTGATGTTTCCCTTTCCTCAAGTGCCGGTATCTGTAAGACACTGCTGGAAAAAGGACATGATGTTTTCCTGTTGGATGTGTTCCTCGGTTTTCCATATGACAAGGATAAATTAGATGAGGTGTTCACCCTGCCGGGCCACGGGCTTGAGCTTGCGAAAAACATCAGCACTTCGGAACCAGATATTGAGGCTGTCAAAGCCTCCCGCCCGGATCAGTCCGATTGTTTCCTTGGACCGAACGTCATTGAACTTTGCCGTATGGCAGATATTACCTTCCTCGGCCTGCACGGCGGCGAAGGCGAGAATGGTAAGCTTCAGGCTACCTTCGATCTGCTGGGCATCAAGTATACCGGACCAGATTCCCTGGGCTGCGCGGTTGCCATGGACAAAGGCTTCACCAAACAGGTATTTTTGCAGACCGGGATTGACACTCCTGCAGGCGTGTGCCTCCACAAGAAGCAGAAGGAACAGTCTCTAAAAGACCTTGGTCTGACCCTTCCGCTCGTTATAAAGCCCTGTTCCGGAGGATCCAGCATCGGAGTCTATATTGTAAAAACAGAAGAAGAATACGAGGATGCCTTAAAGAAATCCTTCTGCTACGAGGATGAGGTCGTGATCGAGGATTATATCAAGGGGCGCGAGTTTGCCTGCGGTGTCATCGACGGCAAGGCGCTTCCTCCGATCGAGATCATCCCCAAGACCGGATTCTTTGACTATGCCAATAAATATCAGGATGGAGCTACCGATGAGGTCTGCCCTGCTGACATCAGTAAGGAGATCTCAGAACGTATGATGGAACTGACCGTGAAAGCATTCCATGCATTAAAGCTGAATGTTTACAGCCGGGCTGATTTCCTGCTGGATGATAATGGGAACCTGTACTGCCTGGAAATGAACACCCTTCCCGGAATGACTGCCGCCAGCCTTCTTCCAAAGGAAGCAAAAGCTGTGGGCATTGAATACGGGGATCTGTGTGAACTGATCATAAAGAAATCACTGGAAGCAAGATACCAGAAATAGGAGTACGCCATGAGAAATATGACATTAAAAGAGATCGCCGTTGCCTGCGGAGGTATTTATTACGGCGATGAGGAAAGTTATTATAAAGAAGTCACAAGTGTGACCATTGACAGCCGCAAGATCGAAAAGGACTGCCTTTTCATTGCAATCAGAGGCGCCCGGGTGGACGGACATATGTTTATCCCGCAGTCCATCCATGATGGGGCACTCTGTGCCATCTCTGAGAAGCGCATCGAAAGTGCCTCCTACCCTTATATCATGGTCAATTCCTGTGTCCAGGCATTAAAGGACATTGCAGAGCATTACCGCCGTTCCCTGCATATCAAGGTGGTCGGGATCTCCGGCAGCGTGGGGAAGACGAGTACGAAGGAAATGATCGCCTCAGTGCTGGGCCAGAAATACAGCGTTCTGAAAACAGAGGGGAATTTTAATAATGAGATCGGGCTCCCTCTGACCATCTTCAACATCCGTGAAGAGCATGAGATAGCCGTGCTGGAAATGGGCATCAGCGACTTTGGTGAGATGGAACGCCTGGCTAAGATGGCAAGGCCTGACATCTGTGTGATCACCAATATCGGATGCGCACACCTGGAACAGCTGAGATCCCGTGAAGGTATCCTGAAAGCCAAGACAGAAATGTTCCTGTATATGAACCCGGAAGGAAACATCATCCTGAACGGAGACGATGACATGCTCTCTACCGTGACTCCTGCCAACCGGATCGATCCGATCTTCTTTGGACTTGACCCTGGCTGCAGATATTATGCAGAACACATAGAGAATAAGGGGCTGAAAGGAACCTCCGCCCTTTTCTGTACACCGGACTCTGAATTTTATGCCCATATTTCCATTCCCGGCGCACACATGGTATATAATGCACTTGCGGCAATCGCCGTGGGCCGTGTACTTGGAATGAATGATGAGGAGATCAAACGAGGCATCGAAGCATTAGTTCCCCTGGCAGGACGCAACAATCTGATCGAGACAGAGCATCTGACCTTGATCGATGACTGCTATAATGCCAACCCCGCTTCCATGAAAGCTTCCCTGGATGTTCTTACAAAAGCCTCCGGGCGCACTGCAGCGATCCTGGGAGACATGTTTGAACTGGGACCAAAAGAGCTTGAAATGCATGCTGAGGTCGGAGCATATGCCGCAGAGGCCGGGATCAACGTTCTCATCTGTATCGGAGAGCTTGCCGGAGAATATGCCCGGGGAGCTGCCGCAAAAGAGACTGGAATGGAGATCTACCATTTTCAGACAAAGGCGGAATTCCTGGAAAAGGTTGATTCGATCATAAAAGATCAAGACACCATTTTAATAAAGGCTTCTCATGGGATGGAATTTCCTGAACTCGTGGAAGCGTTGAAAACGAGGTAATTATGGAATACGAAATGCTGGTTCTGGATTTGGACGGTACACTGACCAATTCCGAGAAAAAAATTACGCCTCCTACCAAGGAAGCATTGATTGAAATCCAAAAAGAAGGGAAAAAGGTCGTGCTGGCAAGCGGACGCCCGATCAACGGTGTGCTGCCGCTTGCAAAGGAGCTTCGGCTTGATGAATATGGAAGCTATATCCTGTCCTTTAACGGTGCACGTATCACTCAGTGCTCCGACGGACAGGTCATCTATAATAAGACACTGCCCAGGGATGTCCTTAAGCCGGTTTACGATATTGTGAGTTCCTATCCCGGACTGGATATCCTGACTTACGAGGGGCCTGATATCCTGTCTGGTATTGCCTGCAATGAGTATACTCAAAAGGAATCTTACATAAACAAAATGCCTGTTGTACAGATAGATGATTTTATCGGACACCTGACATTTCCGGTCAATAAGCTTCTGGTAACCGGAGATCCCTTAATCATAGAAAAAGCCATGGAAGTCTTGAAGAAGCATTTCCATCAGCTGCTGAACATCTATCGGTCAGAACCCTATTTTCTGGAGATCATGCCCCAGAATATTGATAAGGCATATTCTCTGCAGAAGCTGTTGAACAGCATCGGACTGACTGCGGACCAGATGATCTGCTGCGGGGATGGCTACAACGATCTGTCCATGATCGAATATGCCGGGCTGGGTGTGGCAATGGAGAATGCACAGCCCATCGTAAAGGACAGTGCGGATTTTATTACGCGTTCAAATGATGAGGATGGGATCCTATATGTAATCGAAAAATTTATGAAAGATTAATGGTAATTATGAAATGAACGTTCAAGATTTTTATGAAGCAATTGGCGTCAGCTATGACACAGTATTAAGGAGACTGCGCAGAGAAGCACTCATTCAAAAGTACCTGATGATGTTTCTGCAGGATGAAAATTTCGCCCTCCTTGCTGATGCCTGGGAGCATGGTGATCATGAGCAGATGTTCAGAGCCATCCATACCATCAAAGGGATGGCTCTGAATCTGGAGCTTAAGCCTCTTGCCGAGGCTGCATCCGATTTGACGGAGCAACTGAGGAACGGTACCCCGAAGGATAATACAATAGTAGATGAGAGATATGAAAAAGTCATGACCGAATATACAGCCATCCGTAATCTGCTACAATAAAGGAGCATGTAAATGGAAAACACGGTACAAAAGAAGACGATTCTGATCGTAGATGACGCGGAGCTAAACCGTTGTGTACTGACAGATATCCTGCAGGAGGATTATCACATTGTAGAAGCCTGTAACGGAAAGGAAGCTATTGAGATCCTGAAAAAGAATGATGCTTCCATATCTCTGATCTTATTGGATCTGCTGATGCCCGAAATGACCGGATTTGATGTCCTCGCGATCATGCAGAAGAACCATTGGCACGAAACCATCCCGGTTGTCATTATTTCTTCTGAAAATTCGCCTGAATATATTGAAAAGGGCTATGAATTCGGCGTCGTAGACTATATCAGCCGGCCTTTTGATCCCATTATCGTCACACAGCGTGTGAAGAATACCATTCTTCTGTACTCCAAGCAGAAGGAGCTGGAATCCCTGGTCAAAGAACAGGTCATCGAAAAGGAAAGCAATAATGCACTTATGATCAATATCCTGAGTACGATCGTTGAATTTCGCAACGGGGAATCAGGCCTGCATGTCATACGCATCCGGATCATCACAGAGATCCTCATGGAAGCCTTACGCAAACGCTATCGGGAATATAATATGGCGGAATCCCACATCGCATTGATCTCCAACGCAGCTGCCCTTCATGATATCGGAAAGATCGAGATTCCCGAGGAGATCCTGAATAAACCGGGGAAGCTGACAAACGAAGAATTTGAGATCATGAAGACTCACTCAGCGCTCGGGGCGGGGATGCTGGATAACTTAAGATTCGGCAATGATGAAGAACTGGTCACCTATGCACGGCAGATCTGCCGGTGGCATCACGAACGCTGGGACGGCAATGGATATCCGGATCACCTCAAAGGGGATGAGATCCCGATCGCCGCACAGATCGTCTCCCTGGCGGATGTATATGATGCACTCGTAAGCGAGCGGGTCTACAAGCCGGCCTACTCTCATGAAAAAGCAATAGAGATGATCTTAAACGGGGAATGCGGAGTATTTAACCCGAAGCTGATCCAGTGCCTTGAGGAGGTTTCCAGCCATCTGGACGAAGCTGTAAGGCTGAGAAGTAAAGATCCCGGGCATCTGTTCGACGTCAATCAGCTGTCACAGGAGCTTGTACAGAAAAAGGGTGTGAAATTATCCGATAAGACACTTTTTCTCCTGGAACAGGAACGCACAAAATACCAATTCCTTACTTCCATATCAGATAATGTTTTGTTTGAGTATGATTTCAACACAGATACGGTCACCTTTTCCGACCGCTGTCATGCAGAGTTCAGCATTCCCAGCATTGTCACAGATTTCTTAACGAAAGGAAATCTGCATGGCATCGTTGAGAAAAAAGCCTTTGAGACTTTAAAGGAACAAGTTTTTTCTGCCCTTCCTGAATCTCCGACTTTTCAGACAAAGCTGCTTATGTCCAAGGCGGACGGTTCCAAGGAATGGTATGAGATCATCGGCCGTACCCTGTGGGCTTTCGACAGCCAGAAGGATCAGCTTTACAGCTGTATCGGGCGGATTTCTAATATCCACATGCAGACTATAGAGGAGAAACGGCTGGAAGAGCTTGCACAGAAGGACTCTCTGACTAACCTGTATAATCAGGTCTCCGGGAAGAAGCTGATCACGCAGATCCTGGAAAGCCAGCAGAGCGCGCCGGGTATCATGATCCTGTTTGACCTGGATGATTTTAAAGATCTGAACGATAAAAACGGCCACCTGTTTGGTGACCAGATACTCAAGCATGTTGCCAGGCTGACTGAAAACAATATCCGCAGGATGGATATCGCCGCCAGGGTGGGCGGCAACAAATTCCTGATCTATCTTAGGGAGGCCGTCTCCGAAGAAGTCACCCTGATATACTGCCGTATGCTTTCTCTGGCATTGAAGCAGAGTTATCAGGATTCCGAGTATACGATCAGCATCGGTGCCGCGGCTTTTCCGCAGTCAGGCATGACTTTTGATGAATTATATTCCCATGCAGGCCAGGCGTTATATGCCTCCAAGCAAAACGGCAAGAACTGCTTTACACTCTATCGCCCAGATGGTTCGATGCACTGCGCTTTTCAGGGAGCTGCGCAAGAATAATAGCAGCAAACACAAGCAGACAGCCGAATAATTCTTTGGGTGAAAGAGTTTCGTGTATCACTATCCAGCCAGTGAGGGCCGCAAATACGGATTCCAGGCTCAGAATCAGGGAAGCCACCGTGGGATCCGTATTTTTTTGTGCAATGATCTGCAGTGTGTAAGCAACACCGCAGGATAACACTCCGGCATAAAAAAGCGGTGCATAAGCTGCTGCCACCGCAGCCAGGGTGGGTCTCTCAAAAAGAAGCATAGGAATCGCACAGAGCACTCCGGAAATCCAGAACTGGATACAGGAGAGCTTTACTCCGTCCACCTTCGGAGAAAAATAATCGATGATCAAAATATGCAGGGAAAAAATGAAGGCACAGATCACCACCAGAAAATCCCCATAGGAAATAAAGAAGCCTTCCTTAATGCACAAAAAATACATCCCGATCACAGCCAGGCCTACTCCTGCCCAGGTCTTGATCCCTACCTTTTTCCCCAGGAACAGACCTAAAACGGGCACGATCAGAATGTAAAGTGCTGTAATGAATCCGGCCTTTCCTGCACTGGTATAGACAAGGCCGATCTGCTGCAGAGAACTGGCTGCAGCCAGAGCGATACCACAGCAGATCCCGCCGATGAACAGGGTCTTCTTATTCTTTTGCTCCTCCTTATCATTGTTCTGTGTATCACCGGATGCTTTTTTTCTCCCCATATACCAGATGACAGGCAGAAGTACAAGACCCCCCAGCAGACATCTAAGGGAATTAAAGGTAAAGGGGCCGATATAATCCATTCCCACGCTCTGTGCCACAAAAGCGCTCCCCCAGATCAATGCCGTCAGGACAAGCATACCATCATTTTTCAATTTTGCATTCATTTCTCATTCCATCCTTTTGTTCTTATGTAATCTTTTTTGTAATGTCAAGTATAGCATTTTCCCGGGCTGTTTTCCAGAGTGGAAAAGGTTACTATTTACTATTCCTCTCCTGCCCGCATTGACGTTATGCTAAGGAGTATTGTATAATAAAGACGAGTGAAAACCTAATACAGCACAGCTGTCTGGACCTTTCTTTACAGACAGGAATACCTGCTGTTGATACTGATGCATCATATGACGAATACGGCCTGTCCTTCCGGCCTCATCTTATGGTGTATGAGTCCTAAATTTAGTACTTTACAAATAGAAAGCAGGTGATATTATGCCATATAAACGTGGTGATACATGTTTTATTTTAGAGGACAACCCAAAACCGACGCAGGTAAAAGTTGTCAGCAAGCAGGGGACCACTTACATCGTCCAGTTGATCGGCTCATGCGGCGCTATGAAACTCAGTGAAGACAGATTATTCGCAACTCCAGAAGAAGCAGAAGCAAGCAGGAAAGCTCCGAAAGCATCCGTAAGTGTACAGCTTTCCGAGACGAACGGAAAACCGAACGTAATAGAAATACAGCATATGTTCAAAAAATAACAAAATCGCTTTCAGGAGGGCGGGGTATGAAAACAGGCACGAGACGCAGACAACATATAGGGTATGGAGCAGTATTTTTAATCGTCAATATCATAGCGGTATTGATCATTTACAGGAAGGAAACCTCATATATCAGCAAAGGCCTGAATTCCCATACGGAACTATCCATGGACAAGACAGAGGATGTCATGGACAACTATACCCACTCCTTTCAGTTATTTTCCTATCTGCTGTCACGGGAGCTTAGCAATCATCCCGATCCCGACTATATCTGGGATTATCTAAAGACCGTCGACTCCAAGATGTTAGAGATCGAAGGGGATACATATGATGGTCTTTACATGTATTATAAGGGGCGTTATCTCTATAGCTGGGATACTCCTTATTCCCAGTATGAAAGCACCGGCTATGTTGCGACAGAGCGGCCGTGGTACAAAGCTGCAAAAGAGGGAGCAGGCGAGATCGTCTTTACTCCGCCTTACATGAGTTATGCGAACCATTATATCCTGTCAACGATATCACAGCTGCAGCCCGATTCGGAGACGGTATTCGCCTACGATATCAAGATGGGGGATATCCAGAATCTGGTCACGACTCTCAAGACCTATGATCAGGAGCAGATGATGATCTTCGACAATAACGGGACCGTCATCGGCAGTACAAACGAGAATTATCTGGGCGGAATACTTTATAACACCCTGGAGGAGACTGCCGCTGCCTTAAAAGACGCACAGGATGCCTATGCCAATGCCGGTGACATTTCCAAGACTGAGAAAGAAAAGCTAAAAGAACAGATGGATTCACTGGAAGCTTTCTATTCTTTCCAGCAGGAATTTGACCAGGAATTTTCTGAGCTGACAAAGAATCCGGAAAAAGTCGTAAAAATGAAGCTCAATAACAAAGGTTATTATGGATATCTCTTAAATGGTGAGGATTATCATGTTCTTGTTCTTGTTCCCGTCCTCTCCATGTTGAAAGATACCGTTCAGGTCTGGCTCATCCCGCTTCTGATCCTGGAGCTGCTTTTAATCTATATTCTGGGCCGTATCATAAAGAGCCAGAGAAACAAAGAGCTGCATGAGGCATATGTGGAACTAGGGCAGACCCAGAAGCGTCTGGAGATCGCACTGTCAGCTGCACAAAAGGCTGCTGCTATAGACGACCTCACCGGACTGATGAACGTTGCCTCCTTCCAAAAAGGGGTCACAGAAATCTTAAACTCCATGGAGCATGACGAGAACGGAATCCTCCTCATGATCGATGGAGACCATTTTAAAGCAGTGAACGACAACTATGGTCATTCAGTAGGCGATGAGGTCATCAAGCTGTCCGCACAGATGATCGTCGGACGTATCAGAACCATTGACCTTGCCTCCCGGCTGCACGGAGATGAATTCGCCATTTTTGTCTCTAAGACAGCTGATTACGCGGTTGCTCAGAGAATCATGGAGGATATCAACCATACCTTGGCAGAAGAGGCCCAAAAGCGCAGCCTTCCGGCTATCACGCTTTCCTCCGGTGCCATTATTGCCCGGCATGGTGATCATTATACGACTCTGGCCAAAAAGGCAGACGAGGCTTTATATGAAGCCAAACAGACTCACGATGGCGGATTTGCAAGCGTCAGGCAGATGTGATACGGTCTAACGGATGTCATATGCCCTGCTCTTTTGCGAACGCGGACATTTTCATCGTGCTTCACCGCCTCATTTATGAGGTTCACATAAAACAAAAATCGTACCTCCTGGAGATTCTTGATTTCCATCAGGTACGATTTTTATTGTTATCTTTTAAAAATACGGAAAGTAATACTTCGTTTCCTTAAACAACAATGACATTCTCACAGTCCCCATATCCTTCCACCCGGCTCTCGGTAATAATTCCTGCCTCCTTAAAATCCGTAAAGGTCACTGCACTGACCCTGCCAAACTTCGAGGAATCCCCCAATATATACCGCTCCCGGCACTGCTCCATGGCCGCCCTTTTGATCAATGCCTCATTGGCATCCGGGGTGGTAAAGCCTGCCTTCCTGCTGATCCCGTTGGTTCCAAAAAAACCTTTCGTAAAATGGTAATTTTTTAAAGTGAGCATCGCCTGATTTCCTACGACTGCCTCCGTAGAGGCCTTAAGCTCCCCCCCCACAAGAAACACTCTAAGCCCTGCCGCCGCAAGCGCCTGGGCGTGAGCTACAGCATTGGTCACAAAGACCGCCTCCGACTTCGCCAGATACTCCAGCATACATCCTGTTGTAGTCCCTGCATCCAGATATACAAAATCCTCGGCACACACCAGAGAAGCTGCATATTGGGCGATCCTCTTTTTTTCTTCCTTATGTACATCCACCTTCTGCGCTACGGTTGGCTCTTCCGTCATCAATGTATGGTCCGCAGCGATGGCCCCTCCAAATACTTTTACCAGCTTTCCTGCCTGGTGCAGTGCTGTAATGTCCCTGCGCACAGTTGATTCGGAAGTATGCATCAGTTCTTTCACCTCTGACACCGTAATACTTTTCTTTTCCTCTAAAAGCTTTAATATCACTTCATATCTCTGTTCTGTCAACATCTCTTTTCTCTCCTTCCAAATCTGCCTTGATGATGCACGAAAAAGACCCTTTCGGATCTTTTTACGTGTACCCCGGATTCTCCTGTGTAGAGGGTCTGATTCTTTATTAGGCTATGCTCTTTTTTTCTTAAAGAGTCCAAGCAGCATGGCTGATATCACAGTACCCGCCACCAGTGCAGCCAGATACATCAGCGCATTTCCCACAACCGGGAATACGAAGATCCCTCCATGGGGTGCCATCAGCGTACAGTGAAACAGCATGGACAGCGCGCCTGCCGCGCCGGAGCCAATGATACATGCCGGAAGGACATGAAGCGGGTCGGAAGCGGCAAAAGGAATCGCACCCTCTGTGATAAATGCCAGACCCATGATAAAATTAGTCGGTCCTGTCTGGCGTTCTTCTTTTGTAAACCGGTTCTTGAACAGCATGGTTGCCAGAGCGATCGCACACGGAGGTGTCATACCGCCTACCATTACTGCTGCCATTATATCATAGTTTCCTGCTGCAATGGAAGCCGTTCCGAATACATATGCCGCCTTATTGAAAGGACCGCCCATATCGATCGCCATCATGCCGCCAAGAACAAGTCCCAATACCACTTTACTCGTACCGCCCATATGGTTCAATGCCTGGTTCAGACCTGTATTGATGCCACCCATGATCGGCTCTACTACGAAATTCATGGCAAGCCCCATGACCAGAATCCCGACTACCGGATAGATCAGTACAGGAGCAACCTTTTCCAGGGCATCCGGGAGTTTATCACAGAGCTTACGCAGTCCGACGATCAGATACCCTGCCATAAACCCGGCTGCCAGAGCCCCCAAAAATCCTGACTTTCCGCCTGCCGCAAGCATTCCGCCCACAAAGCCTACCGCAAGTGCGGGTCTGTCCCCGATAGCCATCGCGATAAAACCAGCCAGGACCGGCAGCATGAATCCAAACGCAGTATCACCGATCGCCTTGAATAATGCCGCAGTCTCTGTAATGGAACCAAAATTTGCTCTCTGGTCTGCAGGAAGCGCATTGATATCCACACTTAATCCATCGATCAAAAAAGCAATTGCGATCAGGATACCACCGCCCACGACAAAGGGCAGCATATGGGAAACCCCATTCATCAGCTGTGTATAGATACGGTGTCCCACTCCCCCGCTTTTGCTGCTCTCTGCCTTCACTGCCTGCGCGTTTGCTGAATGGTAGACCGGCACACTGCCTGCCATTGCTGTCTCGATCAGCTGGTCCGCTTTGCTGATTCCATCGGAAACCTGGCAGATGATCACCTTTTTCCCGTCAAAACGGTCCATCGGAACCTGCGCATCTGCTGCTACAATGATACAGTCTGCCTCCTCGATCTCTTTCTCGCCCAGAACATTCTTGGCCCCGCCGGAACCTCTTGTTTCTATTTTCACAAAACAGCCCTTCGCTTTTGCTGCCTTTTCGATCCCCTCTGCTGCCATATAGGTATGTGCGATCCCCGTGGGGCATGACGTTACCGCCAGGATCTTCACCTGTGCAGCCTCTGCTTCTCCTGTATCCGAAAGCCGCTCATCAATGTCACTTTTTTCATCATCTGCCTTGTCTATGATCTCAAGAAATTGTTCCACTGTGCGGGCATTTCTTAAAGAACCAGAAAACTCCTCATCCATCATCAGGACCGAAAGCTTACTTAATACATCTAAATGTACATTATCCTTCGTATTGGGTGCTGCGATCAGGAAGATCAGAGTCACAGGTGCACCATCAAGGGAATCAAAATCCACCCCATCCCTCACAACCATGGCAGCCAGCCCTGGTTTGGATACTGCATCCCCTTTTCCATGAGGAATGGCGATCCCTTCCCCGATCCCGGTCGTGCTTTCTTCCTCTCTGGCATAAACCTGTTCCCGGTATGCTTCCAGATCATTGATCTTGCCGCTTCGTCCCATCAGCTCCACCATCTGATCCAGTGCTTCCTTCTTGCTCTTTGGTGCACCGTCCAGGCAAATACTTCTCTTATCAAGCAGATCTGTAATTCTCATATTCTATCCCCTTTCTAAACCAACGTCCTATAAATCGTCTCGATCTCTTCCTTTGTCGCCAGATATTCTGAAAAGGCACTGGCGCTGCCTGCTGCAACTCCCATACGAAATGCATGGAGATAATCCTTTTGTTCCAGCCAGCCTGCAATAAACCCGGCTACCATGGAATCACCCGCGCCGACCCCATTGACCAGTCTTCCCTTTGGAGCCGGGGACAAAAAGACCTGTCCGTCCTCCGCGATCAGAACCGCCCCTTCTCCGGCCATCGAGATAAGCACATTGCGCGCGCCCTTTTCCCTCAGCATCTTCCCGTACAAAACCACTTGTTCACGGGTTGTCAGTTCCACGCCAAAAAGCTCTCCCAGCTCGTGGTTATTCGGTTTGATGAGAAACGGATGATATTCCAGTACATTCAACAGCAGCTCCTTTGTGGCATCCACGATGACATGGACTCCTCTTCCATCCAATGCCTTCATGATCTGCCTGTATATATCATCCGGCATAGAGGAAGGAATACTTCCCGCCAGGACAAGAATATCACCTGTGCCGAGCGTCTCCAGCTTCTCCATCAAAAGCTGCACCTTTTCCCCGCTGATGTCAGGTCCCTGTCCGTTAATCTCAGTCCCTTCCACAGATTTCAGCTTTAAGTTGATCCTGGAGACTCCTTCTTCAATCTGTATAAAATCGGATCTTATCCCTGCCGCCTCTACTTCCCGGCAGATCTCCTCCCCAGTAAAACCGGCTACAAATCCAAGTGCCGTACTTTGAAGTCCAAGGTTGCCAAGTACCGTCGACACATTGATCCCTTTTCCACCCGGAAGAATCAATTCGGAGCTGGTCCGGTTGGTAAGTCCCAGACGGAAATCTTCCACGGAAACAATATAATCCAGTGACGGGTTAAAAGTTACTGTATAGATCATCACATAACCTCCTGCTTTTTTGATGTTTTTATTATATAATCATTTTCATTCAAATTCAATCAAACTAATTCACAAAATATGGATTTTATTTTTGTTTATTTTGCACGATTATGATCGAATTTGATTTATTTTGATTTTAAACTGATGCTATAAACTATTATTTTCCAGAAAGCTGAATTCAATACCTACAAATGCCAGAGGTATTGATATATTGTCACTGGGTACATGAAGGTTAAAAAAATCCTCTGATGACCGAATCAGCGGATACTGCTTTGCTTGAATTCGGCTATCAGAGGAATAGAAAAATTTCAGGTAAACTTAAGGAGAAGTGATCATGCTCTTTTTCATGGGATATAAAG
This sequence comes from Faecalicatena sp., assembly GCF_058819085.1. Lineage (NCBI taxonomy): Bacteria > Bacillati > Bacillota > Clostridia > Lachnospirales > Lachnospiraceae > Faecalicatena > Faecalicatena sp. Next base: position 149,946 of record NZ_JBZUUL010000004.1, read on the forward strand.
AATAGATTAATCCAAAACTTCTAGAATCTACTGATTTCCAATCAGAGTCCTTAAACATCGTTTCTACCATAGAGAATGGCAGAATAACATCAATATAATGATTATACGGTACATCTTCATGTACCATAGAAATGCCCTTATTCAGCTGCATAAACAACTCACCATCTAATCCATTTGACCATGCTCCAGACTCACAAAGGATTTTTGTAAAATTATATGTATCTTCACATTCCTGTGTTTTCTTAACACGGATATCAGCCAGAAGTATACGGATGGACTTACCTTCATATGGAGTACCATCTGCATGCCGCGCGATCACTATATTGGGTGCCAGCTTTTTTAACTCATTTCCTTCAATCAACGTTGATTTCTGTAGTGTAACTGTAAAACTCCCATCCTCAATTGCTTCTCCAATTCCAACTGTTTCATTTACAGGGTTCGGATATCTCTGTTGTAATGTTTGGTAACGATAAAAATACAGAAAAAGAAAAACACCTATTGTAATAATGGACAATGCCTTTACAAGCTTCATTCTATCACCTCTCTAAGTATACGGCGCCATTCTCTAGCTTAAAAATAACATCCGACAGGTATTCCAGTTCCTCAACATCATGACAAGCAACAACAATCAATTTTCCCTGATCCCTTAAATGAATCAATAGAGTTTTTACCAATTCTACACCTTTTTCATCCAAAGCATTCAGTGGCTCATCAAGTAAGATTAAATCAGGTGATCCCATTAGTGCACAGGCAATACCTAATCTCTGTTTCATTCCCAGAGAAAATTTTCGGTACTTTCTTTTATCATACGCATCAAGTCCCACTGCATCAATCATATTTCTAATATCTTCATCCGAAAAATGATCTTTCAGAAGACTAAGCATTTTTAAGTTTTGAAAACCAGTATATCCGTTTAGAAACGATGGATTTTCAATCAATACTCCTACTGATGGCGGAAAATCTATATCTTTTCCAAGACAAAGACCATCAATTATAACTTTTCCTTCGCTTGGTTTAATCAATCCACATAACGCTCGTAAAAGCATTGTTTTTCCCGAACCATTTTTTCCTCGCAGACCATAAATATTTCCACTTTTCAAAGAAAGCCTAATATCCTGAAGTATGACTGTCCCTTTTATTATTTTTGTTAAGTTTTGAACTTCAAGTTCCATGAATATCTTCCTCCTGTTAATCCAACTCGTTTCCCTTAACCAAAATATCCGCTTTTCTAATTAATTTGCATCCAATATAGAAAAAAAGTATGTATACGGACAAACAGGTCATTACGCCCTCCCTCAAGCCTATATTTGCTTCCGGAACAAAAAAACGGTTTCGCAGCATCATCATATAATTTCCAATTAATAGCGGATTCAGTTTGTATGCGGATACAACAATAATTGCCTCTGAAATTACATATCCATAAATTGGTTTTAAAAATATACTTATAAACGTCTGTATCATTCCCAATGTTTCTGAAACAAGGAATGGCAGAAAAACGACATTCAATAGAATTTGAGCTCTATTTCTTCCAGACGCCATAAATATAGATGTACTGTCTAAACTAAGAAAAGATATGCTTTTTTCCTGTACTAAGACAGGTATTACAAGTATTAACATTAACAAAACGTAAAACAGGAGAATATTGGAAAACACCCATGCACACTTACTAAACCACCATTTTCTCCTGGATGTATACAAAAATTCGTATTTTCCATATCCCTGCATTTCTCTTCTAGGATAACTGCCAACTAAAAACAACATTAATGTCTGAGTAAACACAATTAGCACCGGGAGTTTAAATTCCGATGTTCGTCCTTTTATATAGATAGGTACCCCTTCCCATAATTCAAAATACATATCCCAAAACTGTAGATGCTGCCCTGTTTGATACGCATGGTAGGTTAAAAGTCCAATAACAAACATCAACAGTATAGAAGTGAAGATGTATCGATATATCGTTAACTTACTTCCTATTTTAAATTCGTATGCCAACAGCCTGCATAGGGACTGTTTCTTCTTCATGCTCGTTTCCCTTTTTAACTTTCATAAGAATGATATTACTAAAGAATTTCCCATTTTTTTCCCCTATACCCATAAAAACCGCCAATGGCCGCTAATACAAGCAACTCAGCAAAAATAGCACTGGGCCGGGCCGCACATGGCTGACATGGCTGTAGAAAATAAAATGGTGCTAACATCGTATAGTCTGAAATCCAAGTAATGCTATATAGTACCATACACGCTAAAAAGGGAGTTACCATTGCAACATACATATAATTTGTCAAAAAAAAGACTGCTAAACTCAGTGTTGCCAACAATCCCCAAAATACAATATCCAAAATCAACCACACCCCCAAATACACATAAGGGTGTAAATAAAAGAGAGTTCCCAGCATTGAGGTTGCATTAATAGGATAAAAACCTGTGCACGCTTGAGGAAGCAAGGCTGGAAAAATTAATGATGTAAGTAAAAAATTAAAAATCAGTGGCAGAACTGAAAATATTCCTGTAGTAAATGCAACAATATACTTCACTCTAAAATAGTCTCTTTGTTTTGTCCTAATACAAATATTTTTAATATATCCACTTCTGATATCTTCTTGTAATGTTCCACCATAGGGAATTGCTGACAGCAGCGGGACTAGCAGAAAATAGATCGTTGGAAAAATACTGGCTGTTTCCCCACCAATCCATTTTTCAAACACAGTGAGCGGATATCCCGGAATTTTTTCATTTGTATTCCAATAAGGTAAACTTTCAAATACAAATTGCAAAGACACTATCATTAGGTTGACAGCAAAAACAATATACGTTATTTTATTTCGAAACAGCCTGTAATACTCCATTTTGAGTAATTGTTTCATCGCTATTCTCCCATCCAAACCTATTTGTTACATTATTTAATTCAACTTCACTACATATTCATTTTCCCTTGGTTCATTTGGTGCCATGAATTCAGATATAAAATAACCTAATTTCTTATCCAAAACACGGTCTGGAGTAAAAAAGCCAAGTGAAACCTCTGTGCTGACACCCTTTGGAAAGGTCTTATAGAAAATATCTTTTGAATAACTCTCTGTTTCCTGTATACCGTCAAAATAAAAAAGATATGGACCTATATCCTGATATAGTGTTAAGTCATCATTCATTGCAACAATTATAAACTGTAATGGATTCCAGCTTTGATCCTTTTCTAATGCTTTTACATCCACTTTCATCCATATGTAAGAGTAGTCATTTAAAATAGTACCCTGTGTATCGTATTCAACACCATACGCATCCAAACTGTTTTTTTCAAGTTCTCCAATTTGCCTTCCTTGAAGCTGCTTAGTGAATTCTACTGATTCCACAGTAAAATCAAATTTGTGATTCTGCTTATCCTCAAACAAAATAGTATCGCCGACGCTTTTTATGTTGTCTTGTGCAATGGCACTGTATTCCATTTCAGGATATTTCTGTGTTTGAGCTTCATCGTTCCCCCTTTGTTTTTTAGGTTCATTTTGGGTGTTGGTATCTTTTTCCGGTTTTTGATTCGTATTCTCAGACTGCTGATTCTGGTTTATTCTATCTTCCATTGCCTTACTTGAGCATGCAGTTAAAGTAAAAATAATCATGATACATATTACGCCCAAAATTCTTTTCTCCTTTTTCATCTATCTGCTCCTCTTTAATTAGGCAACACTAATTTTTAGTGTTGCCGCAAGTTTTATTCTGGTATGCTGTCTGGACTCCATTTACCATTTGCATTATAAGAGTATCCGTAATTTCTGGTGGCATAAATTCCACCCTCTCGATATCCTGATTCCCATACGCTATTTATCATAAAATATTTAGATCCGGTATTAAATTGATAAGTGTGGCCATAAGAGCAATCCACATTTGCCCCCGTCTGTGTCGATCTGGAAATCACATGTGCTGTATATGCTCTTTGAGCATACTCACAGCGCATATAACTGCTGCTGTCATCTTGTTTGGGCCTGAATGCAGTCTGGTTAGAAGCTGTATTAAACGTAAAATTATAGGGTGAGTCTGGATAGTTGTTTGCATAAACTGTTACTGATCCTAACACTGCCACTGTTAATGCACTTAGTACAATTGATGTTATCTTTATTCTTTTTCTCATGTTTACTTCACTCCTTCTATAAAGTCACTTTGTTATCCTGTTACACTTTTAGTTTTATATTTTTCTAATACAATGGAATCTCTTCTCTCTCTTTAAATTCTATCTCTACTTTTTTTGCAACATCTTGAAAGATCACTCCCCCAAATTGAATGTCTTTTGCCCATCTACAATACGGCGGGCCTGAGCTGTAATCCTATAGTTTTTGAAACTTATCTATACTGCGATACAGCCTAATTATAAAAAGTAAATCATAAGAAAAACAATATTTTGTCTTTTAATGGTATAATATGTGACTTCAAAAAGTATCTTAGTCTGCCTGTAATAACAGAAGTTTGTAAAGTATCCCTCCATATCCATTCATAAAGCCGGGATTCATTCTTTCCTGTGATAATAAATTTATACTACTTATATCCAGCCCTTTTTCATTCCGTTCAGAATAGGAAATTATTCCAAATTCTTTCATCTTCTTTCTTGCTATATCCAGTATCCACAGATTCCCTAATATGCCATGACAAAGACAATAACTATCACGTAACCAGTAGTCATTCAACTTAGCTTGTGCCCGTTTTATATCTGTTTCTATGCGCTTTTTCCACACTTCATCTTCAACCATTTCATAACAGAAGAGGCGCGAAAGTAAAATTCCCCCAGCACCATGACACCATGCAACAGAACCAATATCATCTAACTTTTCACTGTCTGTCCCGCTACGCATGTCTTTCCAGTTGTTAATTTCTGTATCATACAATGAATCTTCATATTCCCACACCTCATTGGCTAATACATGATACTGATCCTTCCCTGTATATTTCCATAAAGCAAGCACAGGCATGAGGATTCCGCTGTTCCCATGTGCAAGTCCTGACATAGGCAATTCGCTTTTTTCCACGATCCATCCTGATCCGCATAATTGTTTCTTTGACATCTGTTCCAGCCTGGCAATACAACGTTCGGCACTAAAAAGATATTTTGAGTCCTTTGCTATTTCATACAATAATATCATCACCCATGCTGCACCGGCATTACCGGATAAGAGGTCAAAACGAATATCCTCATCAATTAACTGCTCTACAATTCTGGCATGTTTTTCGGCATATTCTAAAAACTCCTTATTGCCACTTTGTCTGTAAAGTAATATATACACATATACAATAGAACTTTCTCCTTCATATGCACCTGTATTTCTGGAATCTAAACTTGTAAGAGATAAAATTCCCTGATCAGTATACATAAAAATCATATCTTTCAGTGTATTATAAATCTTAGCAATTCTTTTATCTGCATATTGTCTGTCCATTTCAAAAAAGATTAATAACATTCCAACTAAACCATCATACAAGTAATGATTCATTGGCTTTATATCCCAACTCATCATGCCAAAAGACGCAAGCTGAACTGTATACCAGCTCACTTCTGTTTTCTCCCCATTCCATACTGCATATTTCAGAATTCTATCTATGAGATCGTCTACTGTATACAGGTCACTGACTTTGTTGATCCTGTTCATGAAATTCATTTGAGATGCACGATAAATATGATTCATATATGAACTATTTTTATCAGACCTTTCGTCAGGCATCAGATCCAATGATAAATGTATATACTCAATCTGCTTTTCTAAATCAATTTTACTCAGCTCTCTTAGTTTTTTATAAATAAACTCTATCGGCTCTACTGCAAAATCATGCTGTCTAATTGGTTTTTTATTACTGAACACTTCCTTCTGCCGCAAAGCACAATAAAAATATGGGATATCCCCTGCTAACATGGCAGCTACTTCACTATCCACCAGTTCCATATCTCCCTCTTCCCTGCCACTTAACATGGCATACAGGAATATCTCCCTCTCCGCTCCATCTTTTAGCAAACTGGGATGGTAGGAACACGATAACATCATACTGTATCTCTGAGTATCTGCCATTAGTACTCTGCTTTTTATATTTTTGAAGGTTTTTAACTGACTAAAAAAATCATTTCTATTACATAAAATCTGCTGATATGCACGGGTAAATCCATTTATTATCTCTTTTTTATAAAGATGCGGATTATAAAACTCACCATCCAGGGTAGCTAAATTTTGAACAACTTTTGAAAGCAGATTCTGATACTCTATTTTCATGTCTGATGTTCTCTCATAAACAATTACCGGCACCTTAAAAGGATATTTCTGCCCGCCCGTACCACTGATTGCACTGTTATTAATTCCTTCCCCATTTTTATTCCAGTGATAAAAAGGAAGCATGCCTGTCTGCAAAACTGACTTCGACAACTGATTAATAATTTCCTGCGGAGCAGTCTTACCCTCTTTTAACTCCATGGTACTTAGCAGTACTTCTAAATCAATTAAAACGGGATATTCGCCCGAAGCAATTATGTTTTCACAGTGTAAATCTTTTGTCCCTAAAACATATGCTAAAAATAACTGGACACCTAACCGTACATAATAATCTTTCAACTGCTGCTCTGTTTTACACGAATGATACTCCACATAGGAAGACCAGCTATATGTATCTTTAGAAATAAAAGGATATATGTACTGCCTAATACCTGTTTTTCTCCCTAACCACTCCAGTAAACTATAAAACAGCTTTTCATTCTCCATTGAATGCGGTTTATATAAAACCTCGTTTGAACCATCAAACTGTAGTCTCAGAACTTGTTTTCCACCGTTATGTGTATCAGAAAAATCCCCCTTTATCCCAGTAATCTTAGCAATACTTTTTTCATCAAATAGTTTATTCTGTATTTCAATTTTGTCACTGCTAAAACGTACCAGAACATCTTCATAATATCCGACCAGTTGTTCACATTTTTGTGTAATACAGCGGTACAACACAGGATATGTATCGAATAATTCCCTGTAAAAATCTGCTTTTCCTATGTATTGCGTACAATAAAACTCATATTCTTCTCCAGATGTTTCTCCACGAAGAAGTCCCTTCTGCTTATAAAAATGCATCTGGGCAATTAAGGTTCTTGTACATATATTTTGTAATTGTCCCACTAAATGAATGCAAAAATCTTTATAGATATTCTCTGTAAAATCAATCTTTAATTTGTTTATTCTTTGACTTAATATCTCTGCATAATACTTCAATATAGTTTCATAAAAATCAACAAAGACAATTTTTTCTGTTATTGATCTTAAACACTCTAAATGTAACCCTCTTTTGTCATCACGAATAAGATAGTTAAGAAGGTCATCTGATATTAATTTCAAATTTGCTGTATACTTTACCTCGTTCAAATAACAAGTAAAATTTACATACTTGTTCAACAGAAATTTATAATTCTGTTCGCCTAATAAGCTTTTCCAATAATCAGATTTTTCTCTATTACAAATCTCACCTATACTACATTCTCTATACTTGCGTTCCGATAGGTAACTAATCTTCATATACATATGTTTTCATCCTTCTCACGGTGTTAGAATCAGATAAAGGGGCTGCTGCAAATGAATTTTCTATACTAGATATACTTACCTGGAAAGTTAATTCCATTATATCTAAAATATAAATCCATCTTGCAGCACCCCCTTTATCGTTTACCTGGAATTTAACAACAGTAAATTGTTAGTAATGTGGAGCACCCATAGGAATGAAGAGAAGATATAAGTTCTATATCATCCTTTTCTGGAATAATATTGCTTATTTCATTGACTTCCTCTAACAAATCCCCTGCAAACTTCAAATTGTTCTCATCTTTCATGTTCTTTCTCCTCCTTTTTCTATATGAAACTCTATTCTATATCAAAAAAAGAAAGCCTTACTGTAAATGTATTATTCTCAATCTGATATAAAATATCGCCTTCATAATCATCTACAATACGCTGAACACTTTTTAGTCCAAAACCATGTAATTCCTTATTCATCTTAGATGTCAAAAATCCTCTTTTACTTTCTTGCGGTCTTTCTTGAATTGTATTTGTAATCTGAACAAAGAATAAATGATTCTGTATCTCCATCTTTACGCTAATCCACCTTTCACCAGCATCAACTTTTTCGCATGCTTCAATGGCATTATCAAGTAGATTTCCAAATATTGTACATATTTCTCTATCTTTAAAAGGCAGCTTAGAAAGCGGCATAGCCTGCAGAGTAAAAACAATATTCTTTTGCTCAGAAAGCATTTTTTTCTGACTCAACATTAAGTCTATTACATAATTCCCCGTATAAATATGTGGATTAACCTTAATAAATTCTCCTTTTAATTCCTCAACATAGTCATTGAGCTTTTGATAATCTCTTCGGTTCACATATTCGCTTATAACAAGACAATGATTCTTGATATCGTGTACTAACTCCTTATTTTTTTCTAAGGCTGCGGACAATTCTTCATATTTCCTCTGCTCTAATTCTTCTTTGAAGATTAAAAAATTATACTCATTCTTAATCATTTTATTTTTCGATAATATCATTCCAATAAAACTAATAATCACAATGATGGCGCCTAGTGATAATATCCCGCCTGTTCCATTCTGTACCAACTTCCCCATAACCATAGAAGCCAGATAAATTTGGTATCCTCTAACCAGCATCACAAATATTATTCCTAATGAAAACAATATTTTTCGCAGTTCAAATATATTTTTTTTCAGGTCGCTTTTTCTCACAATAATCACTAAAACTGTTGTAATCATCCTGGAGAAGACATAAACCATTATTTTTTGAACACTTACTCCATTAAAATAAATGATTTTATCAAACTTCTCATTCAGTAAGTCCATTCCTATAAATGCAAATAAAAAATCTAAAAGGCTTACAAACGCACAATAAATAAGAACAAGGCTTACTGTTAAAAATATCTTTCTCTTTATAATTAAAAAACTAAAAAAAACTAGAAGCATCACTGCAAGAAAAAATACTGAATCTGAAAAGAACAGTATTTTACGATTTATTCCTAAAGATACCCCAATAACTATAATACTCAGCCATAAAATGACCCTGCTGCTCCTATTTATATACTTTTTCTCTATTATTAGGCCAAAAAGCATCTGATAGTAAAGCCAAACTTCGTAAAGTGATATTACAAGCAGAACAATACTTAGAACCACCTCATCATTCATTTACTTCCCCCAATAATAATTAATTTGCTTTTTCACATCAGCCAGCTTCGCTCTGCTGATTTTTACAGTATAGTTATTTTCTAAATGTATGGTATCGCCTGATAGTTTATAAATATGTTTCATATTGACTATATACCCTCGTTCTACCATTATAAAGGTCTTGCTTCTCATTTCTTGATAAACCTGTTGTAATGATATTCTTTCTCGATACTCTCTTACAGCTGTAACAAAATTCACATATTTTCCGTTTTTTGATTTATAAATATATATAATGTCCTTATAATATACTTTGACTTGCCCCTCATTCATTTTCATCATTCTGTACTGTCTGCTGTCAAGGTCAATTTTATCTATCAACTGGCGAACTACAATTGGCAGACGATATTCTATATCCTGTTTCAATATGTACTGATATGCTTCAATCATATAGCTTTGTGCAGCATATTCTGCGTAAGAAGTAATAAACACAATATACATTTCTGAATGGGCTTCACGCACTACCTTTCCTAACTCCATTCCGTTCATTCCCGACATTTGAATATCTGTAAATAGTATATCAAATAAAGCTTTATTCTTCATTTCTTCTAAGAATGACTCACCACTTGGAAACATGAGTACTTCTATGTTGTCATTTTTATTTATTATCACCTGAATCTCTTCGTATATCTTGTTCCTTAGAACTTCGTCGTCGTCAACAATAGCAATCCTGATCATAGTTCTCCCTCATCTCAACCCATGGCCTGTAATTTTACAGAGTTCGGCCACATCCTGAACGCCTGAAACATAAGAAGGTATACCCTAAGAGTATACCGTAATTCATGCCCTATGGGCGAGTCTGCGGCAAGTCACAGATTAAAGTATTATATTTATTGCATATGAGTAAACTTTCTTCATAATTCTTGCCGATTCTATACACATATTTCCCCGTTTCATGAATCGAAGTGAAAACCAATAGATTATTATGGAAACACTGGAATTTTTACTTCCACACTTTATTTAATAATATAGCATAAATATTGTCGAATTTTATCTTTTTGTCCCTAATTGGTAGATTTTTGGGCCCTAAATGGTAAAAAGGAGCTGCACCAGCCCCTTTTTAAAATACGTCTCTACCTCATTATTTTCCTAATCCATTTTCCCTGTCAGATGTCAGAATATATAAATTCAACAATTCAACCATAATCCCCAGCCCAAATCTATGATAAATCTTTCCGACTCTGACTTTTCTGATACCCACTCTCGTGTATCAAAATAACTGAATGTAGCAAACCAGTCCTGCACCATGTTGTGAAACATCACATTTACCTCAATTTCTCTAAAGCACTCATTCTGACATCCACAGATAGCTATATTCATACGACTAATTTTATTTCTTTATTCCTTGTTTCGGTTTTCTGACCTTGAATATCATATAGAGGATTCCCGTCATATCTGCCAGGAACCATCCGATCGGGATCGCCCACCAGATTCCCAGCACACCGATTGCCGGGATCGGGGCGAGCACATAGGCAAGCAATACTCTGGTACCCAGAGAGATGATTGTCAGGATCAGGGACATCTCCGGCTTATTGATTCCCCGATAGAATGCATATAATAAGAATAAAATGCCGATTCCACAGTAAAATGCGCCTTCTACACGCAGATATCCGGCTCCGATCCTGATGATCTCCGTTTCTGACGGTGATACGAACAAAAGCATCAGCTTCTCCGCCAGCCCGAATACGGCCACGGATATAAAAATACAGAATATCATGGACACACTCAGTGCCCGTTTGATCCCTATATGTACACGATCTTCTTTTCCTGCACCAAAATTCTGGGAAACATAAAGAGAAAATGCGTTGCCAAACTCCTGTGCCGGCATATAGGCGAAGGAGTCGATCTTCACGGCAGCGGTAAATGCAGCCATAACTGCGACCCCAAAGCTGTTTACCAGGCCCTGGACCACAAGAATTCCAAAGTTCATAACAGACTGCTGGATAGATGCTGCGAAGGAAAATCTTGCAACCTCGCCAAAGGATTCCTTCGTCAAAGACCGCAATTCTCTTTGCTGACACTCTTCTGTCAACATCTTTCTGCTCCATGCCCCCGGCAGAAGTGCTTCTTTTAACCGAGGCTCTTTCACCCAGGCATAAATTAAGATCCCCACACCTGAGATTCCCTGAGAAATCACGGTAGCCGCGGCTGCTCCGCCGATCCCCCAATGAAAAACAATAACAAAGAGGAGATCCAGAACAACATTCAGGATCGATGTTGCCCCCAGAAAAAGCAGAGGGATAACCGAATTTCCCAACGACCGCAGAAAGTATGAGAAAAAATTATAAAGAAATACAAACGCGATCCCTGCAAATATGATCAATATATATAAACGCATCATTTCCATGAGCTCTTTTGGAATACGAAGAAGCCATAAGATCTGATCTATCAGTAGAAAAGACAGCACATTGACGAAAACTGTGATCCCGCCAATCATAAAAAAAGCTGCCCGGATACAGCCCTGCATTTTCAATATGTCCTTTTTTCCAAAATAGAATGAGAACAGCGAACCGCTGCCCATACACAGCCCGATCAGGATCGATGTTATAAAACTCATCAGGCTGTAGGCAGTACCTACCGCTGCCATAGCAGATGCACCTATAAACTTACCTACGATCAAGGTATCAGCGATGTTGTAAAACTGCTGCAAAAGGTTGCCGGCGATCATTGGCCCGGCAAATAACAGCATTGTTTTTGTGACATTTCCTGTCGTCAAGTCTTTCGTCATGATAGTCTGTTCCTCACAACTGGCATGGTGCTAACAGGTAAAATGGAAAATATGGTATGTTACGCACAACTCCATATACTATAATCACTACCAAAAGCCAGTATAAATATTTGTCCGGGATATGCCTGTCAACATGGTTACCTCCCGTGATCAGCCAGTCCAGGCATCTTGCGCTAAAATAAACTGCCAGAAACAGCAGTACAAAGATCATCAGCGGATTATATCGAAATGCCTGGTAAAACTGTCCGTGTAAAATCGAATAACTGGCGCGCCCTGCCCCACAGCCCGGACAGTACCACCCGGTCAGCTCATAAAAGATACACGGGATAAATGGGACCTCCACAGGATTGTGACCGTAGAGATATAGCGCACCCAGCAAAAAGAGGACGGCAATACCCGAAAGTATTGCTGCCCTTAAGATCCAATATTTTCTTAGATACTGTCTCATCTGCCGAATCAGATCAAACCACTTCCTGTCCTGTCAAATTATCTGTACATCTGATATCTTAATAGTAATAGTAGGAGTAATTACTGATTAAAATTATCACAAACCAAATCACGCTAAATAAGATCCCTAATACCGCTGCGAGGATCGAAAACAGCTTCGCTTTCTTTGCACAATCCCTGGCTTCGTCATAATGTCCCTGCAGCTGTGCAGCATTGATCTTGCTTGCAAATATGATAGCCGGTATTCCCAGAGGGATACAGCAGCAGATCGTAGTCAGGATCGCAAATACCAGATACGGAGTAGTGTTGATCATCTCCGCCGGGTTCTGGTATGTATTCCCGTACTGATCATAATGACCGGGCTGACTGTAATTTCCTGACTGGTTATAATTTCCTGACTGCGTATAGTTACCTGACTGATTCTGTTCACCAGGCTGCCCATAGCCCGATGACTGATTCTGTTCACCAGGCTGTTCATAGTAATAGGACGAGGTTTCCTTCTCTGCAGGTGCTTTCTGTTCTTCCACCTGCACATGCTGCTGTGGTTCTCCTAACTGTTCAGGAGCCTCAACAAGTGGATCCTGGGCTGTATTCCCCTGAGCCCCTGCATCCAGCGGTGCCGTCTCCTTCTGTACCTCATTCTGCAAGATCTCCTCCTGCGGCGCCGGATCCTGTGGCGTCCCACAGTTCGGACAAAACTTTACATTGTCATCAATAATCTGGTTACAATTCCTGCAAATCATAAGCTTTCCCTCACTCTTTCTATAAAATAATCCGCCACACTATTGTATGTAGGAGAAATATACACATTACACTGCTTCTACTCGAAAGTGATCCACAATACAGACCGGATTTCCCTCCCTTTGTAGTGTAAAACGAGATTTATGTATAGTTATCATACCATAAACTTTAGGGGCATGAAAGAGTTTTCAACATTTAAATGTACTTGAAAGTGAATGGTTTTTACAGGATTTAAGACACTTTCCACAGCGGATACATTCCATACTGTTGGGCGTCTCATGAACAGGAAGGTCCATCGGGCAGGCTTTCTGGCACGCCCTGCAGCCTGTGCATTTTTCCTGATCCACCTCAAATCTATATAACGCGATCGGGTTAAACAAACTGTAAGCCGCGCCCAGCGGGCAGAGATAACGGCAGAACGGGCGGTAGATCTTGATGGATAATACGACGATCACAATAAATACCAGTACCTTCCAGCTGAACAAAAATCCCAGAGAAGCTCTCAGCGTCGGATTTAAGATCGTCAGCGGGATTCCTCCGAATAAAGTTCCTGCCGGGCAGATCAGCTTGCAGAACCATGGCGTTCCTCCTCCGGCAACATTTACGATCGTCAGGGGAAGGATGATCACGAAAACAATAAGAACCACGTATTTCAGATATCTTAAGTACTTGTCTCCGGGAACCTTTCTGATCTTATGTACTCCCGGGATCCTGTGCAGCAGGTCCTGCACCAGCCCGAAGGGACAGAGCCAGCCGCAGACAAACCGTCCGAAGAACGCTCCCACTGCCATTAAAAATCCAATGATATAGAAGGAAAATCTGTACTGGCTGCTGTTCAATACCGCCTGCAGCGAGCCGATGGGGCAGGCTCCCACAGCCCCCGGGCAGGAGTAACAGTTCAGTCCCGGCACACAGAACTTTTTCCCGGTTCCTCTATAAATAGTACCCTGCAGATAGCCATTAATATACCCATTTGTGAGAGCGGTAAAGCAGATTTGAACAACTAACCTGATATTTGTTCTTAACTTATTGATCAGTTCCATTTTCTATCCTCTCTGAAATCTTCCAAATTCCTTTTATCCTATTCCGATACATTCCAGGCAGATGGCCGCCGCCTTCGTAAATACGGTCCCGATCTCGTCCCGGTATACACCCATGGCAATGAATGCGATACCAACAGCCAGCACAATGAGTCCTGTGTAGTTTTTCTTAATAAAATCATTCACTTTTTAGTTCCTCCAATTTATCATCAATGGTTCTTTTCCAGCCGGCCTTATCATTGGATCCCTCAACAGGATCGCCGACAAGGTTGCCGTCTTTATCCACAAAATATGTTGTCGGGAATGATAATTGGTTACTTAAAACGGTATTTGCAAGATCTTCGGAAACAAGAAGCTGCTGATAGGTAACTCCCGTCTCTTTCAGGACTTTTTCTGCCTTTTTTCTTTCCTCATCAGACAGGCCTGGCTTGATCACTCCCTGGGTTTCAATGACCATCCCCTTGATTGCCACTTTCTTACCTTCATCCTTCAGCTCCTGATTCAATTCCTCCAGCTCCGGCAGCTCTCCCACACACGGGCCGCACCATGTGGCCCATGTGTTGATCATGGTCAGATCATAATCCTTGAATATGTCTGCATTCACCTCTTTTTGTTCCATATCTACCGTCTCCAATGTTGCAAAACCTGACTTTGCACTGCCTGCATCTTCAGCCGGTTCTGCTTTTTTCCCACATCCTGCCACTGCTCCTAAAACCATTGCTATCATAATGCCGATCACGCCTGCTCTTTTCATCTGTATTTCCTCCTGTTTTTCATTTATTTTTCCTGTACATTTTTCATAGGTTACCTTTTATAGATCTTTTCCTGCTCCTAAAGCTTTAATATCCGTTTACTTCCTGAGTATGTGGTCACGAAGTAAATGCAGTACAGCACCACTGCCAGGCCTGACGCAAGCAGGATATTCCCTGCGATATCCGCCCCGCTCAGATACGGGATGATCCGGTAAACGCCTGCCATAATGAAGCCTGAATGGAGCGCTGCGACCATGAACGGCAGTCCGAAGTAGAATAGCATTTGTGTCATCAGGGATTTCTTCATCGCCTGCTCCCCGGCGCCCATCTTTCTGAGCAGATCATATCTCTTCTTGTTGTCGGCTGACTGGGTCAGCTGCTGGAGTGCAAGTACCGCACCCGCTGTTACAAGAAACGTGATCCCAAGATATCCGCCAATATAAGTAGAGATCAGTTTATTTGAAAGGATCTCCACCTGGATATCCTCCTGCCCGAAATAGGAGAATTCATTTACCTTCCTCATATCATGAAGCAGTGCCGAATAAGCATCCTTCCCATCCTTGTTATATTGGGCATTCATTACCTTCATACTGGGTTCCTGCCCGGCGGTCACACTCTGCGGCACGACAATCGTCCCAATATCCCCTAAAAAGTTGCTGTTATATAATGTTGCGGTATAGATCCCGCCTTCCTTTAAGTTTAGAATACTATTTCCTATCTCTAACGTAGTCTGTGCCTGCTTTTCATAATCTTTCAGCACGTCTTTTGCCTCTGGTTCATTATAAGAGACCGCATATTCGCCTTCCCCTAATGAAATCGGCTTTTGTCCCATAAACTCACGAATCCTGTTATAATCCTCCAGGCCAATATACCTGATATTACCTTCTCTATATAATTTCTCCACTTTCTTGTTTCCCTGAGAGCTTTGTCCGAACACATCCTCAACTTTCAGGTTTTTCTGCTCATAAAAATCAATTTCCTCTGATTTTCCCAGATAACCGGTAATCTTTGCATGACCGGCCTCCAGCTGGTCTCTGATGCCGTACTGCTCCACCCCGGCGTCATCGCCTCCCAGTCCGTCAAAATAATACTGCACAGTCAGATCATAGGGCGCTGCTTTCCCGGTCAGGCTCATTGAACTCTGCCCCAGTCCCATGCCGATTCCCATGATGGATACAGAAAGGTACATCAGGATACATACGACTGCAACCGAGAATCCCGTGCTTTTCATACGGCTTCCAAGCTGATTTACAACAAACAGATTCAGCCCCTTGTAATAGAACTTCTTCCTTTTCTTAAGATATCTGACCAGTAATCCGGCAACAGAAAAGAACAATAGGATCGTTCCGATACCGATCAGTGTACTTCCGCCTCCAAATATCAGGAATACGTCAGTGCTGATCTTGAAATAGATCAACAGGTATCCGGCTATCATACAGATAATCGCCAGAATTCCTTTGAGGAGTGCACTTTTCTTCTCTGATGGTACTTCTTCATTTTTACGGTCTGCATAAAGAAGGTCGATCAGCTTCATCTTTTTCATTTCCCTCACATTGAAAATGTGAACGAATAAGAAGACTAATCCGAAGAATAGTACGGATGCAGCCACGGCCTCCGGTGAAAAAATGAAGGAATAACCAGCCAGTCCGACTCCGGCGATCTTGGCGGTGATCATGGTCAGCCCCTGGGATGCAAACACTCCCAGAATAATCCCTGCGAGCAGAGAAAATCCACCGATCAAAACGGTTTCCTTCATCAAGATCCTGCTGACATCCTTTCTTTCCATCCCTAAGACAAAATAAATCCCAAACTCTTTTTTCCTGCGTTTCATCAAAAATCTATTTGCATATACGACCAGAAATCCGATGATCCCGCAGACAAGAACGGACACACCTGCCATCGCCCCCTGGGCTGCCGTGAGATAATTCATAGTATCGGGAAGCCCAAATGCCGCGAACTGTGCCCCGACCGAGTTAAATGTATAGAAAAGACAGACTGCAAATGTCAGTGTGAAAAAATAGATGAAGTAATCCTTTGCACTCTTCTTCACATTCTTGGACGCAAGCTGATGAAACACTTTTTTCGAAATCCTGCGTTTAAACAGCATGACCCTTGTCACCTCCTAATAAAGAAACCACCTGCATGATCCTGTCAAAAAATTCCTTACGTGTATCTGCACCTCTTACCAACTCGCTGAATATTTTTCCATCCTTCACAAAAAGGATCCTTCTGCAGTGGCTGGCTGTAAACGCATCATGCGTAACCATCAGGATCGTGGCATGCATCTTCGTGTTCAGCATTCCCATTGTTTCCAGAAACATCCCTGCTGATTTAGAGTCCAAAGCTCCCGTCGGCTCATCTGCCAGGATCAGTGAGGGTTTGGTAACGATCGCCCTTGCACAGGCAATTCTCTGTCTCTGCCCTCCGGACATCTCATAAGGATACTTATCAATGATCTCCTCGACTCCCAGCGCATTTGCAACCGCATTTACCCTTTTGTCGATCACCCTCGGCTTCTCCCCTATGATCGAAAGCGCCAGTGCAATATTATCACGGCCTGTCAGTGTATCCAGAAGGTTAAAATCCTGGAAAATAAATCCCAGCTGCTCCCTTCTAAACTTTGCCAATGCCTTTTCTTTCATATCCGTCACATCGGCACCGTTGATATAGATATGCCCGGCCGTCACATGGTCGATCGTGGAAATACAATTTAGAAGCGTCGTCTTTCCACTTCCTGATGCTCCCATGATCCCGATGTATTCTCCCTCTTCCACCTCAAAATTAATATGATTCACAGCCTTTGTAATGCTGCCCTTTGTCTTATAAAACTTCTCCAGATTTTCTACTCTTAGAACAGTTCTCATCCTGCCCGCTCTCCTTTCCTATCTCCATTACGTTGTATTTTATTTCAGATTTTTTTGTTTCTCTGTCTAATCTGTGTTTTTTCTGCCTTATCTCCTGCTGATGAACTAAGTCTACCATCCCGGAGATGAAGTTACCACGCATTTAGCTGACAGAAACATTACAATGCTGTAATATTTCTATAACTTTAAGCTGGATTCACACGAGGTTATGACTGCAAATAAAATGCACATCCCCGGATCAGGACTCCCTATGAAACGTTGGAAAGCACGCTTGAGAGAACATTCTATTGTCAAGAAAAAAAGTCAGGAAACTCTCCATTTAAAGAAGATTTCCTGACTCACCTCTATACTAAACTACACAATTATTTTTAATGACTGGTGTACTTTAGTATAAGTATATCCATTTTTAAGAAACAAATCAACAAATACTACCATACGAAATTTTAAACCGTATCTCCTTCACAGGCCTTTAGCCGCAGTGAAAGTTTTGTCCCTTCCCCCTGAACGGAACTGATCTCCAACGGCACCTGCATCTTTTCACACAGATTCTTACACAGATACAGCCCCATTCCGGTAGATTTCTTATAAATCCGTCCGTTCTCACCGGTAAAGCCTTTTCGGAACACCCGGGACAGATCTCCTTTAGGTATCCCGATCCCGTTATCAGAAACGGTCAGAATGATGCTTCTTTCTTCCTCCACTGCCCTAAACTCTACATATGGCTTCTTCCTGGAGTCACTGTATTTTACAGAATTCATAACCATCTGACTCAAGATAAATTCCATCCACTTCGGATCAGTCAGGACTTCATGCTCCAGGTTCTCCAATTTCGGCATGACGCCTGCCCCCACCATCATCTTGGAATTCTTACGGATCACCTCTGTCACCAGTTTTTTGAGGCTGACAGGCTGTATGATATAATCCGATTCCAGACTTCCGCTTTTCGTATAGTAAAGCATCTGTTCCACATATGCCTCGATCTTGCGAGTCTCTTCCCCCAGACTGGATGTGACCGGGTTCCGGTTATTTTCCACGATCAGCTCCTGCACGGCGATCGGAGTCTTGATCTCATGTGCCCATGTCTGGACGTACTCTTTGTAATCCATCATCTCCTGCTGCTGTGCGGCGATCACGTCATTTAAATACTTTCCGCTCTGCCTGATGATCTGGTACATTAATTTTCCATCATAAAAACAAGGCGGCTCTATCACCTCACAGAGATAAGACTTTTCTTCCAGCTCGTTCCACGTCTCCAACAGCTCGTCATAGTACTGTTTTTTCCTTGCACAGTCATAAATAAAGATCACCAGGACCCCGAATACAAAAATGACCTCCACCACAGCAGCCGCAGGGATCTCCACCTCCATAAAGATAAGAAACACTGCGGTGAGGATGCAGGTCATGACTGCAATGCAGATAGATACCCACTTGTCTTTGATATATTCACCGATACTCATACCATATACCCCATTCCACGCTTTGTCACAAGATAGTCTTCAAGTCCCAGTTCAGACAGCTTCCTGCGCAGACGGTTGATGTTCACATTCAGCGTACTTTCCTCCACGAACTCCTCCATCTCCCACAGCTGGCAGATGATATCATTCCGGGAAATAATGCTGCCCGCATTCTCCATTAAAAGCTTTAGGATGCCAAGCTCGTTTTTCGTCAGATCCGCCTCTTTTCCCTGGCAGGATATCCGTCCTTTCAGGATATCCAGCGTCAGACCTTTGTGGGACAGCACCATACTCTGCTTCCTTCCATATGTGCGGTGGAGCACCGTTGCGATATGGGCCTGAAGGATATGCATGTTATAAGGCTTCGTGATAAAGTCATCTGCACCAGAATTGAGGCTCATCAGCTCATCCATATCACTGTTGGAGCTTGTTACCACAATGATCGGGACATCCAGGCTCTTTCTCACCTCACGGCAGATATAAAACCCATCCTGCACCGGAAGATTCAGATCCAGCAGGACCAGATCCGGAGCCAGGGCTTTAATCTGTCCTGCCACGTCCTCAAAATCTTCGATCAGAATACAGGAATATCCTTTCTTTTCAAGGGCCATGCAAAGCTCTTCCCTCATTTTTTCCTCGTCTTCTACGATTAATATCCTCTCCATTGTATCCTCCATCCTCCCCGTTATATTCTCCCCGTTTATGAGTCAGGCTTTGATTTCTCTATCTCCGAGTAAAACATGAATCTCTCCTTCTGGATCTTGGCCTGGTACAATGCCATATCCGCCTTCTTGAATAGCTCCTGAAAACTTTTTCCGTCCTGCGGATACAGGGAAACGCCAACACTATTCGTACAGGCAGCACCTTCGATCATTAAGTATGTCATGTCTTTCAGCCTTTTACGCAGGCCCTTGGTACCGTCGATCTCCCTGACTAATATGATGAACTCGTCGCCTCCGAACCTGCCTGCGATATCCTCTCTTCTGAACACATTTTTAATATGCCGTGCTACTCCCAGGATAATCTTATCTCCCTCATGATGGCCATAGGTGTCATTAAACTTCTTGAAATTATCGATATCCATCACGATCAAAGCATGCTGATGCTCTCTTTCCTCCTGCAGGACATGATCGATCAGCGTGATGCTATGATTTTTGTTGTAAAGCCCCGTAAAACTATCCCTGACTGCAGCCTGCTCCAAGCTGTCTGTCCTTTCCTTCTCATCGCTGATGTCAGTTACCACCCCGATCATACGCGACGGCACCCCATTCTCCAGGATGGGAGTCATATGCAGCCTGCACCAGATAAACTTTGAATCCCCGACTTTCATGCGGGCCTCATAGGTGGTGGGCTCTCCGTTCAATATACGTCTAAAGGCCATGGCGATCACCTCTTCATCGTCCGGATGTGAAAAATAGGCACTCACGGCCAGGCGGTACGCCTCCGCATCCAGCATACTGTAAGGCCTGACAGCATTTAAAATGGTCTCGTCTGAGACTCCGAATATAGCCTCTGCATTTTCAAAAAAGGTATATAGCTGCCTGATCAGGTCCACCTCAAAAATACAGATCTTGGCAGACGTCAATGCGATGTGAAGCCGTTCCTTGTATTGTTTTAATTCATCCATTTCATCCATTCCCCTTGTAAAAGCGGATATTATAAATCCCTTCCCCACTTTCTGAATTAGGTTCAATCCGTTGATTCTCCCCCCAAAATATTCTATACCCATGTATTTCTATAAAAAGTATTTCCTGCACTTTAGTTTACTATATTTCCCTGAAAATAGAAAGCCGTTTTCCAATAATGTATTTTGTCTTTACTTAGACGCAGGTCCGTCTTTACGGGTACTCTTGGGGGTACTCATAAGAACAGATAAAAATAGGATATGGCTGCCACACTATGTGACAGCCATATCCAACTTGGCAAAATGAGATTCTCTATTTTATCTCTGGACACGTCCGGAAGCATCTCCTCCGGCCAGTTTTGCGACTTCGTCCATTGATACCATATTAAAGTCACCCTCGATGGAGTGTTTCAGACAAGATGCAGCAACTGCAAACTCGATCGTTGCCTGTGCATCATATCCGCTTAAGGATGCAGCGATGAGTCCGCCTCCAAAGCTGTCTCCGCCGCCTACACGGTCAACGATATGCATCTTGTATTTCTTGCTGAAATAGTAGTCTGTTCCGTCATATAACATTGCAGACCAATTGTTATCATTTGCAGAAAGGGACTCTCTCAGTGTGATAGCCACTTTCTCAAATCCAAAGCGGTCAGCAAGCTGTTTTGCAACATCTTTATAACCCTCGTGATTTACTTCCCCTGCTGTAACGTCTGTATTAGCAGCGTGGATACCGAATACATCTGCCGCATCCTCCTCGTTTGCGATGCAGACATCTACATATTTGCACAGCTCGCCCATCACCTGGCCTGCTTTTTCTTTGCTCCACAGCTTATTTCTATAGTTTAAGTCACAGGAGATCTTAACACCTGCTTCCTTTGCAGCCTTACATGCATCCAGGCAGATCTCTGCAACACCGTCATTGAGTGCTGGTGTGATTCCTGTAAAGTGGAACCACTCTGCTCCGTCAAAGATCTCTTTCCAGTTGAAGTCTTCCTTTGATGCAGTATAGATAGAAGATCCTGCGCGGTCATAAATAACCTTGGATGGTCTCTGGGATGCTCCTTTTTCCAGGAAATAGATTCCTACCCTGTCACCGCCGCGTGCGATATAAGATGTATCGACACCGTATCTTCTCAGGGAATTCACTGCTGCCTGTCCGATCTCATGCTTTGGCAGCTTGGTAACGAACTTTGCATCAAATCCGTAGTTAGCAAGGGAAACTGCAACGTTTGCCTCTCCTCCGCCGTAGGTTGCTCCCAGTGTCTCAGCCTGCACGAAACGGTAATATCCTTCCGGTGCCAGTCTTAACATGATTTCTCCAAATGTAATTACTTTTTTACTCATGATCTGCTCTCCTTTACTCCTGATCTTATTTCTGTACCAGATGTACTGCGAATCCACCGATCTCATCCTTCATGTAGATCACTGTCATTCTGCCGTCTTTGTATTTTGCTGTGTCATAATCAAATTCCACATTCTGTGATTCCAGATAGTTTACAGCGCGGTCAACACTGTTCGCTGCGATTGCGATATGGCCTTTTGCGCCCTTAAACGGACTCTTCATGGCTTCTACCATTGTGCCGGCAAATACAGAGCTGTTACCGCTCTTCTTCTCCAGTCCGAAAATTCCTGCAAATGTCTGAGCTGTCTTCTCTGCCTCATCCTCATCTGCGCAGTTGATCCCGATGTGTCTCAGTTCAAATCCAAGCATCTTCATCACTGCCTCTCTTGTCAGTGCAGTGATCTCGTCGAACTTACCGGCCTTCACAAGATCTCCTTTTACCATCCAGCTTCCGCCGCAGGCAAGAATCTTAGGGAATGCAAGATATTCGTTTAAGTTCTTGGCATTGATCCCGCCGGTAGGCATGAACTTCATGTTTGTATAAGGTGCTGCCATAGACTTGATCATATTCAGTCCTCCGGCCGCTTCTGCCGGGAAGAACTTCACGACCTCCAGACCTAACTCGATGGCCTGCTCTATGTCGCTTGGGTTAGAGGTTCCCGGTGTGACCGGCACACCTTTCTCGATACAATACTTCACAACCTTAGGATTCAGCCCCGGGCTTACGATAAACTTAGCCCCTGCCGCTACTGCGCGATCCACCTGCTCTGTTGTGAGCACAGTTCCTGCTCCAACCAGCATATTCGGAAATTCTGATGCCATGATGCGGATGGATTCCTCTGCCGCTGCCGTTCTGAATGTAACCTCTGCACACGGAAGTCCGCCCTCACACAGTGCCTTTGCCAACGGTGCCGCATCCTTTGCGTCCTCAAGTACTACGACCGGTACAATTCCTATCTTCTGAATCTTTTCTAATACTTCGTTCATGATTATTCTCCTTTTCACCTTACCGTGTTTACGGATCACTTATTTTGTTTCTGGTTTTCTGCCGTCTTTTTTGTTTCATATTATGAAACCATATTTCATATTATGAACCTTTGCTGTTTTTTATTATACTCTTTTTCACTACGTTGTCAACCAGTTTGCCTAAAATATCTCTAAAAATATATTCCTAAAATATTTTTTTCATTTTCTGCTGTTTTCATCCGCTTGACGGACATGTTATACTTGATAGCAAAGGGAGGTAGAGCTATGTTGATCCATACTTCATGCCAGGATGCCATTGAATCCTGTCTGAATACACAGCGTTTCGCAGCGGCACATTTATATAATGATGAGAGACCGATGAAGATCCATATCCATGACTGCTATGAAATCTATTATTCGATCTCCGGCGGAAAGCAGTTTCTGATCGATAACCGCTTCTATGATTTTAAGCCCGGAGACCTTTTTTTCATCAATCAGTATGAAAGCCATTATCTGTCACAGATCGACAGTGTGACGCATGAACGGATCATCCTCTCCATCTATCCTGACTATCTGAAAAGCTGCTGTACCGATCAGACCGATCTGAATTACTGCTTTTCCAGCCGGGGACACGCAGGCGGACATAAAGTTTCCCTGACAGCCGACGAGCAGAGCCGTTTTCTCTATTATATCCACAAGCTCAGAGATGTCGGCACTTTTGGGCAGGATGTCCTGGAACACGCGCTTTTCCTGGAACTGATGACGTTCTTAAATAAGATATTTTATACACGCAATGTACAGACTGCCCAGGCTATAGATGCCTCTTCCCGGTCTGCAGTCCTATCTGCGGATACGGCGGATCATGAAAAGAACCCGTCTTCAAGGCATACCCAGATCGATGCGATCCTGTCCTATGTGAATCAGAATCTGACACAGGAGCTTACGATCCAGAACCTGGCTTCTCATTTTTACTTAAGTCCTTCCTATCTCTGTAAGATCTTCAAAAGTGAGACAGGAACTACTATCAACCGCTACATCACGGCCAAGCGCATTACCCATGCCAAGGCCCTGCTGGCAGAGGGATATTCTGTCACTGATGTCTGCCCCATGTGTGGTTTCAATGATTACAGCAATTTTTTAAAAGCCTTCACGAAAGCAGTCGGAATCTCACCCAAGAAATATGCCCAGTTCGAACGCTAGGCACAGAGCACTTTTCCCTGTACCAAAGTTTAGACAGCTATGGGCTGCATTTGCCCATGATATAGAAAAATCTCCCGCCGTATCATCCAGGACGGGAGATTTTTCACCTGCCATACTGGCAGAATATAGTTATTTAGGCTGTTTTCCGATATATGCCAGGATACCGCCGTCTACATACAGTATCTGTCCATTTACAAAATCTGATGCATCGGACGCAAGGAAGATCGCAGGTCCCATCAGATCCTTTGGATCTCCCCAGCGCGCTGCCGGAGTCTTGGAGATGATGAACTGATCAAACGGGTGTCTGCTTCCGTCGGCCTGTGTCTCTCTCAGCGGTGCTGTCTGCGGTGTTGCAATATATCCCGGTCCGATACCGTTGCACTGGATATTATACTCGCCGTACTCTGAGCAGATGTTCTTTGTCAGCATCTTTAATCCGCCCTTTGCTGCAGCATATGCCGAAACAGTCTCGCGTCCCAGCTCACTCATCATAGAGCAGATGTTGATGATCTTTCCATGTCCCTTCTCGATCATATCCGGGATCACTGCCTTAGACATGATAAACGGCGCGTTCAGGTCAATATCGATCACCTGGCGGAATTCCTCCACACTCATTTCAGTCATCGGGATACGCTTGATGATCCCTGCATTATTTACCAGAATGTCGATAACGCCCAGTTCCTTTTTAATAGAAGCAACCATTTCTGCAACCTGTGCTTCATCTGTTACATCACAGATATATCCCTTCGCGTCGATCCCTTTTGCCCGGTAATCTGCAAGCGCCTGGTCCATGTGCTCCTGGCTTCTGCAGTTAAAAGCAACCTTTGCCCCTGCTTTTGCATATGCCTCTGCGATGGCAAATCCGATCCCGTAAGCGCCTCCTGTTACAAGAGCCACTTTTCCTTCCAATGAAAAGCTATTTAAAATACTCATTTCTACTTCCTCCTATGAAAAATCTATTCTGCCGCAAAAGGAACGCTAATCTCAGATTACCTTTTTGCGTCTGTTTTGGTTACAAATTCCTGATTATAAATGCAGCAGTGCCTCTGCCAATGCAAGGATCGTCAGTGACTGTCCGTATGCCATCGGTGCAATCAGGATATTTTTATAATGGTCAGCATCCATACCCATACCTGTGCCGCCGGATACATTGAGTACAGTGCCATCTTTATCAATATTTTTCAAGATCCCTCTGACCGCCTTTTCTGCACATGGCAGATAGGAATCATCCAGGATTCCAAAACGGATTCCTTTCAGGATACCTGCTGTGATCGCTGCGGAGCCGGAGACCTCTTCATAGCTGCCTGGATCTGTCAGCACAGTGTGCCACAGTCCGCTTGGAGCCTGAAGTTTCTTGAGTGCCTTTACCTGTGCCTTGTATGTATCGAGGATAATGGTCTTCACTCCCGGATTCAGGCTGCCCTTGAACATATCGATATAATCCAGAATCCCCAGCGTAAACCAGCTGTTGCCGCGACACCAGAAGACGCCTCCAAAGTTATGGTTTCCGTTGAAGGTCCATCCATGATAGAACAGCCCTGACTGCTTATCATACAGATATTTGATGTGGATCAATACCTGATGGATCCCCTCGTTGATCCATTCCTCATTCTGGTATTTCTGTCCCATTTTGTTCAGGAATAAAACAGTCATAAACAATGTGTCGATCCACATCTCATTCTCATTGAGCCGTACGCCCTGGCGGTCACCGTTGGCGCTTGTCACATGCTGGAAGCCGCCCTCCCTTGTTCTGGGAATACAGTTCATCAGCCAGTCTGCCCAGTTAAGACATAGCTTTTCAAATTTCTCATCATGATAATATTCGTTTAATTCGACCAGTGTCAAAAGCGGTGTGGTGGTATTGATATTTCTTGACGGAAGCCCCTGCTCCATATTCTCTACAAACCAGTTATGCAGGAATTCCTTGTATTCCTCATTCCTGTCATACTGCATGATCTTAAGCAGACCATACAGTCCCACTCCCTGGGGCCAGTCCCACTCTCTGATCCCAAAGTCTCTTTTGAAAAATCCGATCGCTTCCCCGCCGGATTCTTCCAGCTCCTTTTCATTATCCGGTCCGCCGAGATTCAAAAGCTTCTCGATCACCAGATCTAATTTTTTTCTAAGTTCTGTTTCTTTGATATTCATTCCTGGTTTCCTTTCCTATTGATTACTAATGATTTCACTATATCCAACTTTCCTGTTTCCTTTTGTGGATTTTTTTCTTTCTTTATTATATACTTATTGAACCACTCCTGGTCAATGAGATATAATTTTAAAAAATGAAAGCGAGGTCCACACATTGGAAAAGGTCACTTACTATGCAGCCATTGATGGCATTTCTCTGGAACACATGGTCCGTTACGGCAAATTTGATATGCGTGTCAAGCATTTCCACACGGAATATGAGATCTTCTATATCCTGGAGGGACAGCGCCTTTTCTTCTTTAATAACAGGAATTTTGTTGCTTCAAAAGGTGATCTGATCCTGGTGGATACTAACCTGATCCACATGACTAAGTCTGTATCAGCGGAGGATACCGGACACAACCGGATCATCCTTTATGTCACCCTGGATAAAATGAAGGAGCTGGATGAGAAATACAACACCCTTCATCTGGTCCGTTTCTTCCATCAGAACTATGGAGTGTACCACTTAACACCCGAGCAGCAGGATGAATTTATGAACCTGTACTATTTGTTCAAGGAAGAATATAAAAACAAAAAACGTAACTATAAGCAGGCGATCGAGCTCGCCGTGACCTCTTACTTTTTGAATATTTCACGCGATCTGGACTCAAGCACGCAGGAGCTGCCGCTATTATCCAATGACGATAAATACCGGCATGTCTATGAGATCGCCGATTACCTCTCCGAACACTGCGAGGAGAATATCTCTCTGGAGCAGCTTGCGGCCCGGTTTTTCTTAAGTAAGTATTATGTCTGCCGGTTATTCAAAGATGTCACCGGCTATACGGTCCGTGAATACATCAATATCCACCGGATCCAAAGGGCTAAGCGCCTTCTCGAGGAAACAGACCACAGTATCTCTGAGATCGCGGAAATGGTGGGTTATGCCAGTCTTACCCATTTTGAGCAGACCTTTAAAAACTACATGACCATGTCTCCTTTGAAATACCGCAAAGCCAGAAATCTCTTTATTTCCAATACAACGCCGGTCAATCCCTGAAGCTGGGATTTCCCGGCGTCTTTTATTTTATGTTCCGGCCTCGATTACATCAGGCCGAGTACACCCGGCAGCCAGGTACTGAATGCCGGAACAAATGTTACGAAGAGCAGTGCTGCAACGATTGCCACGAAGTATGGGATCAGACGTCTCATGACATCCTCCACTTTCAGCTTGGCAACGCTGCATCCCACGAATAATACACTTCCCACCGGAGGCGTGATCGTACCAATGGACAAGTTCATGACCATCATAACACCAAACTGGATCGGGTCCATGCCAATGCTGGTTACGACCGGCAGGAAGATCGGTGTAAAGATCAGAAGAGCCGGTGCCATATCCATGAATGTTCCCACGATCAGTAAGATGATATTGATCAGGAGCAGGATCACGATCTTATTGTCAGAAATTCCAAGCATTAGGCTTGAGATCGCCTGAGGCAGTCCTGTGAATGACAGTACGAATGACAATACGGAGGATGCTCCGATGATCAGCATAACAATCGTTGTCATGACTGCGGCATTTACCAGGATGTCTTTAATCTGAGAAACCTTGATACTCTTGTATACAAATACGGACAGGATAAATGCATAAATAACTGCAACTCCGGATGCCTCTGTCGGTGTAAAGTAACCGGACAGGATACCGCCGATGATGATTACGATCAGCAGAAGGCTTGGGATCGCATCCCAGATCGTCTTTAAGATGACTTTTCCTGTCAGCTTGTCACGTTTGATCACATAGCCTTTTTTCTTAGCATATACGAATGCAACGACCATACATGCGAATGCCCACAAAAGTCCCGGGATCCATCCTGCCATGAATAAGGTTGCAACGGATGCACCGCCGCTTGCAGCGGAGTATACGATAAACGCGTTTGTCGGAGGAATCAGCTGTCCGACCGGTGCCGTTGCGATATTGGTTGCTGCTGAGAATCCATCATCATACCCGGATTCCTTTTCCAGCGGGTTCATAACACCGCCGATCGCAGTTGCTGCTGCGATACCGGAACCGGAAAGGGAACCGAACATCGCATTTCCTGCAATATTCGTCAGTGCCAGGGAACCTGGAACCTTACCTAAGAATAACATTGCAAGATTGATTAGACGTCTTGCGATACCGCCGCTGCTCATCAGCTGGCCCGCCAGAATAAAGAACGGTACAGCAAGCAGTGTAAAGCTGTCGATTCCGCTGACAAGCTTCTGTGCGGAGATAAACATTCCGAACTGTGGGTTCAGGAACATGATAATCGTAACCAGTGCTGAAGTGATGATGCTGAATGATACCGGAACGCTCATCGCCAGCAGGAAAAAGAATAAGATAACCAATACTAAAGCTGCCTGTAATTCCATTTATTTGCCCTCCTCCTTTGTCTCTTTCCATTCACGTACAAACCGGACCAGCCGCTGCAGCGAATAGATTACCATCAGTACTCCGCAGATCGGGATTCCGATATAATAGAACTGCATCGGGATTCCCATGGCCGGTGAAACCTGTCCTGCCGCATTGACAGAAACCATGACGCCTCCGGCGATCATAACAAAGGAGCTGAGGAAAAGCACGAGAATTTCAATAAATATCTTGTTTTTCAGTGTTCCTTTTTTCGTAAATGTACTTGTAATAAATTCAATAGCAATGTGCTGTTCTTTCCCGTATGCATATGGAACACCCAGCATTGTCAGCCAGATCAGAGCATAACGCAGAAGCTCTTCTGTCCAGGAGCTCGGATTATTTAAGATAAACCGGGTGAATATCTGCCAAAAACATCCGGCCACCATGACTACGACCAGAACGGCCAGTATATATTCAATTACTTTATTTATTATTTTCATCATCTGTTCCCCCCTGCTTCGCGTAACTTTGAATATCTTCATAGAGTGCTTTGTAGTTATCGCCTCTCTCGCAGAATTCCTCGTGGATCGGCTGTACTGCCTCGATAAACGCACTCTTGTCGATATCTCTGTAAACATTCACTCCGTGGGACTGTGCTTCTTCAATAGCATCTTCCATCATTCCATTATACAGGCTCTTGAAATTGTCATTTGTCTTCTCCAGAGATTCCACCAGGTATTCCTGCTGGTCTGCGCTTAAGCTGTTCCACATCTTTGTACTGATGATATAGATATCAGGAGAATACTGATGCTCTGTGTATGTATAGGATTTCACCAGATCCTGATGTCCGTCGACAGTAAGTGCCAGCTCGGTATTTTCTGCGCCGTCCACGATTCCCTGCTGCAGAGCTGTATAAGTCTCGCTTCCTGCCATCGGCACTGCGGAGCCGCCCATCTTCTGGATCATGTCCATGGAGGTGGAACTTGGCATGGAACGGATCTTCAGACCCTTGAGAACCTCTGGACTGTCACAGCGGACATCCTTCTTTAAGTAGAAGTTTCTGGAACCGTTCGCATAATAACCGATCGCAATGAACCCCTGGTCTTCGGTCGCTGTAAACAGATTTTTAACTTCCTCGCTCTTCTCCATTGCTGTGTAGTAATGCTCCTGATCTACGAACAGATATGGTACTGCGAAGATCGCATATCTGTCATCGAACTGGCCAAGTGTATTGGAGCTGACCTTTGCCATATCCAGGATTCCCGCCTGGACCATCTCGATCTCTTCCTTCTCAGTTCCAAGTACACCGCTTGCATAAATATTAATGTCAAGATTCTTGGAATCGTCTTCTGCTACAAATTCTGAAAATTTTGCAATAGAGTCTGCAATTTCTGAACCGGCGGACTGATTATGTGCCAGCCTGATCTCCACCTTCTCACTGCTGTTGGCACTTACGACAGACACAAACGTCGCGGCTACAGCTAAAAGTCCGATTGCGGAAGCCGCAACCCCAATCTTTTTCTTGATGCTTCCCATGTTACTCTCCTTCTCTTCAATGAATCTCCCACACCAGTCAGACCGGTCTTCTTCTCGCATGGTATCCTTGATCTCATCTTGTATCATTTATTGTTTGTGCACTTGTTTATGTTGCTATTCTAGCACAAAAAAAATGGAGTTTTTCACTGAATATTGCTTCCATTGCACCTTTTTCAAAGAATATTGCTCTCAAAATATACCATCTAAATTAATTAAGATCAATGATGTACATATGGGACTACTATCGTTTCCCCGCTCCTGATACGATATTTTTTCCCATCGATCAGCATCCATACATCGATACAGGAAGGGTTATAAATATAATCTCCTGTGGCAGAATATACCAGATTCCTAACCGCTTTGAGATACTCACAGATCTCCCCGTTGGACGCATACCAGATCTCTTCATGCCCGGAAGCTTTCTTTAGAAACTCTTCGATTTCTTCCCACTGTCCAAATCCATCAAACTCGTAGGCATGCCCCCATAAAAAATATAGCCACGGAGAAAGGAAACACTCCGGATCGATGGGCTTTAAAAACTCCTCCAGCAGCTCCATCATCCTCGGTTCAGTATGATGGCAGGTCGGATGCCACTCTAAAAAATCCTCCGGCAGAGCAAAATCAAACGTCGGTTTTGTAGTTCTCGCATAGGTGATCCCACAGCTGGCTGCAGTCCTTTTTACCCGGTCATTCCATGTCCCCATCGGGTATGCCATCCCCGTGACAGGCGCTTTCACCAGTTCCTCCAGCTCCCTGCGGCATGCTGCGATCTCATAGGCCGCCATCCCTTCCGGAACCTTCGTAAGATCCGGATGGGTCATTGTGTGGACGGCGATCTCCTGCCCCGCATAGACCTCCGCGATCCTTTCCTTCGGAAATTTATGATGCTCCACCTGAAGCCCCGGCTGCTCCAGCCAGTCATTGTCTCCCGCCAGTCCCGCACTGATATTAAAAGTTCCTTTTATTCCATATCCCCTCATCAAATCAATCAGACGTTCATCCTGTGTCACCCCATCATCATAGCTCAACGTCAAAGCCTTCCGTCTCCCCTCCGGGAACAAGGGAATATCTCTTCTTAATCTTAACATTGTATTATCCTCCTGCTTATGCAACTTAGGCTCGGTTCTTTCGAGCCTTATGTTGCAAAGTACATCCTGTCGACTTAGGCGGGGTTCTTTCCCGCCTTAGTGACATGGATGTTTCCCTGCTTATGCAACTTAGGCTCGGTTCTTTCGAGCCTTATACTACAAAGGCAGCTTCTGCAAACTACAGAAACTGCCTCTACCTCATGATACTATATATTTTTCATAAACTGAATATCGTCCTGAGCGATCTGCGGATTCATTTCTTCTCTGAGCAGATACATATCCGGGCGGTTTTCATGCAGCCACTTCGAGATTGCCGTGTAATCAATAGCACCTTTCCCAAGCGGAGTCGGGCAGTAATTTCTGTTTTCATCAAAATAGAAATCTTTGATATGCATCGCCTCAATGTAAGATCCTATATTTTCAAGCCACTGGCTCCAATAGGCATTCTGGTCCGTAGTATCCGGGAATTCCAGCAGATTAGACGCATCAAAGATCATCCTCAGATGCTTTTCATCCCCCACCTGCTCCATCACATCCAGAACTGCCTCCAGATTTTCCAGCGGATGCCAGTAGACCGGCTCAATGGCCAGCTTTACATCCAGCTTTTGCGCTTCTTCCACAACACGCTGCACACTGTCGATCATATGAGGGTACCAGAGGGCTTTCTCCTCTTTGCTTAAATGGGGGTATGCAGTCTCCGTCCCCACCACCTTAGCACCGACCTCTTTCGAGTATGCCAGGCACATTTTCAGAGTCCTCACTGCAGCCTGACGTATACTTTCATCTGGATTTCCCAGATCCATATAGCATCCGAACACCGGGATCTCAATGCTATTTTTTTCAAATGCATTACGGATACGGTCCAGATGGGACAGCGTAATATCCTCATAGCTGTCAATTCCGGCAAATGCTTTGGGCAGCGCAAGCTGTGCCGCCTCATATCCCTCTAAATGAAGGGTTTCTGCCAGCTGTTCGATCTCCATTTTCCCATAATCATGGGCACGTACACCTATCTTCATCTCTTATAACCCCAAAATCTCTCTTACAACTGCTGCGATCTCATCGTCTTTACAATTTGCAAAGAATAACTCCCGGAACTTTTCTCCGCTTAACGCGCCTTTTACAAGCTCCTGATCCAGTTCCTTTAAAATATCTGTCAGGCTGCGGTATGTGACCTTTTTCACTTCATCCAGGATCCTCTTATTTCTCTGCTCCGGCACTGCACGCTCTCTTGGGTATCCCTGTCCGCTCTCTTCCACATATAATTTTTCAAAAATGTATTCCAGATTCAGGTCTCCACCCCATCCAAAGCCTTTTGCAAATGGGATCGCGATCGCGTTTCCATCGTTGATCTGTGCAAATGTGTATGCATCCAGTGCATCCTCCACATGACCGCAGATCACGCCCGGGAAGGAATTACATGCCAGCATAGCTCCTTCGCCTGTTCCGCAGCCTGTGATGACATAGTCTGCCGCACCGGAATTCAAAAGTACTGCTGCCAGAATACCAACCTGCACGTATGTGAGCTGGCAGGCATCTTCTGCCGTATACATTCCATAGTTGTATACCTCATGCCCCATTGGTTCTACGACTTTTTTCAGGGAATTCAAAATCATTGCATTCTTTGCACCCTGGCTGTTTTCATTGATTAATGCGATTTTCATCTGATTGATCCTCCTTAGATTGATCTTTGTTCTTGATAACTAATTTTCACGAAATACTATATTTTACATCAGGTCCTGCATTGCACAGTGGTCCATATCATCAAAATCCTGGTTCTCTCCTACCATTCCCCAGATAAATGTATAGTTTCTGGAGCCGCTTCCTGAGTGGATGGACCAGCTTGGTGAGATCACTGCCTGCTCATTTCTTACTACAATATGTCTTGTCTCCGTCGGCTCACCCATGTAATGCATCACAAATGCATCTTCTGGCAGTTCGAAATACATATAAACTTCCATTCTTCTGTCATGAGTATGGCATGGCATCGTATTCCAGACACTTCCCGGCTCCAGGCTGGTCATTCCCATCTCCAGCTGACAGCTTTCTACCTGGCCCGGCAGGATATATTTGCAGATCGTGCGGTGGTTAGAATCTTCAAGGCATCCCAGTTCCACCTTATTCTCATCTTTTATGATGACAACATCCTCTGCCGGCTCGCCCTCTCTTTTGATCAGAACAGTCGGGTAGGTCATGTGTGCCGGAGCACTGTTTAGATAGAATTTTGCCGGTGTGCTTTCACTCACGCTTGCAAATGTAATATCCCTTGCACCTCTTCCGATGTACATTCCTTCTTTATGTCCTACCTCATATGATTTTCCATCCACCGTAAGAATCCCTGCTCCGCCGATGTTGATCACTCCCATCTCGCGTCTCTCCAGGAAATAATCTGCACGGAGCTCATCTCCTGCTGTCAGGACCAGCGTTTCCTTTACCGGCATAACTCCTCCGGTGATGATGCGGTCGATATGACTGTACACCAGCTTGATATCATCTGCAAAAAATAACTGCGGAATTAAAAATTCCTCTCTCAGACGCTGTGTTGTATAATTTTTTACATCTCTTGGTGATGCCGCTGTTCTCAATTCCATGATCATAATTCCTTTCTCTTACTCTTATTTTAGTTCGTAATGCCAGACCTTTGGGCAGCCTGCCATCTCTTCGCTGTAAGGAGTCCGATCCCTATTCCATCTATCAGTTTATGTGGAAATCTTTTCGTCCCCCCGCGTAAACATGCTTATTTTAGCATAGATAAAAAGCAATTTCCTGTGTTTTATTCTACTAAATCTTGCAAATCTTATTCTCTGATTTTTCTTTGCTATTTCGAATTAATCGTGTTAAAATACTTCGTATATATCACATGTACTTTAACTATGACTTGTCAGGAGGCTGTCATTTATGGAAACAAAAAATCCGATCCAGGTATCCGAACGTATTTTTCATACCATCGAGTGCCTTGCCGCGTCCGGGCCGATGGGGCTGCAGGAATTGAGCACGGAACTGGAACTGAACAAGAGCACAGTCCACCGGATCCTGAACTCTCTTATATGTATGGATTATGTCCGGCAGGATCCCGAGACGTTAAAATATAGCCTTAGCTTTAAGTTCTGCAGGATCTCCACCCAGATCCTGTCCCAGAACAATATGGTCGATCTGGCCAGACCGTATTTAAAGCAGCTGGCAGAGCAGTCCGGTGAGATCGTCCATCTGGTACAGCTGGATGGCATGAATGCCGTATATATCGACAAAGTTGAATCTGCACATAATACCGTACGTCTGGTTTCGATGATCGGAAAGAGTATTCCTCTTTATTGTTCCGGTGTGGGAAAAGCCATGCTGGCAGAAATGCCGGATGAGAAGATACGTCATATCTGGGAACAAAGCGATATCCGCCGGCTGACAGACTATACTGTCACTGACTTTGCACAGTTTGCGAAGTTGATCGAAGATATCCGCAGAAACGGATACGCCATGGATAATGAGGAGAATGAACTGGGAGTGCGCTGTATCGCTGTATCATTGAAGAGTTTTAGTGGAAAGCCGTCTTATGCGATCAGTATTTCGGCACCGAAGGACCGGATGAGTGATGAGAGGATTCAGGAACTGAAAGAGATGATATTAGGGGCGAAGGAGCAGATATTGAAAGAAGTAGGGGGATACTAAAGAATCATAAGTATCATCTCCATTTTATACCTAAAACACTCTGCTATCTAAAACAACTATTTATTGGGCCACAAAAAAATCAGTTATCCAATATTTTTGAATAACTGATTTCTTTTTAGTCCAAAAGTAACATAATAAATTGTAGATTCATTTTAATCTACACTCTATGCCATGACTTGTATTGCTCCTGCTTACATTAGAATGCCGGTGCTCCTGTTGTTTTTCTGACCATCACAGACGGCGTGAGGATGATTCGTTCAGGCTGTGCTTGTGGATTCTTTAGCTGCTTTAGCAGCAGGCGCGCCGCTTCGCTCCCCATCTTCTCTGCATGCTGACTCACAGTTGTCAGCTGGATATCTTTCAGATCGGCTATAGGTATATCATCAAAACTAATCACAGATAAATCTTCTGGTATACGAATGCCATGCTTTTCACAGCCATCAATAAATCCCAGAGAAGTCATATCATTTACCGATATAACCGCACTCGGCTTCTCCTTGAGCTTCACAAACTCCTCGGCAATCGTATATCCTGTCTCCAATCGCAGATCACTATTCCATATAAATTCTTCATAATAAGGAATAGAATAGTTCTGCAGCGCCTGGAGATACCCCTCAAATCTATGCGAGGCCGCAGATGAAGCTTGATGTCCTTGTATAAATCCAATTTTCCTGTGCCCCAGATTAATCAGATGGAGTGTCGCTTCATATCCTGCCTGATAATTATCTGTAAGAACAGAATCTCCCTCATATGAAGGCAAGATCCTGTTTACCAACACCTTTGGCATCGTCAGTTCACACAGCTTTTTCCCCAGCTCCGGACTCTGCGCAGTGATCAGTATCAGGCCTGCAAAATTACACTTTTCAGTCATTTGTATAAACTCTAATTCCCGGTCCGCGTCATATTCACTATTATAAATGGTTACAAAATAATTATGTTCACACAGAATCTTCTGGATGGAAAAAACCAAGCTGGCATAAAATGGATTTCTCACATCTCCTAAAATCAACCCAATCGCATTCACACACTTAGTATTGACTGATCCAGCTGCCGCTTTGGGCTGATATTCAATCTCCTCCGCATAGCGGATGATCTTTTCCCTTAACTCCTCACCTACTCCCGGTGCACCTGACAGCGCCCGTGAAACGGAAGCCCGTGAAACTTGTAATTTTTCTGCTATATCTGTAATCGTAAATGGCTTTCTTTTCATAATATCAGCACTTTCAATTTTTTATTTCTATCTATATACCTATATTAAAACAAATTATATATAAAATCAATGGAGCACCTGCAAATGTTTCTAAAAGCCTTTATTCAGACTAAAATTCTTATATCGTAAAACAAGACGGCACATCTGCTGTACCGTCTGTCTGCAAATTATCTTAGCACTTTGTAAAGTACATAGAGATTCCCTGGCCTCCGCCTATACACATGGAAATCATAGCATCCTTCTTTTCTGTTCTCATCAATTCATAGAGCACTTTTACTGTCAGTACACAACCTGTTGCACCGATTGGATGCCCTATTGAAATACCGCCTCCATAAATGTTTACCTTTTCTGGATCAAGTCCTAAGTCTCTGCTGACTGCAAATGCCTGGCTTGCAAATGCTTCATTAATTTCAAACATATCAATTGACTTCAGATCCAGATTCAGCTTGTCTGCCAGTTTCTCGCTTGAAAATTTAGGAGAATATCCCATAAGTTCGGCATCAAATCCTGCAATCGCATATCCTTCAATCTTCAGCTTCGGAATGATATTCAGCTCCTCCGCCTTTTCCCTTGACATTACTACAACTGCTGCTGCACCATCATTTAAACTGGAAGAATTTCCTGCAGTAACAGTTCCTGTCCCATCTGTAACAAAGCATGGGCGGAGTCTCTGTAATTTTTCAATTGTGAGTCCTTCTCTCGGCCCTTCATCAGTGTCAAAAACAGTAATATTTCCTTTCCTATCCTTTAACTCAACAGGAAGGATCTCGTCTTTAAACTTTCCTTCTTTCAAAGCAGCACATGCCCGCTGATGAGATTGAAGTGCAAATGCATCCTGCTCCTCCCTGGTTACATTATATTTTTTTGCTACATTCTCTGCAGTCACTCCATTATGATTACCATCCAACGGCCAGGTCAGGATATCAATAACTCCATCCTCAAAACTTTTATGTCCCATCCGGGCTCCCCAGCGTGCATCCTTCACATAATATGGAAGTCTTGAAATGTTTTCAGCTCCGGCCGCAACAACAACATCTGCATATCCGGTTTGAATCTCCATAACCGCATCTACGATTGCCTGAAGTCCAGAGCCACATTGGCGGTTCACAGAATAAGCAGTACATTCTTTTGGCATTCCCGCCTTCAGGCTGACTGCCCTGGCAACAAATCCATCCTCCGCCACTTCTCCTACTTCACCAACAATTACTTCATCTACCTGGTCAGGTGTAAGCCCTGCCCTCTTTACAGCCTCGGATACTACCATAGCACCCATATCAATAACAGACACATCCTTGAGGCTCCCACCGTAAGAAGCAACCGGAAGACGGACCCCACTTACAATAACAACATCTTTTAATTCACTCATCTTAATTCCTCCTCGCTTTTAGACGATCATACCGCCGCCGACATTGATCACTTCTGATGTAATATATGCAGCCTCATCAGATGCCAGGAAAGCTACCATATTTCCCACATCCGACGGCTTTCCTGCATATCCCATTGGGATTCTTCCCATCATGCTCTCCCATGCAGCTCCATCATTTACTTCTTTCAGCTTGAGTGTCATATCTGTTTCAATAAATCCAGGACAGATGACATTACAGGTAATTCCTTTCCTTGCATTTTCACGCGCTGCTGTTTTTGTAAGTCCTACTACTCCCGCCTTAGCTGCTGCATAATTAGCCTGTCCCAGATTACCCAGCCAGCTTCCGGATGAGATGTTGATGATACGTCCGTAACCCTTCTCACGCATGTGCTTTAACGCCTCCTGGGTACCGTAGAATGTTCCTGTCAAGTCAATCTTGATTACTGTATCCCAATTTTCTACCGGCATTTTATGAAGCATGCCATCACGGTTGATTCCGGCATTATTAACCATAATATCGAGAGTCCCATATGTAGTGACCGTATATTCTACAAGTGCCTGTACCTCCGACTGCTCCGCTACATTTACTTTAAAACCACTTGCAGTATATCCCTTCTCATTTAATTCTGCTGCTGCTTCATCATATCCAGCAATATCTGCTATTACCACTTTTGCGCCTTCTGCCGCCAGTTTCTCTGCAATCCCTCTTCCCAGTCCGCGGCTGGCACCTGTTACAATTGCGACTTTGTTTTGTAGTTTCATCGTTACTTCCTCCTTAAATGATAAATTTATATTTTATTGCGGATGATTTCTCCAAGTCCGAAAGAACCATCTGCTTTAAAAACATTTGGATTCATGATCTTTAAATCGTCGCTTATTATTGGCTTAAATTCCATGAGTGCGAGTATTTGTGTTTCAAGATCGATGCCTGGGGCTATTTCTGTCAAAACCACTCCATCCGGGCTTAATTCAAACACGGCACGTTCTGTTACATAATGCATTTTTTGTCCCTTTTTCCTGGCAATTTTCCCGTTATATGAAATCTGCTGCACCTGGTTCACAAATTTGATCAGCGATCCCTCTTTTAGGATATGCAGTCTATCCCCGTCAAAGGAACATTCCAGCCCCTTTCCTGTGAAAGTAGAACAAAAAACTACATGCTTTGCATTCGTTGTAATATCTATAAATCCACCGGCTCCTGTCGGTTTTGGTCCCAGCTTAGTAGCATTGACATTTCCCTCAAAGTCAATTTCACCCGCACCCATAAATGTAATATCCACGCCCGCGCCATTATAATAATCAAATTGATCGTCATGACGAACAAGTGCAAAATTATTCTTTGCGATTCCAAAATCAATACCACCCATAGGAGTCCCGCCATAGATTCCCGACTCAACGGTGATCGTAACATCATCGGTAACATCCTCCTCAGCCAGGATCGGACCAACCACATCATTTGGAATTCCTGTACCAACATTTAAAATGTCGTTGACAGATAATTCCATTAAAGCACGTCTGCCAATCACCTTGCGAACAGACATCGTCAGAACATCTGATGAATCCAATGGTACCTTTATGTCCCCGCAATACGCAGGATCAAATGCAAAACTATGCGTCTGCCTATGATCTTGTTCGGGGTTGTCACACATTACAACTGCATCAATAAATACTCCCGGAACCGTAACTTTCTTACAGTGCAGCTGTCCTGCTGCAACCTTATATTTGGCCTGTGCAATCACCTTTCCGCCAAATTTTTTGCATGCCAGAACTGCTGGAAACACCTCCAGATTCATTGCCTCTTCATCTGTAGTAAGATTCCCAAATTCATCCACATAGGTTCCCCTGATGATACAGTAATCCATCGGGATTGGCTTATAACGCATGTATTCTTCCCCATCTATTACTACGACATCATTGATATCTGGGGCATTTAGAGTGATATCATTCATTTTCCCGCCGCTGATTCGTGGATCAACAAACGTTCCTAATCCTACTTTCGTAATTTTCCCTGGCTCGCCCCCCGCCATACTGCGGTATAACTGCGCAAACTGTCCCTGAGGGATACAATATGCTAAGATCTTATTTTCAGAAATCAATTCCATTATTTTTGGCTGTAACCCCCAGTGTCCTCCGATGATACGCGAAAGCATCTTCTCGTGTGCAAAATGCTGTATCCCCCGATCCCGGTCACTTTGACCACAGGAATGCAGCAATGTAAGTCCATTGGGATGTCCTGTTTCTATAAATCTTTTTTCAACTGCACTTAAAATAGTTTCCGCAGCAGATACAAGAGTCATTCCGATCGTAGCAACTGTACTGCCGTCAGTAATGAGTTCAGCCGCTTCACGGCCCGTCATAAAAACTGGTTTTTTCATAATCAATCTCCATTCTGCCGTCCTACTTTGACGACATAAACAACTGTGAAGGTTTCTATTTTGTCCGATTATTTTATGCTAAGCATTGGCACCTCCTCTCCCCTTCTCTTAAATGTTACTTTTGATCTAAAGCATTAAATTATCAGACAATACTTTACGTATTTTTTTCTTATCTATTTTGGAATTTGGCGTAAGAGGAAGCGCATCTGCTATTATAATCTTTACTGGGATCTTGAATTTGGCAAG
The DNA here is from genome assembly GCF_058819085.1 of Faecalicatena sp. NCBI lineage: Bacteria > Bacillati > Bacillota > Clostridia > Lachnospirales > Lachnospiraceae > Faecalicatena > Faecalicatena sp. The sequence continues at coordinate 190,331 of NZ_JBZUUL010000004.1, forward strand.
TTTTCCCCCTAGATACTCCTTGATATCATCACAAGTGAGCACTGCTGCATCTTCCAACACGACCATCGCTGCCGGCACCTCCCCATATAATTCATCAGGTATTCCGACAACAGCTGCCTCCAAAATTCCTTCCATACTGTATAATTCATTTTCAACATCGTAGCTGCACACTTTTTCCCCGCCGCGGTTGATCATATCCTTCTTTCTGTCTACAATAAAAAGATACGATTCTTCATTAAAATATCCTAAATCTCCCGTATCGAGCCATCCATCTTTTAAGGAAGCGGTCTCCATTTTATAGTATCCAGTAAGAACGACCGTGCCTTTGATATAGACCGTGCCAATCTGCCCAATCGGAACACATCTGCCCATTTCATCACAAATTTTAAAACTTGTACCAGGAACAGGGATTCCTGATGCCCCGATATAAGGACTGCTATAAGCATCCCCCGGAAACATTGCCGCTGGAGAGGATGTCTCTGTCAGACCATAAACCGTGTGAAACTTCATATCCGGAAGCCAGTCGTGCAGCTCTTTTATCTTCTTAACCGGCATGTAACTGCTTCCGCAGGCTAATGCCCGCAGGGAAGGCAGACTGGGGAATTCGCCCTTTTCCTGGAGTAATAGTGAGAATACCGTTGGGGATCCATGTAAAAATGTAATTCCAAACCGCCTGGTGTCAGATAATATCCTCTTAGCATCAAAATATTTGTGCAGCCTGATACTGGCCCCAGCGAATATAAACACTCCAAAAAGCGCAATCAATCCCGTCACATGATAAATGGGAACCGGAATGATCGTAGAATCCTTTTCTGTAATCTTTAAAATTCTTTGATAAACAGACACCGCATGCATGATATTGAAATTAGATAACATGACTCCTTTACTAAACGAAGTTGTACCTGATGTAAACATCAGCACAGCAGTATCTTCTGGCTTCGGCTGACCGCCAAAGGATACCGCCCTCTTTGTTTTTGGATTAGGCAGACTATACTCGTTACAATGACTGTCCGCCTTTATCAGAAAGAAAGGCAATTTTTCAAAATCCTGCTTAAACCACCCACAAAAATCTTTATCACAAATCATTCCGTCTAAATCCGACTTCTGTATCAATGAAAATATTTCCTCCCTTTTATACTTAGTCGGAAAAGGAATAACAACTGCTCCCAATCTGTTAAGCGCCAAAAATGCAACACAGAATTCTATACTGTTATACATTAACAGCGCTACATGCGCTCCCCGTCTGACATTTTGGGAATCATATAATGATTCTGAAAAACTATCTGTCATTTCTAATACCTGAGAAAATGTATACTTTATACCAAAATCATCAATGATACACACTCTGTCAGGAAATCTTTCGGCATTTCTCTTCAATGCGTGATATATTCCAACAGGCAGCCCCGTGAATATTTCGTATTCTCTTCCCAGCATATTTGTTGTAGTCATGTTATTTCGTATTTGTTCCGCCCACAAACAACTGCCGTCAACCTTAGAAACCGAAGTACTCATAAATCCCTCCTTTTAAATCCTTTACGTAACTTTTAACGTAATTATATCTCTTAATGACGTAACTGTCAACATTTTACGTAACAAATTCATTTTCTTATTTTATCATATGTGCATTTTTAATATCATTTTTGTTATTTTTCGAAAATTTTAAGCAAATATTCCACAATGTATTGAAATTTCAAAAGTACGGTGATATAATACTTTCACAAGGCACGTTAGTAATATTACGTAACTTTTCACAATTTGCACGAAACATGATATGTTCACATTCTTCAGTTACATTCAATCGCAATCGGTAACTGCTCAGATCGACAGATGTAAGAAAAGCTATGATATTACAAAAATTTATATTTTTTCAGGGAGGTGGTTTTAAAAACAGAATGACCAGATACAGCGAAACAATAGATGAAAGTACAGCCCAGTTATAAACACAAGAAATGAGAAGGAGGAAAAATAATAATGAATTTTAACGTTATTCTTCAGGCTGTCATCAACGGTATTATGATAGGCGGTATATACGCCCTTGTCGGCATGAGCCTGAATATGATTTTCGGTGTTATGAAAATCGTTAACTTCTGCCAAGGAGAATTGTTGATGGTCAGTATGTACATTACATATATGCTGAATGAATATTTTGGCATGGACCCCTTTGTGGCGATTCCGATCGTCGCACTTGCAATGTTTGTGATCGGAGGTTTTATACAGGTAACGTTGATCACACGTTCTATTAAGGAGGACGGAGACCAGAACGTTTTATTTCTCACCTGCTGTCTTGGTATCTTCCTCACCAACAGTGCCCTGATCCTGTTTAAATCCGACTACAGAACAGCTGACAGCATGTTCGCAAATCAGATCGTATCTATTGCCGGAATGAACATCAGCGTACCAAGACTGGTAGGATTCATAATTCTCTGCATCGCAACCGCACTTGTTTTCTTACTTTTAAAGTATACAAGATTAGGAAAGCAAATCAGAGCAACATCACAGAACTCAGTAGGTGCACAGGTTACCGGTATCAAAACTAAATTTGTTTATGCCTGCACTTATGGAATCGGCGCTGCAATTGCTGGTATTGCAGGTGCCTGCCTGATGTCATATTATTATGTATTCCCGGCAGTAGGCAACACATACGGAACAAGATCTTTCATCGTTGTTACAATGGGTGGTCTTGGAAGTACGATCGGTGCATGTCTGGGTGGTCTCGGCTTAGGTGTTATGGAAACAGTTGGCTCCACACTTGTAGGTTCAGCATTCAAGGACACACTTGTCTTTCTTGCATTTATACTGATACTAGTTATAAAAGAAAACTTGAATATCAAAAAGAAAAGGGGGTAAAAGAAATGAAAAGATTAAGCATTCGACATATATTAATAGCTTTATTAATCCTTATTTTGGCAATTATCCCCGCTTTCGTTACCACACCTTATATTTTGGGGATCTTTATAACTACATTTTACATCGGCTGCTGTACACTCGCATGGAGCATCCTGGGAGGTTTAACAGGACAGATTTCCCTGGGACACGCCGGATTCATGGGGCTGGGTTCTTACATATCAGCAATGCTTCTTAACAATGCAGGTATTTCACCATGGATCAGTATGATCATCTCCTTCTTTGTAGTGGGATTGGCTGCAGCACTGCTGCTTTCACCTTGTTTCGTCCTGTCAGGTGCATATTTCACTTTGGTGACCATCGCTTTTACAGAAGCCTTCCGTAATCTGTTTACAAACTGGGAATTTGCCGGAAGCGGACAAGGTCTCTTGATCCCAATGTCCCAGAACGGACTTGCAACCATGAGATGGATCTCCAAGATTCCATATTATTATATTGCCTTGATCATGGTCATTCTGTTCTTTATCATCCTTAAAACCATTGACCGCTCTAAATTGGGATACGCGCTCAAAACCATCAGGGAAGATGAAGACACCGCTCATGCCGTTGGTATCAGCTCCTTTAAATACAAATTCATTGCAACCTTTCTAAGTGCAGGATTGATTGCAGTCGTAGGCGTATTTTATGCAAGTTATGTAGGATATATTAATCCGGATCTTTTCAAAAACTCAAATGGTTTGAATTATGTAATGCCGGCTATTATCGGCGGTATCGGCAGCGTAGTTGGACCACTTCTGGGTGCCGGCATCCTCACACCGCTTTCCGAATGGCTGAATTCCGCGCTTTCATCTATAAGTGGTTTAAACCTGGTAGTATATGCAGCAATCGTTATCGTTGTCATCCTCTTCCGTCCTAACGGAATTATGGGATGGTTCAACCGCAGCAAACTGAAAGACAAAATAAATGACAAATTTGACAGCATTGATAAGAAGCTATTCAATCGATAAAAGTGGAGGTAATTAGTTATGGGAAATATACTGGAAATCCAGAATCTGACGAAAAACTTCCGGGGGTTGAAGGCAGTCAGTGACGTCTCCTTTACTGTTGAGGAGGGCGGGATCACTGGTATGATCGGCAGTAATGGTGCGGGTAAAACAACTGTATTCAATATGATCAGCGGGGTCCTTCTTCCCTCCGACGGAAAAATTATTTATAAGGGAAAAGATATTACAGGTACAAAGGCACACAAATATTCCGAAATGGGTATTGCGAGAACGTTCCAGATCATGAAGCCACTCCGCAATATGACAGTTTTAGACAATGTTATCTCCGGTGCAATGTTCGGAAGAAAAGACCTAAAAAACGCAAAACAAGCCAGAGAATATGCCGAAGAAATTCTCCAATTCACCGGAATGTATGAGAAAAAAGATTTATTTCCAATGGATATGGGTACACCTTTCAAGAAAAGACTTGAAGTAGCCAGGGCATTAGCAACAGACCCCGATCTTCTTTTGTTAGACGAAGTAATGGCTGGTTTGAATCCTACCGAAACAGATGAGGCTGTAGAATTATTCCGTAAGATCAATGAGCAAGGGACGACTATCCTTTTGATCGAGCATGTTATGAGGGCAGTTACAAGTTTATGCCAGAAGGTTGTCGTAATGCATCATGGCGAAAAAATTACCGAAGGCACACCGCAAGATGTCATGAACGACCCTTACGTTATTGAAATCTATCTTGGTAAGGAGGAACAGTAATATGGCAGAACGATACTTTCAAGTCGACAAAATAAATGTCAAGTATGGAGATATCCAGGTTTTATGGGATGTCAGCTTTGAGGCTGACAAAGGAGAGATTATTGCTCTGGTTGGAAGCAACGGTGCAGGAAAAAGTACTTCTGTAAAAGCCGCCGGAGGATTGGTAAAAATTCATTCAGGCTCGGTTAAATTTAACGGAACGGACCTCACCGGAGGAAACTGCAGAAAATTCATCGATCACGGCATAATCTTATGCCCGGAAGGCCGTCAGCTTTTTCCAAGTATGACTGTTTATGAAAATTTGGAAATGGGAGCCTGTACCAAAGCCTCTATCGCAAAAAAGAAAGAAACAATAGAAAAAATATATGATTGGTTTCCTAAATTAAAAGAACGAAGAAATCAGATGGCAGGAACGCTGTCCGGCGGAGAGCAGCAGATGGTTGCCTTCTCCCGTGGCATGATGGGGCTTCCAAAGCTATTTATGATGGATGAACCTTCACTCGGACTTGCACCTAACATTGTAGATGATATTTTTAGGATCGCAAAAAGAGTTGCAAAAGAAGAACAGCTGACCATTGTTGTAGTAGAACAGGATGTAAGAAAAGCTCTGAAGCTGGCAGACCGAGGATATGTATTGGAAAATGGCATCATCAACATTCAAGGAACATCTCAGGAGCTCATGGCAAACGAAGATGTTAAAAAAGCTTATCTCGGATTCTAAATCAAATGTACAAAAGCCCAGACGGCTTTTAATAAAGGAGGAGAAGGAAGTATGAAGAAAAAAGTTTTAGCATTACTTATGGCAACATGTATGTTAGGTGGTTTGCTCGCAGGCTGCGGCAGTTCATCAAAAGACAGCGGTTCCGACGGTTCAGGAGATAAAAAGTCCTCCGGCGGAGACAAAATCGTAATCGGCGCGATCTACCCTATGACCGGAGATTTAGCTGACTCCGGAAAAACTATGCAGCAGGGCATTGATATGGCCGTTGAGGAGATCAATAAAGAAGGGGGAATCAATGGTCAGGAAATCGAGGTTATTTATGGTGACTCACAAGGTGACTCTGCAACCGGTATGTCCGAAGCAGAACGACTGATCACCCAAAAAAATGTTGATATGCTGATCGGCTGCTATCAATCTGGTGTAACTGTTACTGTAGCACAAATCGCAGAGCAATATCAGATCCCTTTAATTACAGCCAATGCAACCTCCGATGCGCTGACATCGAACGGATATGAATACTTTTTCCGTCTGGCTCCTACAAACATGATGTTTGTACGTGATATGGTTCAATACATTGTTGATGAGAGTGCAAAAAATTCTTCTTTTGCCGGAAAATCAGTTGCTGTATTTGCAGATAACTCTGAGGTTGGACAGCAGACATGTGAATGGGCAAAATACTGGGCAAAAGAAAACAAGATTGATTACAAAGGGCAGATCACCTATACATCAGGTGCAGCAGATCTTTCATCCGAAGTACTTGAGCTTAAATCCATGAATCCAGATGTTGTAATTGCTGACTGCTACGTATCAGATGCCATTCTCTTTACAAATACTCTGAAAGAGCAGGGATACGAGCCGCCTATGATCATCTGTAAAGGAAATGGATTTACAGAAAGCGCATATATGGAATCTGTCGGTGCTTCCGCAAATGGAATTGTTGTTGCCACTGAGTTTGTTGTAGGAACAAAAGGCAAAGATATTTGCGATAAATACAAAGAAAAATATGGCGAGGATTTCAACGGCCACTCCGCAGAGGCTTATACAACTACATGTGTTCTGATCGATGCATTCAAAAATATCGCAGATAGAGGAGAAACAATTGACACAAAATCTATTCAGAAAGAATTAACAGATATTGAAATCGATCAAAAATTCTCCACTGGAAATGAAATCATTCTTCCATATGATAAGATTTCATTTGACGAGGACGAATTCAACGGAACACCTTATCTGAACCAGAACCTGAACGCTACCTTGACAGTAACACAGATCCAGAACGGTGTTTACGTTCCAATCTGGCCATATGATATTGCCCAGACAGAACTTCAGTATCCAGCTACATACAAATAATAATAAACCGTAACAACAAACCATATGTACGGAGGAGGTAACGTCAGATTTCCTCCTCCGTCCTTTTTATAACAGGAGGATACGATAATGGATATGAAACTTTTCAGCTTAGAAGGAAAAAAAGCAATCGTAACAGGTGGCGCAAGGGGGCTCTGTAACGGCATTGCACAGGCCTTCCATGATGCAGGCGCAGAAGTAGTTCTTTTAGATGTTCTGGACGAGGTTCATGAAGCGGCACGAAAAATGTCAGAAAACGCACCGGCAGTCTATGCAGTACAGGGAGATTTATCCGATACTGAACATTTGGAAAGTCTTTTTGATATCTGCAAAGAGAATTTAGGTGGCAGAGTAGATATCCTGCTAAACGGCGCAGGAATTCAATTTCGTGCCCCTGCAATAGAATTTCCCGAAGATCGCTGGAGAAAGATCATTGACATAAATCTTAATGCCGTTTTTTTTCTGTCACAAATAGCTGGACGCACTATGATTTCTCAGAATTATGGTAAAATCATCAATATCGCATCAATGTGCTCTTTCTTCGGAAGCGTTATGATCCCCGCCTACACCGCAAGCAAAGGAGCCGTAATGCAGTTAACTAAAGCATTATCAAACGAATGGGCTTCCCACGGCGTGAATGTAAACGCGATTGCACCTGGGTATATGGCAACAGAACTGACGGCTAATATGAAAAAGGTAAATCCACAGCAATATGAAGAAATCACCGGCCGTATTCCTGCAAATCGATGGGGTAACCCAGAAGACCTGCAGGGACTTGCTGTCTTCCTCGCTTCTGATGCCTCAAGCTATATCTCCGGAGCTACAATACCAGTGGATGGCGGGTATTTAGGAAAATAGAATATCTATCTCACTCTGTCATCCACTTAACAGGGGGATACTAGACAGTATCCCCCTGTTCCCTTTTGCAGCATGATGCCATAACTCTGAAAACTTCCTCCATATCCAACGGTTTAGGAAGATGTTCATTCATTCCTGCTTCTTTTGCTTTTTGCGCATCCTCAGAAAATGCATTTGCCGATACTGCAATGATAGGCACCGTCCCCGCATCTGTACGGTCCATGCTTCGGATAAGCCGGGTTGCCTCAAGCCCATCCATTACAGGCATCATCACATCCATAAGAATACAATCAAATGCTCCCTCCGGCGAATCCCTGAAAATCTCCACCGCACGTTTTCCATTTTCTGCATTCATCACAGTTACCCCTGCATCCTCCAGCATATACTGCGCAATCTCACGATTGATCTCATTATCTTCTACAAGAAGGACCCGCATCCCTGAGACATCCGCATGTATCTCTTCTACCTGCAAAGCCTTATCCGCTTCCTCGGCAGCCCGCTCTACCGGAAGCTGTACCGTAAATGTACTTCCTTCTCCCTGTATACTTCGTACAGAAATCGTACCGCCCATCTGTTCTACCAGATTCTTGGTAATCGCCATGCCAAGTCCTGTCCCCCTGTAAGAGGTCCTGGCATCATTCCGCTCCTGAGTAAACGGCTCAAAAAGGTGATTTTGAAACTCTTCGCTCATCCCAATACCATTATCTTCAATCGTAAAACGATAGGTAACACAATCTTCTTCATTCTGAACTTCCTCAGTGCGGACCAGAACCCGACCATCCGGACGGTTATATTTGATAGCATTACTTACAATATTAATCAGAACCTGCCTGATATGAAGCGGGCTTCCGTTTAAGGCTGTATGCGTCAGCCCAATCCGTCTTTCTGCCAGTTCGATCCCATGCTCTTCTGCTTGAGGGATCAGGATTCCCGCACAGCTGTCCAACACATCAAGAAGGTAAAACTGTTCCTTCGCAAAAACAAAAGCACCACTCTCAAGTTTACTAATATCCAGCACATCATTGATCAATGACAACAGATGCTCTGCAGAAGTCCTGATTTTTTCTCTGCACTCTTTCTGTCTGGCAGCATCCTCCGGGTTCTTCTCACTGATTGCAAGCATACCCAGGATTCCGTTGATTGGCGTACGAATGTCATGTGACATATGGGAAAGAAATTCTGTCTTGGCCATATTGGCCCTTTTCGCCTCAAGCAGCGCCTCCATAAGCGCCTTCTCCTGCTTCTGCCTTGTCACCATGATCTCTGTAATGTCCTGATGATATCCCTTCAGCCGAAATCCGGGTCTGCTGAACTTTTTGTCCTCAACGCCCCCGCAGCGGACATAGATCAGCCCCAGTTCAGGATGATTCCATGGATATTTGACCTCTGAGCGCCCCTGTTTTAGCATCTCTTCTACCGATTCCTGCACCATACCTACATAATCCGGCTCAATACGTTCAAACCAAGTTCTGTAGCATTCCTCCGGTGAGATGCCTTCTTCTGCCCCCAAAAGCATTCTCATCGTTTTATCTGCATACATCCTCGGCTCGTATCCCTCTTCGCATTCTATCGTCCAAAGCCCGGTCCTCGCGCCTTCCAGTGTCTCTTCTATATCATGCTGCGTTTCTTTTTTATATGCATCTTCCTTGCGCACCGCAAAATCCACATTACGAAAGCCAATGATTACGGAAAATTCTTCCGGCCGCCCCTTAGCCCTGGCAAAGAGAGCCTCGAAATTACACATTCCCTGAGAGTTCTCTTTCACTCTGTACCGAAACGTGAATCTACTGCTGCTCTCCAGTTCGTTCCTCACATGTTCTTTATCTACCATTGAGCGAAAATATTCCTGATCATCTTCTAAAACATAATGGGTCGTATAATATTCGAACGCAGAAGAGTAGTAAACCTCTGTTGCCACAATACTATCTCTGATCCCATCACGCATATTTTCATTGATCCGGTAAGTCTCATATAATTCCGTGTTCAGATCCGCCCTATAAACCGATATATAATCGGAACAAAGAGCACTTAATATATCGTTGTAATCTTTCTTCCCTGCAACATACGCTCCCACCTCAATGGATTTATTCATCTCCATAATGAGTGGTTCATACTCCTGCGAAAACTCTGCAGCATCCAAATAATGGACTGAATCTCCGGTAACATTCCGTTCATTTACCCCGCGGAGTCTGTCAGCAAGCTTCTTTAGTTCTTTTCCGGGAGCACTCTCCCCCTTTTCGTATACCCTCTGCTTTTTCTGATCCATTGCTTCCTCGCTATCATCCTTTGTGTATTCGACTTTGCACCTACTTGATCAACATATCATGAATCCTATTCACGGTCTTCATGCAGACATCACGTGAAGATAACACCCTTGTCTGCCTCACTGCTGTCATTATATCATATTGTCGGTAAAATAACTATCGTTATACATCATAAGGTTGGCATAAAAATCAAGTTCTGCCCTGCCAGCGGTAGCGGATACAGTATCAACCAGGGCGCCTAAATATCTTTCCCTTTACCCATGAGTGCCCCGTTTGAACTTTACACGATAGCCAACTGAAATAATAATATCAAGGTTATAGATTTCTACCGGCTTATCCGATTTAAGTTCTATCTCTACATAATGCTTGGATTTCAGTTTGGAAGACAATACGACCGTTTCAACGGTAGTATCTAATTCCCCCAAATTCTCATACCATTCCTTGTAACACATTTTTAAAGAACGTAGGCAACCCCTTGAGATTTCGTATATTGTCAAACATATCCTTTTCAGAATGAGCCGCTCTTAAAATTTTTCTCCGCCTCTCGATTCGTCCATTACTGATATAATAATTACAGGTCACAAAAGCTTTTCCATTTTGCAAAACAATTTCAAGCACATGTAAGATTTTTTCCAAATTTCTTGACAACATCTTGAAACAATCCACATAAAAAATATCTATTCTCCCTGCTATCACATCTCCTATTTCTTCTTTTAAATAATCATCAAACTCCAAACTATATCCGTCACAAATCACCATTTTGTATTTATTTTCACTAATTAATATTTCTGTGTCTTCTGATTTTTCTTCATATATTTTTTCGAATATGTCTTCCGTACCATTCGCTGCCGCCACCCGTTTTAACACATCCCATGCTAATGGATATTTTTTGCTTACCTCTCCGTAAATATCTACATATTCCATATTTTTTACTTCATTTTGTAAAGTTTCAATTTTACATTGTTTAAAATAGCGAATTGCGTCCATCGTTATATTTTTTATCTTTTCATCCGATAAAGGTTCTGGCATCTTAAACTGGTTACAGTTTACACTTGCCGCCACCTCGATCATGCTGTTTCGAATTGTTGCTACTACAAATCTCCTCACATCATCTTCTGCTATTGGTTCGTAAAACAATGCTTCTTCATCTGTTACAAATAAAACCGTTTTTCTAAAATCTCCCTGCTGCCATCTTGACAGAAGGGAACACATTCTGTTTTTAATGTCATCTAATATCAGTGTTCTATATCGGTATTTTATATTTTTTAACTGGTTAATTGATAAATCATATAAATATTCCTGTATCCCCATTTCCACTTTCTCCTATAGTATGTTCTGCATAACCGTATTGACCAAGCTGGAAAACGGCTTTCATTTTCTTGCTGAAAAAAATAATACCGTACCTGTTGTGTACGATTCCATGTCAGTAAATCCAGCTGATTCAAAAAATATTTGAAGTTCCTTCTGGCTATATACCTTTACATCACCTGTTTTTGTAAATGGGAACACCACCGTGTTGGCAATCCAGCGCACCATTGGAGAAAAAAATGGTTCGGCAATAAAAACCTTCCCGTTCTTCTTCAATACCCTCATACATTCTTTAGCGAAGATCTGGGGTGTTTCAAAGTGATGAAATGCACAGGACACCGTTATGACATCCATACTTTCGTTTTCAAACCCGAGTGGAGAGCAGGGACTCACAGCAAATGTACAGGCCGGGTATCTTTCTCTGGCGGAGGCGATCATATTTTCCGAAATATCTATGCCAAAGGCATTGACCCTCGCCTTTTGGGAAAGCGCTCCAAGCAGACTCCCATTGCCACAGGCAACATCCAGAATATTGTCTCCATCCTTGAGCACAGCCTTTTTGATGATTTCTTCTTTATGTGCTCTTGTGTATCTGCCCTCTGGAGCAGAATCATATTCCCATGCCATCTCATTATATACTTTTTGTGACTGTTCCGTCTTTTTCCCCACATTCAATCCTCCGAAATCCTATTTTCTGGTGAGTTTAGTTTACTACATTTAATATAAACCGATATTCTCATCGAAAATTATGGACTTATTTTATTATCCAATATCCATCATAAGCATATCCTGTCTTTCCTATCAGTAAATGCTCTGATTTCGTAAATCCTATCCTTTGTATTGCTTTAATTCTTTCAACTGCATAGGCTGGAACTTTAGTAATTATTCCATCACAATCTAACATCGCGGAGATATGAGGTGTTATTAGTGCCATCACATTGTACAATACATCTTCTTTTTCATAGTCGCTTCTTACATCAACTCTTAAAATTCCCATATGATTAAATTCATCTTCGGAAACTCGTAAGCATAGCTCGATTGTTCCGATTACGCCTGCTACTGTTTTATCAACAATAGAAAGTCTGACAAACCAGCCATTTTGATATGCCAAGTTCCAAAAGTCGAGGGCTTCTGTCATTCTTTCTTTTGTTTCATAGTAAAAAATATCTCCATCACAACTATCACTATTAAAAAACGGCAAAGCATTTTTGTCACTGTAAACTTTTAGCAAATCCTCACAATCCTCATAATTCACTAATCTTAATAAAAATTTCTCATTCTCTAATACAGGGCATGATTCATAAATGTTCACAATTTATCCTCCGCAAATTCTAAAGTTCATACTTATCGCTGACTCCCGCCACGCTCTTTCTAACAACAAGTATAACAAAAAGAGACTGGCACATCAACGAAAACCAAAACTTGTCCATATCCTCCGGCGGGATGCCGATCTATATCTAAAATGAATGGCAGTTTTATAGGCTCCTCCTTAAAATAGGCAAAAAGAAAGCACCTTCGAAGAGATGCTGTTCTATAATAGATTTCTTTTTTATAAATAAATTATTATAACATTCTGGAAGCAGGATTCCTCTAACCTTTCTGCTCATCGCAAAATGCGGATATCTCATCTTCCAGCAGTTTGAACACTTTTGCAACCAGATATCCATTCGCAATGGCATGATTCAGTCTCACACTGACAGGCATTAAAAACTGACCGTTTTCCTCACGATATTTTCCCCAGTTGACAATCGGCGCAAAAAACAGATGTCCGTCCGGAAGTTCAATATTCAGCGAATCATAAGACAGCCACGAAATATAGGATGTATCAAACCAATTAGGATGATTAACCATGTCAAGAAGATACTCCCGTGTTTCCTTCGCATTTTTTATATCCGTCACACACTTCTCATAGAAACTCTTGTAATTCTCGTCATAAACGGTATAAACAGGTGTACAGGTTTCCGTATCCTCATGAAAAATATACTGAGTAGGATTTATCTGCTCATAACAAATCAGTTCTTCCGTCTGCCAAAGGCATCCCATCCTGTAATCCTCTCTGGAATTAAGTACCTTTGGGAGAATATACAGAAAAATGATATAAAACTTCGTACCGGCAGCTTCTGATAACACTTTAATTTTTGTCACATTTATACGTGATGTCATAGAAGTGGAACATTTACAGTCCTCCGAAAAATGCCTGAATACACGCTCCGATTATACTTTTGCTTGTCTATTATTTTATAATTCGTGTTAATATCCGATATAGCCTTTTTTACTCCTCCAATTAAAATTCGTTAAGTTTATTGAGCGATATCGGCTAATGCAATGCACAGCCTCATAATTGTCACCCCCAGATGAATTTCATGTACTGAAATACTGCTGCTTCTAAATTTATCCAGTTATGCAGACTGGAATTTATGTTTTCATAATTTTTGTATTTCTTTCAATGCTTTTTGAATATCCTTATAAACTAAGGGCTGCATACTATCGCCATAAACAGATATATCTGCCTTATGAAGTGCGGAAAGAATATCATTTTTTAATTCTGGCTTATACTTTGCGATAACCGGAAGCAGCTTAATACATTGTCTTGCCGTGATAGGTTTAACATCCGTTATGTGTTTTAAATATTTATCAATAATTTCATCAATTTTATAATCTTTATCCCACTTTGCATTATAGGCAAGTAGTGTAAGCCCTCTTGTACGGATATAAGAATTATCGCTGTCAAGCATATCACTTAATCTATCCATATAGGGATAAACACAATCCGTTTCTTTACTTTCTCTTTGCAATTCCTGTAAAGCCTTATATGCAACATTATTATTTTTATCGAACAATAATTCAAATGTATCTGCTATATTAAGCAACACAATATTCTCCTTTACAGCTTGAAATTTGTTTCTATCTATTAGCTTCCCATTGTTCCCTTGTCATATAGTTTGTATGCCCGGTTCTTGTCTCACCCAAGAGTGGCAGAGGCACATCACTGCATGTATGATGATAAACAAATCCCACCTTCTCCTGCACCCTTTTTGATTTCGTATTTCCCTCATAATAGCCACACCATATGATATTCATACCAAGATCCTCAAAGCCGTGTCGCAGCAGCTCTCTGGCTGCTTCCGGAATCAGCCCCTGTCCCCAGAAATCCTCACCTATCCAGTAGCCAAGCTCACACTCATCATCTTTATCCGTCATATCCGTGCTGCCATTCAGTTTCAGTTCGACAGCGCCAATCGCCCGGTTGTCTGATTTCAAACAGACAGCATAACACTCTTTCCCATTAAAAACATTCTGTATCACATCCCGGCTTTCCTCAATATTCTTATGCGGCGGCCACCCTGCAATCGGTCCAATTGCCGGATTTTTTGCATATTCATATAAACTCTCTGCATCCGTTTCTTTCCATGGGCGCAGGAGTAATCGGTCTGTACTCAGTATCATATTCAAGCCTCCTAACTGACTCAGGTTATCTTTTTCTCAATATACCACAATATGTACTATATTAAAACACCAGAAGCCCGCTTTTGCCGCGGATTATCCCTCTGGCTAAAAAGTATGGGGTTGCCAATGTGTACAAATTTCCCGGTAAAACCAATCTCCAACTGCGTATTGAACTCACATGGCATTACCCTATCTTCACTTCCACGGAACTTATCCATATCTATTTTCATAAAAACACAACTACTTTTCCGCCAAATAATTCCGCACTCGCACATAGAATCAAGGTTTCCGCACCAGCAACACGGCGGTCTCCACATGCGGTGAGACTGTGAAAAAGATTCCCAAAAGGCGCAGTTTGACCTTAGCGGAGCATTATAATTCCTGCAAAAGTGACTTCCTTACTCCTTTTCAAAACCTTAACCTTGTCCTGCTTTAGATTATATTATAGAATTTAAGACTTTGGGACGCTTACGCATCACTTGAAAGGCAATATGCTGGCAGAAAAATGCCATGAATAAGATGCTTGAACCATGAAAGCTCAAGCGCCTTATTTTTACCAGTTATGTTCTGCTTAACCAAATTCTAATTGCGCCACAAGCTGTGGCACAATTACTCCAGTTCTTTTTCGATTTCTTCTACAGATGGAAGGCTACTTCTTAGTTCTTCAGGCCGTGCCTTGGCAATCTGATTTTTCCACTCAGCCACACCAATAGGGTTCTTATAACCCGCCAGAGAATACTCTACTACAGTTTCATTCTTGCCCTTTACAAGTAACAGACCAATTGTGGGCTTATCGTCTGGATGGCGTAGAATATCATTTACCACATTTTGATACATATTAAGCTGCCTGATAAATCCCGGCTCAAAGTCACAAGCTTTCAATTCGATTACCACATAGCATCTCAGTTTCAAATGATAAAACAAAAGATCAATAAAAAAATCATCACCGCCCACTTCCAAATGTACCTGTCTGCCCACAAATGCAAACCCCTGTCCCAATTCCAACAAGAAACTTTGAATATGTTCTGTCAACTTCCGCTCAATCTCGACCTCCCGGCGCGGCATATCCGTTCCAAGGAAATCAAACAAGTGCGGATCTTTGAACACTTGGTTGACCATATCCGAATCTGTTGGCGAAAGTGCTGCCGGAAAATTATTTACGCTTCTTCCTGAACGCTCCATAAGACCACTCTGTATTTGCAGTTCCAGCACATAGCTGCTCCAACCGTTTTCTATCGTTTTATGTGCATACCAAATACGACTTTCCAGAGAATCCAGTTTATCAATCAACTTCAGATTAGTTCTCCACGGAATTTGTGCAACAACCCGTTGCACAAATTCAAAATCAGGTCAACACTCGGCGAACTTCCGCATATATTTGATATTTCTCAGAGAAAAACCAGACATTTCAGGGAACGCATCCTTTAAATCCTTGGCCATGCGGTCAATCACTTTTGCACCCCAGCCTTCTTCCTCCTGCTTTTTCAGAATCGCTTTGCCGGTGTTCCAGTAAAGGCAGATCATACTGGAATTTGCACTTAATACAACCGAAATCCTCTGCTTTTCAATTTCTGATTTCACTTCTTCTATAAATTTCAAATAAGCATCACTCATCTTAGAAAGATTTGGATCAAATGGAAACAGCACTCCATCTTTATTCTTTCCCATTCGCTTTCGATTATCCAATTGTTTCAGCTTGCAATCCACTTATTTGTTATTACAAGTTTGTTTCTTCTATCTTTCTTTCCGTTCCAGTTTCACGCAGCATTCTGTATGTATTGAGGTAGAGATAATGATTCCCGTAAGGCGCAGTTGAGCCTTGGCGGATATATTATATTTGCTGCAAAAGTAGTCTCCATTACTCAAGACCTCAATTTCTCCTATTTTTAGATTATACCACATAATTTAAAATTTGAGGGTTCTTCCGGCATCACCAGAAAAAAATTTGTCGATTTGTCGATAGAAAACACTGCCAAGAATAAGACGCTTGAACTATAAAAGCTCAAGCGTCTTATTCTTACCATCTGCATTCTACATAACCGAAAAATTTTTACCAGAATCTGTGGTAGAATCACTCCAGTAGAAATCCCTAACCGAAAATTAAGTTATTTTTCAACATCCGCTATATCAAGTGCTGAATTCGCCTTTTTATATATATCAATCCCAATCTTACTTTCAATCAATCCGCACAAAACCCCTATAAGGATCTGCGTTTGAATATCACTTGTCAAACCTTTTGTTGTAATACTTCCAACAGTTACAGTTGCAATTCCACAGGACAAAAATAGTTCAAAAATCAGCGCACACACACCAATATAGATAAGCCGAATAACTGGCTCCAGCATATCCTTTTCAATCAGTGCCATGTCTTCAAAAGCCAAGCGAAATTTTCTTGCACCATAAGAAACCCATGCTCCTGCCATCGCTCCCAACCATGTATATCCTATCATTGAAAATGCATTCATCTTAGTAATTGCATAACATACTGAAGTAATTACTCCAATTATGCCCGCCAGAATAGTAGCTGTAATCCCCAGCCGACGCATATACTGATTTTTAATTCTCTTACCTTCAACCAAAAGCATCTCAGCTTTTAGTTTTTCTAATGATATCATTGCCATTCTAGGCTGTGCTCCGCATTCTGGAACAAGACCAACCTGAGCCAAAGACAGTAACTTATCAAAATATTTTTGTTTAACATCTTCTGTTGTCTTATTAAGAGCTTTTATCACATTACATGTATCTTCCACATCAGCATAAAGAAGACTTTGCTCTTCTGGAACCTCATCTTTAACATCTGGGCGCAATTCACATTTAATATCAAACTTTTCGCTTTGATTTTCAGATACAACAAAATAACCCTCCATATCTTACAATGGCCTTCCGCATGATCTGCACACTTTTGTTGACAAAGTCAATGAATGATGCATCGTATCAATAATTTGGCTTAACGACTGTAATTCAGCCAATAATTGTATTTCGTCATTTGTCTTATATTCCTTTTGTAGCAACTGCGCTTTCAATTTTCGTAATTCTCTATAATCCATCATGTAAGGCTCCTTCCACAGGTTGGGCACACATTTTGGGACAACGATAAGCTTTCATTTAAACAATCATCCACGTTTTCCAGTTCATTCAATTCTGCCAATAACCTTTCAGTATTAATATTTTGTTCCCTAGCTTCTAAATCTTCTTTCAGTTTTGTTAACTCTGGTCCTAACATCTAAAATCCTCCAGTATAAACATTCATCTAATTTTGACATATTATTCGCATTTAAGATTACTCAAAAAATACTTATACTAAGTTTACCACAATGTACAGAGAAATCAAGAATGACTTAATTGGCTATGCTAAAAATGATTTTATTCAAACACAGACACACCTGCGAAAAAATCATACCCTTAAAAGTTGCGGTATAAAATCATCACTTATTTTCGACATAATTCGATACAAACTTCCGTATGTGTTGAGGCTGTGAAAAAGATTCCCGAAAGGCGCAGTATGACCTTGGCGGAAGCCTTATAGTTCCTTACCCAAGGCCGAATACACCATTTGTTTACTTGATGCCATGCCCTTTTCCTGATAAAATTATAGCATAGATTTTTGCCTTTGGCGATGCAACACATCACCCCAAAATCGTTGATAGTGAAATACTACCAACAATAAAATCCTCAGCATATTATCTAAGGATTTTATTCTTTGTAGAATATATGTAATTTGCAGATGATACTTTTTTATTTGCTATCGTCTTCATCAACCACATTGATGACAGCCGGATTCAATCCCGCAATTGATACATTAGCTGAACCATCCTCATGCCCCAGACTATTAAATAGATCTCTTGTTCTTTTGTAACATTTTTCAGTTCCTATTGCTTGCCCTGACGTCGTAAGCAGATAATTTAATTTCCACTCCTTGTCGCCAGCATCATAAAGCAATTGCACTTTTGCAGGTGAAACATTGAATTGCCCCAAGGTTCCTTTTATCAATGTTTCTATTTTTTCCAGCTTATCTGGTTGTAATGCCTCAAATACAACATTTGGATCAGATGTCCTAACTGCCAATTCCCTCATGTATTCTCCCTGTTCTCTCAATCTATATGTCTTAGGGCGATTCGCAGGAATACTATAATGTGCAAATTTTAATATGGTATTTTTAATAATTCTATAGCAACTGCTAATATCTGCTGCTATATCGTCCGCTAAATTTCCTACAACTTTTTTTCCTATTAGGTATATAAACGTACCTTCTATCAGGTGAAAAACAATTTCCGGATCGGGAATTAATGATTTTCTTACTTCTAATTCTATCTCTACATCTTCTTCTAATAAGAAATTCTTTATTTCTGTGAAATCTTTCTGAGTAAAATTATTTGGATCGAAGGATACCGTTAGCCTATCTGTATTTTCAATCTTAAAATCAGCAAATGGACGATAATCCTGTTCACTTCCAGCCATATAAAATGTTTCATCAGAATTTTGGGGGGTTATGCTGTGCACATCAAAAATTTCTTGAACAGTAGTAACTGCAAATTCGCCATCAGGCAGCTGTACTAAGTTTCCTTTTAGAACTTTCCCAATTGGCATAGCTAAACCGTCATGTTCAACACTAACCGCAATAGCACTTTCCTGAGTATTAATTGCTTGTACTAAGGTTTCCAATGCCTCTTTTTCAATTTTATCGCCGTGCCTATCTATATGTGTAGTTGCTATAATTCCCTTTGTCTCCATTTGTATTTTCCTTTCATAAATCTTTGATACCAACACTGTTCATTTGAAGAAAATTATAACATAGATTTTCAAACTATTGAATTATTAAAGCGGAATACTACTAAGAAAAAAACGCTTGAACCAGCAGACTCAAGCGCCTTATTCTAAGTAGTGCAAATTCTATGTATCTGCGTTTATTATCCTTTTCCGAAAAGCTATTTTAATCATTATAGTTCAGACATTCTATCAAAAAATACTCTAGGATACTCGGATAATACTTCCATCAAAGCAGCCTTTCTTTTTTTTGCGGCTTCTTGAAATTGTTTTTTAGTCTTTATGCGAATTCCCAACAATTCGCTTGAAATCTTTAAAGATATCACCCGATCAGAAAATCCAGATTCATAAATAATTATGCTTTTTCTTGTTGGAAGGCCATACCGCATCTGTTTGCTCAGCTCAGTTATCAGCTTACAGGCATCTTCACTTTCCTGATAATTAAATTGTAACAAATCAGAGACGGCATTGATAATAAGTGTTGATGCATACCCAAATCCCTCGTCACAAATATCTATGATGTCACCAAGCTGTATTTCTGTCTCTTTATTTCTACGAATTACCTTAACATTGTGTTCAAGTGCATACTCAAGTATTTGCTTATAGGACATACCCTCAATCCACATATTAGCAATCCCAAAAAGCTCATCTTTTAAAAGTACAGCTTTAATACATTTGTTTTCACTGTATTCTATTATTTGAGACATAATCAGTTGAAGAACTTCAGAAGTTGTTTCGCATCCTATAAGAGCGCTAAAATTTCCAGCAACCCACAGTTCTATTTGGAGCAATTGGTTTATTCCAAGAAGGGTACGGCTAAAAACAGCTCGCCTAGTAGGGCTATTAACGGTATCAAGCAAATAGTTTTTTACGGTCGCAAACAAATTTCGCATTCGTTCTTTTTCTTCTTCATTTGAGAGGAAGTAACCAAATGTGCTGGACACAAGCAAATTAATATCCTGCGGATCATCTTCTGTGAGAAATGAGAGGAGATAGCTTTCTATTGTATCCAAGCTAAGATTAACTTTATAAATAGCAGATTTAAAGGTTAATACTTTTGCTGGATATTTTTCTTGAAACTGTGATACCAATGTCTCCACAGCGTGTTCATACTCTTCAGCATGTGTATAGCGTGCCAATGCCAACTTATAAAAATCATATGTTTCGTAGGTGTCATATGCAACCTCGAAAGTTTCGGGGCGCACTAGTAACAGGAACTGGCTAAGACAAGACTCAGCGTTACTGGAATCTAGCATTTCTAGATAGCCCCTCCAGCGCCATCTGTCCTTAAATATATTTCTTCTGGAATATACAAATGTTTCAGAAAACAGTATAGTTCCTTCTGTGTATAACCCTGCGCGTCCAGCTCGTCCAATAAGATTATGAAAATCTCGCACTTTGATTTTTTCTTGAGCTTGATAGAGGCTGGAAATAATTAAATACCGAATAGGCAAATTAACTCCTTGTGCTAGGGTTGAGGTACATATAATGCATCTAATTAGGTTTTTCTTCATTGCATATTCGGTGGCAATCCTAATTCCATTCGATATACCTCTATGATGAGTAAACACTCCTTTCAAAACAGCGTCATAATAAATATTGTCTTGCCCATAGTTTTCTTTTATCAATTGCGCTATTTTCTTGTGTTCATCATCAACCACATGAGTGCTGAAAGACGATATATCAATACCTCTGTTATTAATCTCAAGAATTCTTCGCAAAACACTATCTGCAGTATCTTTTCTTCCGCAAAATATTGCCACCCCGCCATTATGGTTTAGCTTGAGGGCAAGATAAATTGCTATATCATTATGTTCCACCTTGGCTGTTTGGAAATTTACAGATGGAAAGAACCGATCTTTTTCGTTCTTTTTCAGCTTGTTCAATGATTTGATTTCAATGATACGTGGTACAAAAAATTCGAGTTCATTAGGATTGTCTGAATCGAGAAAGTATAGATAACCATATGGCTCCTTATGAGATATTTCCCAGTCAGTAATTGCAACCGTTTTTTCTGTTGCGCGTATCGAGTTATCAGCAATTACAACACCTTCGCCGCCGGTAAACCAGCCATTAATTTGCGCTGCGTTTGGAATGACAGCAGAGAGAAGGATTCTTTGGGTACCAGCTCTTAAATACATCATAATGGAAGAAACTAAGAGCTCGTATTGAGCGCCTCTCGAAGCATCATCAAACATATGAGCCTCGTCAAATATGATTAAACCTGTATCTACAATTAGTTCATTGTCCTGTCTAAGTAAATATAGCAACTTTTCCGGGGTTAAAACCAAAATGTTCTTGCTGTTTTCTCCGCCAGATTGTAATAATTCAAGTAGATCACCCATCTCTGGAACATCAGAAAGCGCGTTGACATGAACACTTGAATCATCAGAAAAATCGTTGGAAATATCAACACTTATTTCTCGACACAATGATCTAAAAGGTGCAACAATAACAGCCATGGAGGTTCTACCCGATAGAAAAGAAGCTCTTATAGTGATTGACATGGATGTCGTTTTACCAGAACTAGTAGGCATTTGAATAATTGCTGATTTTCCAAAAAAGATGCCAGCCTCACCAAGCCGAATTTGAGCTGGCCAAAGTTCATAGATACTCTTTTTGTTCTGTAGCATTCCCTTCCAATTATCTGCCGATAACCCTGAATATACTGGAAGCAGATTTAACGCCGAGCGTTCTATCTTTATAAGCAAAATGGCAAGCATAGCATCGGTTAACAGCAATTCTCGCGGGGAACCTTGTGAATATATTAAAGAACGAAATTCCGATATAAAGTCTAATTTAGCAGCTTTATGCTGATGAAAGCAGGTGGCATAAGCTGTGGTTACTTGATGCAAATATTGTGTGTATGCGGTTCCTTGAACCGCCGTCCCAAACTTATTTGCATCTAATTGGTCTTGAAGTAACAACGCCAATATTGTTTCAATTCCACCACACCCCAGATCTAGCTCATTGGTGTCAATCATATTTGCCATAACTTTTGCACTACCAGCGTAATCACACAAATAATATGCAACTGCTCCTAGAACCAAGTAATACTGAGGATAACTTGGTTCTAATTTTGATTGTAAAAAAGCATCAAAATAATGTGATGCAAATTCAAGCTCTTCTTTTTTATCTGCTGAAATTATCCTGTATGGGTTGTTTTCATGAAGTACCTGCGCTGAAATATTCCCAATTGCCGCAATTGCACTCAGTAATAGTTCATTTGCGTTATCTTCAACTGCGATGTGCAATTCATCTGGAACACTATATTCATACATTTTCGCTTTTGAGCGTGTCTGTTTTAGCAAGTATTTAGAATTTTTTCCTATTAACATCCACACGCCCTCCCATACATTTCATGGATGAACTCCATTAACTTATCACAGTGCATAACTATAAGCTTCAAATCTGGATCAGCATGATTCTTGGTGGAAACTGTTTTAAGTAGGTTCTCGGAATAAGACATGTTGGAATGTACTGCAGCTGCAGCAAAGGTCTTTCGATAAGGAGTATCGGAAGCATTTTGAAAGCGTTGCACATGTCTTGCTTCATCCAAATCACCTCGATCAATTAAACGTTGAACAACTGCATTCAATGATTCTGCAAGTCTAACAACATCCTTATTGGAATCGTCCACTGCCTTTTGTAATCGAGCTTTCGACGATGGACGAGTCTCACTGGCGGTAGCTTTCACTTCAAAAACTATAAGTTCATCGCTGCTACTTATTTTTTTGCCACATTTGTATCCTATAAGGTCACTGCCCATAGTAGATGAGTTTCTATTTACCTTGCGGTCATAACGTGTTCTCGGAACGATATAGTCCAACACGTATTGAACGTAGTCGGCAATTAGTATTTCTGTAAAATCTCCCGAACGCACAGAGGGCCCCGGATTAATATTTGCATCTGGAAACTTTATTTTTGCCAGATATTCATCTCTTTTAAAACCATATCCTGCTCGTAAGACATCCATTTCTGAATCTGCACAATAATGCTCCCGCAAATGCTTTGCCCATGAATTTAGAACACTCTCATCATTTTGAATGACGAGTTCATATATAACAATCTGCTTTCCTTCATAAGTAGTTACTGGTTTTTCTTGAATAAGCCAGTCTAAATATTGAGGTCTCATATGCAATTCTCCTATTTGTTAGGCATTCTGTGACATTCATCCAAATATTTATGTGCAAATGAGATTAACGTCAAAATATCTAATGCCTTTGTTTCTTCTACATTCCAGTTAACTTTAGGAACATGGGCTGCTGGGTTTCTCACCAGATGAAATATAGATTCAAGCAATTCTTTTACCCCTGTAAACTCACTTTTTTCACTGTCAGTCTGCATGGAATTAAAAAATAGATACGGATCACCTTTGGCAAACGCCTTCTGAAATAATTCGCCACCATCAGAGGTCAAACCAGTTATCTGACGAACTCGCTCGGCTAGTCCTTTAGCTGCCTCGAATACGGCATCATAATAATCTTTGCGCAAGTAATCCTTAATGCAATACTTTTGTACTTCACTATGAATAGCCCTGTTATAAAGTTCGCGTTTTAAATGGTTTACACGCCGATCAACTTCATCCAATGTTTTTGCCTGATCAACCTCAACCAGTTGCCCTGCATTATTAACAGACAACCCCGCTAATAAGAGCACCTTATTGGTTTCTTCTAAAAGGTGATGGTATCTTTCTCTATCAGCCTGTCCTGTAAAGGAAACAGGGTTTAACGCATTTGTAAGAAATTGATATATTCTTTTCAAAGATTTATTAGCGTTTACTTCGTTGACTAAACAGTTGTATAACCAATCACGCTTGTTTAACCCAAATGTATAGCTGTAGCCGTTGTTGGAATTCCCATCATCCATTAAAACAATTTGACTTTGTTGCAATAACCGCGTCAATTCTGTCTTTGTAAATCCCTCTTTTGTATGACCCAAAACATCACACACAGCTTTCAACTGTTGTTGATCTAATACTTTACTCGTCATCTCGCCACCTCTGTCCAAGCGAATATATAGTTATTAATAAAACCATTATAGCACTGATGCACAAATTAATAAAATGAATTCACATTTAATTGTTTATTCTGTAAACACTACCAACAACAAAATTCTCAGCAGTATTTATGTACGCGGCATGAGCTTTCTCGCATCCTCGTCTCCCGCCGCCTGTTCAATCCTCAAGATCAATCCGCTGGCTCATAATAATGCCGGATTTGAATTGGATTACTATCTTATTTTCATTGATGTCTCTGACCGTCTGCAGCAACCTAGGGACTAGGTCATCATCAATTTCCTGCTTTAAGTATCCGGTTTTCTTCATGTAGCTCTCCATATCCTGCAGTCGCTGGTCATAGGACTAGGCAAGTTGGCGTTCCCGGATGAGCTTGGCTTTTTCCTTTTCTAGAATTTTAATCTGGTCAGCTTACTTTGGGGAGCATAGATACCTATAATCCGTACGATGTTCTCCCGAAATGCCTGCACAAATTCGCCCTGATCCTCCACTACGCTGTTGATGGCTGCCATAATGGCTTGATGTGGGATTTCTTGCCTTAAGGTGGGGGAATGCTTGCACCGCTTGGAGCGCTGCTTTAAGTGGCTGTCGCAGCGCCACACAGCTTTCTTCTGCCCATACTTTGATCACACCTGTCTACGATATGGCTGGCCACATTCGACGCAGGCCATGATATCGGACAGCACATATTTGAAGCTGTATTTCCCCTTAACTGGTTCAGCCTTTTTCTTGGTGGTGGGTAATAAATTGCAGAATGTCGGGCCTTTTCTTCCTGCACCCGGTGGAATAATTCTTTGGGGATGATGGCTCCATGGTTGTCCTCGATGTAATACTGGTTTGTCAGCATATTTTTACATTCTTCGACAGCGCCCTTTTATCTCGCCAAAGAAATTAAGCATAACCCGGTAAAAGCCGCTTAGTTGCTAGATTTTTGAGCTTATGCTTATTATAACAAGGGGTTTGACAACATTTTATCAATTTCCGTGGTGCTCTACACCATATGGCCGTGCCGGCCTTAGCGCTATCTGCTTGATTTTATAGCTGTTGCGCCAAAGTAAGCAATTCCATTCTAAAACTTCAATTTCCATTATTTTTACGTAAACTACAACCATCTAGTTCAATTCACAAATTCGAAATTCACCCTTCGTCAAAAAGCAAATAATAATCTGCAATTCGTAAACATCAATTCTTTGTACCTTTTCTCTAATCACAGTTTCGTTATACACACCGTCACAGACAGCTTCTGCCAAAATTTCTTGAATCCGTTCTTCACACAATGTTACCGAGTGCTGGCAGGCATTCCGGCCCTTTTCCATCCTCGTTCCGCACCTCCATACAATTTTTCCACGTTCTGTGCGGCGGTAATAACTTGCTCCGCAGTTTCCACATTTCAGAAGATTACCAAGCAAATATTTGCCACTGTATCGATTTCCGGTATTTATCTGTTCGCCTTGTTCATCTATAACAACTTGCGCCCGGCGGAATATTTCATCCTGAACCCGCTGGAATATTTCTGGTGAAATGATACCGATGTGATTGCCCGCCACATAATATCTTGCTCTTTGTCCATAATTTACGGCTCGCTTTCCGGTCAAATAACTGTCTGTGTACGTTTTATGCAACATGACATCACCTTTGTATTTTTCGCATTTTAGTATTTTTCGGATTGTGCTATCCGCCCAAACCGTCTTTTGGCTGGGCGACAATATGTGACTGTTCTCTAAATGCATTTTAATCTGCCGAACAGTTTTTCCGGACAAATAAAGATTGAAAATTTCTTTAACCACATCGGCTTCTTCCGGCATAATAACCAGTTCATCATTTTTACAACAAAAGCCATAGATCGGTTTCAGCAGTAGACTCTTAGCACCTGTTTCGCATCTTCGCTTATATCCCCAGCCAATATTTTCGCTTAGGTTATAACTTTCCTCCTGTGCCAGCGCCGCGCCAACCACAATGTCGATTTCTTTTGCGCTGTTGATGGAGTGAATATTCTCTTTTTCAAAATATATGTCAACACCTCTTTCTTTCAATTTGCGAATAATGAGCAATGTATCCAATGCATTTCTTGACACTCTGCTGATGGATTTTGTCAATATGTAATCAATCTGTCCTAACCGCACCAGTTCCATCATCTTTTTCAGCCCACTTCGTTTTTCAATTCTTAATCCACTTTCACAATCAAAGAAAACTCCAACTAGTACCCAGTCAGGATTGCTCTGAGTCTTCTCCCCGTAATATTCCATCTGTGCCGCTAAGCTTCTGTGCTGCTCTTCAAATTCTGTACTGATGCGGCAGTATACGGCTACCCTTTTCTTTTGGAATTCTCCCTCCCTAAACGGCATTGCAGGTAAAACTTTAACACTTTTCATATAGCATTCCCTCCCTAAAATAGCAGAAGCGCAAAGGCTAACAGCCTTCACGCTTCTGCTCACTCATTTATTTTTCTAAAATTGACAGTTCAGTATAACTTTCTTTGTTTGCGGCCAATCGCCTTAAATATTCATTACCTCCATCTACACTGCATTTACCACAAGAGCAGGTTACAAAATCATGTTCAAATTTTGATTCAATAATCTCTCCGCAACCCCTGCATTGAATCTGATTTTTCAGTATTTTCATTTTATCTTACCATCCACTCGCTGCAACAGAACGCAGCATTCTATATGCACACTCATCGGAAACTGATCCGTCCCTCTCACTCTCTCCAGCTGATACCCCTCCTGACAAAGCACCTTTAAATCCCTCGCCAGCGTGGCCGAGTCGCAGCTCACATACACGATCCGGTCAGGCCTCATAGCTGCCATCGTCTCCAGCAGTGATTCCTCGCATCCCTTCCGGGGCGGGTCCACCACGATCACATCCGCATGAGCAGTCTCCCCCGGGTGTTTTTCCTCATACTCTCGATAATACTCCGGCAGCACCTCTTCCGCCTTCCCCACATAGAAGCTTGCGTTCTCGATCCCATTGATCCGGGCATTATTTTTCGCATCCTCGATCGCCTGCGGTACGATCTCCACTCCGTAGACTTCCTTCGCTTTCTGTGCCAGGAACAGAGAAATGGTACCAATACCACAATACAGATCCCATACCGTCTCGTCTCCCTTTAACCCTGCATACTCCAATGCCAGTTCATAAAGCTTTTCCGTCTGCACAGGGTTCACCTGATAAAAAGACAGCGGGGAAATCTGATACTTCACATCCCCGATATAATCTGTAATAAATCCCTGCCCCCACAGAGTCTCATAACTTTCTCCCATGATCACATTCGTATTCTTCATATTCGGACTCATTGTGATACTGGTCATGCCCTCGATCTTTCTAAGCTTTTCCACCAATTCCTCACTGTGAGGAATCTTCTTTCCATTCACAACCAGACACACCATGATCTCTTTCGTCGTAAAACCAAAACGGATCAGAACATGCCGGACCAGCCCTTTCCCGGTCTTCTCATTATAAGAAGCAATCCCATGCTTCTTCATAAACTCCAGCACGATCTCCAATATCTCCTGATTCACTGGCACGCCCAGCGCACAGTCCGTATTGGCGATAATATCATGGGTCCTTCCAGCATAAAACCCTGTAACCGGATTCCCATCCTTATCTGTTCCAAAGGGAAACTGTGCCTTATTCCTATAATAAAATGGTTCCTCCATCCCAATGATCGGCTCCATCACCTTGTCCAGCACATCCGGTGAAAATCCGCCGATCCTCTCCAGATTCCCCCGGATCTTCTTATTCTTAAACTCAAGCTGCTTTTCATAGGACATTTCCTGGATCTGACAGCCCCCGCATTTCCTCGCAAATGGGCACTTTGGCTCTACACGGTCCGGGGAGGGTGTGATGATCTGCATGAGCCTTGCATATCCATAATTTTTCTTTGCCTTCATCACTTTAGCTTCCACCACATCACCGATCACTGCATCCTTAATAAATAAGGTATAGCCATTCACCCTGCCTATACCCTCACCATTCACGCCTATATCTTCAATTGTCACTCTGGCAGTCTCATTTTTCTGCATAAAAATACCCCTTTTACAATTCTATATTCCTAATATTTTAAGTTAGGACGTAGTTTCATATAAAACTACGTCCCTCATGCCTTCCATATCCGTCTATTTTTATATTGAAGTCTTTCTCAAGTTCGTCTCAAACATCCGGTTATATCCCAGCCAGTCTGTTCCGGTCTTGTCCTTAAATATCTCTGTCAGTGTCTGCATCTTTGCATCCGCGTTATCAGCCAGATTCAGTGCAAACGCCTCTGCCAGCGCCGGTTTTTTTGGTGACCCGTACTCCAGCTCACCATGATGTGCAAGAATACAGTGTTTCAGCTCACTCGCAAGCTTATCCGGGAATCCGGGGATAGCCCTGACAGCCTCTCCCACCATCTCGACCCCCATCACAATATGTCCCAGCAGCTGTCCGTCATCCGTATAGTCATTATCCGGGAATGCAGACAGCTCCTTTGTTTTTCCGATATCGTGACAGATTGCGGATGCGATGAGCAGATCCTTATTCAGGATAGAATATGTGCCTGCAAAATATTCGCACATCTTAACTACACTCAAAGTATGCTCCAGCAGTCCCCCGGCAAATCCATGGTGCACGGTCTTCGCTGCCGAATGGCCTTTGAATCCTTTCACAAAATCAGCATCATTTACAAAATAATATTCCACAAGCTGTCTCAGATAATCATTGGAAATCTGGCGTATGTAGGAAAGCAGCTCTTCATACATTCCCTCCACACTCTTCTCGGAAGTCGGCATATAATCTGCCGGATTATATTCTCCCTCACCGGCCTTTCTGATCTGTTTAATATTAAGCTGAAGATTATTATTATAACTGATCACATCACCGAATACTTCAATAAAATCCTTTTCTTCATAATCAGCGATTCCCTGTGAATTCGGATCCCATACCTTGCCGTCCAGTGTTCCTGTTTTATCCTGAAGCAGCACATTATCATAAGGTTTTCCGTTCCGAGTCTCTGCGGAACGCTTTCCCTTACAAAGATAAATACCGCGTAATGTCTCGCCTTCGTGTAATTCATTAATAAATTTCATGATATCCTCCATTCTATATTCACTGCCATATCGGCAGATATTTCACCAGATCTTAACTGCTGCATCCCCCCCGGACCGCCTCTGACATAACTGCGGCTGCCATGTCGCCCGGCAGCCGTTTTACACTAAACTTTACTTTCTAAACTTTACTTTCTATGCTTTACTTCCTATGCTTTATACACTGTCCACTATTCGTTTCCCTGGTATCTCAGTCATCACTATGGATCTTACATCGTCACGAAAGCCTCTACTCCAGACTTCCAATCACAACGTTGAAGTCGATATCCACATACCCTCCGGCCCCGCGGCGTTTTCCTTTGATCTTAACATTCTGTCCGACCTTGCAGTCCAGCACTGCCTTTTCATAAGACAAAAGATTCGAAAGCTTTTCCCCCGAAACTTCCTGCAGAACGTCTCCATTCTGAATACCCGCTGCCATTCCCGGTGAGTCTGCATTCACCTGCGTGACATAAATTCCGGCCGGCATATCCTGCTCTTTAGCCAGCGCTTCATTGATCGTTGTGCCATAGATTCCCACATAAGGAACACCCTGGCCATTTACCAAAAGCTCGATCACAGCCTTTAGATCAGAGATTGCCAGTGCCTTCGCTGTATTGCCGGCGCTCTCACCCCACACATCCGGCTTCACGATACCGATCACTTCACCAGACAGATTAAACAAAATACCCGTCCCATTTGACGACGCCGGAATATCTGTTGCCAGCACACGGCGCTGTCCGTCTGCCAAATTCTCCTGGTATTCATTAGAGCTGATAATCCCGTAACCGACTCCGTCTGCATAGCCAAACATGTTGCCCAGGGCGATCGTTACATCTCCTTTTGTGACCAGATTAGAATTTCCCAGTACAGCCACATCAATATTGTTCCATGTTGCCTTTGTGATCTTTACGCGGGGAATAGCAAATACTGCAAATCCGCTGTTCTTATCCTGCTTTTTTAAATTCGCACCATACTGTGTATTGTCTGCAAAGGTAACCGTCCACTTCTTTGTATCATTACAAACTGCATTATCACAGAGTACAAGGAGCTCCTGACCATTATCTGCCACGATGATCCCCGCCGTACTGCCTTCCGTTCCACTTCCCTCTGCCATAAGGACAGGATTATCCCTCTCCGGCTGAACCGAAACGACACTTCTGTTTGCCTCTTTTGCGATGTCAAAGACACTTTTCATCAGCGCCTTGAAGCTTTCCGCATCCAGTACAGGGGTCTGCACCGCTTCTGTCTGCGCATCCTCTGCAGGTTCCTTCTTTGGCTCCTCATCCTCCGGTATGGTGACAGTCTTAGGATTTCCCTGAAACTGACTCTGTGCCCATGGTTTAAGCGCAAAGAAACCAAGGCAGGCAAACGTCCCGAATATCAGTCCATAAATCCCCACTCTCGCAAGCTGGGTCAGAATCTTTCTTCTGGTGACTGGTTTGGGCTTGATCGTCTCCTGCAGAAAAGAAAATTGTTCTTCTTTCGGCTCTTCCAATCCTTTTTCCGGCTTTTGCTTCGGCTCTTCATCGTACGGCATAGGCTCTAATCTCCTTTAGTCTATAGTATAACCGATTCACTGGGATTGTTCAATATTTATCCTTTTCAATTTGTCCTTTTCAATATGCATTAAATAAGGTAGAATGTACCTATGAACTAAAGTAAAAGGTGAAGAAAATGAATCAGAAAACATTATATAAATTAGAATTTGATAAGATCACTGCATTATTAGAAGAGCAGGCCTCCTCTATGAGAGGCCGGCAGCTCTGCAGGAAAATAAAGCCATTGACCGACTTAGAGCGCATTGATACTCTGCAGGAACAAACCTCTGCGGCATTTACCAGGATCATTAAAAAGGGGAGGATCTCCTTAAGCGACGCATTTCCCGTGGGGGAATCACTAAAGCGCCTGGAGATAGGCGGAGCGATCGGAAGCGGTGAGCTGCTGCGTATCTGTAAGCTTTTGCAGACTGCTGCACGGGCCAAGGCTTATGGGCGTCATGATACTCAGGACGAATTAGCTGACTGCCTGGATGTCTATTTCGAACAGCTTGAACCGCTGACACCGCTGACTACCGAGATCGAACGCTGTATCCCTGCCGAGGATGAGATCAGCGATGAGGCCAGCAGTACGCTGAAAAGTATCCGCCGCAGTATAAACGGTCTGAATGACAAGGTCCATGCGACCCTTACAAATCTGGTGAATGGCTCCCTGCGTACCTATTTGCAGGACCCGATCATCACCATGAGAGGGGACCGTTACTGTGTTCCTGTCAAAGCAGAATACCGCAGCCAGGTGAATGGACTGATCCACGACCAATCCTCAACAGGCTCTACTCTCTTTATCGAACCCATGGCCGTAGTCAAGCTGAATAACGATTTAAAGGAGCTGTATGCTAAGGAACAGGAAGAGATCCAGGTCATTCTCGCCAGATTAAGTGAAGATACCGCATTATATATAGAAGAGATTCGTACAAATTATAAACTTTTGACCGAGCTAGACTTTATTTTTGCCAGGGGATCTCTGGCCCTGGCTATGAACGGAAGCCGTCCGGTACTCAATGCTGAGGGACGCATCCGTATCCGGGAGGGACGCCATCCACTGCTGGATCCTAAGAAGGTCGTACCGATCACAGTTTCACTCGGGGAAGATTTTTCCCTGCTCATCATTACAGGACCCAATACCGGAGGTAAGACAGTTTCACTGAAAACAGTCGGATTATTTACACTGATGGGTCAGGCCGGCCTGCATATTCCGGCGGGCGACCGTTCCGAATTAGCTGTCTTTCATCAGGTTTATGCAGATATCGGAGATGAGCAGAGCATTGAACAGAGCTTGAGTACCTTCTCCTCCCATATGACGAATATCGTTTCCTTTCTAAAAGATGTGGATGAGAAATCACTTGTGCTATTCGATGAGTTAGGGGCCGGGACCGACCCAACAGAGGGAGCGGCTCTTGCCATTGCAATCCTTTCCCATCTGCATAACAGAAACATCCGCACTATGGCAACCACTCATTACAGCGAGCTGAAGGTCTATGCTCTCTCTACTCCCGGCGTGGAAAATGCCTGCTGCGAATTCGATGTTGAGAGTTTGAAGCCTACCTACCGTCTGCTGATCGGAATTCCGGGAAAGAGTAATGCATTCGCCATTTCCGGGAAACTGGGGCTGCCGGATTATATCATTGAGGATGCAAAGGAACGTTTATCCGATCAGGATGTATCCTTTGAAGACCTTCTGACTGATCTGGAGACAAGCAAACGTACCATAGAGAAGGAGCAGGAGGCGATCAACGCCTATAAACGTGAGATAGAGGCCTTAAAAGTACAGGCTAAACAAAAGCAGGAGAAGATCGAGGAGCAGCGTGACAGAATCCTCAAGGAGGCCAATGAAAAGGCCAGCAGCATCCTGCGTGAGGCCAAGGAACTGGCCGATGAGACGATGAAAAATTTCCGTAAGTTCGGAAAAGAAAATATTTCCGCCGCGGAGATGGAGAAAGAGCGTGAACGCCTGCGCCAGAAGATCAAGGAGACCTCATCCGCCAGTGAACTGCCAGTGCAGAAGCAGAAGAAGGCCTATAAACCGAGTGATTTCAAGCTCGGCGAGTCCGTCAAGGTATTGAGCATGAACCTGACCGGAACAATCAGCTCCCTGCCTGATTCCCGCGGCAATCTGACTGTACAGATGGGAATCCTGCGTTCCCAGGTGAATATTTCCGATCTGGAGATCATTGAGGAAGCCCCTTCCTATTCCGCGAAATCTACAAAAGGGACCTCTAAAGGCAGGCTGAAGATGAGCAAGTCACTCTCTGTAAGGCCCGAGATCAATCTTCTCGGCAAGACCGTGGACGAAGCAGTCTCCGAACTGGATAAATATCTGGACGATGCACTGTTATCACATTTGAACACCGTGCGTGTCGTACACGGAAAAGGTACCGGCGCCCTTCGGAAAGGTATCCACGAATATCTGCGCAGACAAAAACATGTCAAGTCATACCGCCTCGCAGAATTTGGCGAGGGAGACGCAGGTGTCACAATTGTTGAATTAAAATAATACACAATATAACAGAAACCAGGGTTATCCCCTTGAATTGTTCGAGTTGTCAGAATACGGCGAGCAAAAGGGCCTGACCCCTTTGAAGGAGGCTGCTTATGGTTACCAAACAAAAAATCTTGATTGTTGATGATGACGAAAATATTGCTGAATTGATCTCGCTCTATCTGGTGAAGGAGTGTTTCGATACAAAGATCGTATACAATGGGGAGGATGCCCTTTCGGCTTTTGAGACCTATCACCCGAACCTGATCCTGCTGGATCTGATGCTTCCGGGAATCGATGGGTATCAGGTGTGCCGTGAGATCCGGGCCAAGTCCTCTACACCGATCATTATGCTGTCTGCAAAGGGTGAGGTCTTCGACAAGGTCCTGGGATTGGAGCTTGGAGCAGATGACTATATCATGAAGCCCTTTGATTCCAAAGAAATGGTCGCCAGGGTCCGGGCAGTCCTGCGCCGTTATCATCCTGTAAAGGCCGAGGAGCCCACGGAGGACAAGACAAAATGTGTAGAATATGATGGTCTGACGATCAACCTGACAAACTATGCAGTTGTCTGCGACGGTCATCAGGTGGATATGCCGCCAAAAGAACTGGAACTGCTCTATTTCCTGGCAGCCTCACCAAACCAGGTATTTACACGTGAACAGCTTTTAGACCAGATCTGGGGATATGAGTATATCGGGGATACGAGAACTGTCGATGTGCATATTAAGCGTCTGCGTGAGAAGATCAAGGATCATCCATCCTGGGGGCTGAGCACCGTCTGGGGGATAGGATATAAATTCGAAGTAAAGTAAAAGCGGTCTTCTGCCGGTTCAGCATCAGGATGTATTCATAATAAAAGGAAGTGCGGCATGAAAAGTACCTTGTACTTAAAGTTTATCATTATCTATATCATATTCGGGTTTTTAAGCTTCTTCACTGTCGGCATTCTGCCCAGCCAGCTCATGCTGGACCGTCTGGAGCAGAATGATTCTCAGAACTTATATAAGGAAGCAAATTTAATCGCAACAGATTACCTGCCCTCTTATTTTCAGGGAGATGCCTCTTCCTGGGCTGTCCATTCCCAGTTAAAGGCAATGAAGCTGTACCTGAATTCTTCGCTGTGGTTTGTGGAGGAGGACGGCACTCTGATCACCTCCGCTAACCTCGAAAATACGACAGCGCCGGAGGCAGTTCAGGATTTTGATCCTGCTGAGATCGGGAGCAGCCAGTATATGATCGGGGACTATCACGGATATTTCGAGGAAGACGTGATCACTGTCATGGCGCCCGTAACACAGGGCTTTTATATCAGGGGATATCTCCTCATCCATAAGCCGGTTTCCTATATCCAGGCTGTATGCAGCAGGATGATGTTCCCGGTCTATATTACGATGATCGCAATATATATCCTGTCGTTTATCATTCTCCTGGCCTTTCATTATTTGATCTACCGCCCACTGCGGCTGATCACAGAAGCTGCCACCCAGTACGCATCCGGCAACCTGACCTACGAGATCCCGGTCAACACACACGATGAGATGGGGTATCTGTCGGCTTCTTTGAATTATATGTCCGCTCAGCTCAGGGATATGGAAGAGTATCAGAAGAAGATCGTGGCAAATGTTTCCCACGATTTCCGTTCTCCCCTGACCTCCATCAAAGGATATGTCCAAGCCATGGCTGACGGTACCATCCCGCCGGAACTGTATGGCAAATATCTGAACATTATTTTATTTGAAACAGAACGGCTGACAGATCTGACCAAAGACCTGCTTACATTGAATGAATTCGATACAAAAGAACTGCTTCTGGATAAAACAGAATTTGATATCCAGGAAATGATCAAGAATACTGCTGCATCCTTCGAAGGCACTTGTACGCCAAAACGAATCTCCATTAATCTCTTACTTCTGCCGGATACTGTAACTGTTTACGCAGACCGCAGAAAGATACAGCAGGTTTTATATAATCTGATCGATAATGCGATCAAATTCAGCGAAAATGAATCCACCGTTACAGTTGAGGTATCCGAACGCGGAGAGAAAATATTTGTTTCCGTAAAAGACTCCGGTATGGGTATTCCGCGAAAAGAACTGAATAAAATCTGGGAACGCTTCTATAAATCAGATCTATCCCGTGGAAAAGACAAAAAAGGAACCG
Source organism: Faecalicatena sp. (assembly GCF_058819085.1). Taxonomy (NCBI): domain Bacteria; kingdom Bacillati; phylum Bacillota; class Clostridia; order Lachnospirales; family Lachnospiraceae; genus Faecalicatena; species Faecalicatena sp. Next base: position 225,919 of record NZ_JBZUUL010000004.1, read on the forward strand.
GACTTGGACTTGCTATCGTTAAGGAAGCCATCCAGGCGCATGACGAGCATATCAACGTGATTAGTACAGAAGGGGTCGGCACAGAATTTATCTTCTCTCTCAGCCGAAAGGAAAGTTAAGTTTAAAAGAAGGATGACTTAAAATCCTAAAAACAGAGATATCCATATAAAAAGGACGTGAAATGTATCGCGGCGGGTAAAATATATCCCGTCCCTGTACTTTCACGTCCTTTGTCAAAGCGGATACTCAAAGTCCGCCTGGATGCTTCCTTAATCAGGTTAGACCCTGTTCTTTATCCTATTCATACAGCATATTCTGAATTGACTCTTCTTCCAGATTATCCTTCGTCACCCAGATATATCCGGTATCCACTACTGCCTCATTCCCGATCTCCAAAATAGTACGGGATGCGGCAATGACAGAAGCATAACCAATGCCAAATGGGTTCTGGATCACAAGACCTTTGATCTCTCCTGCTTTTAAAGCCTCAATCTGCTCTTTTCCTCCATCGAATCCCATCAGCACTACGTCCTCCAGCCTATCTGCCTTTTTAAGTGAGGAAAGTCCCAGCTGTGCAGCCGTCACATTCGTTCCGAAACATCCCTTAAGATTTGGATGCTTCTCCAGATAGTATAGAATCACATCTTCATCCGTAAGGCTGTCAGGAGATATGTCCTTCTCTCCCTCTTTCTTTGCTTTATTCTTCTCTTCTGCGATGGATTTCTTCATATCGTCCATCTTATCCAGATACAAAGTCTCCACGATCTTAACATTCGGATAATTCTCCGTGATCTCCTTCGCAAAACTGCTTTCACGTTCTCTCCCAGTGGTCGACTTAGAGTCGTGTACAAGAAGAAGGATCTCTCCGCTGTTCTCAATCTGATTACTCAGCTTGTACGCTCCGGTCCTTGCTGCCTGGTCATTATCCGTCTTGATCGTGCACTGGATTCCCTGATAGGAATTTCCCGAGTCCAATGCAATGATCGGTATCCCATTCTCCGTAGCAAGATCAAACTGCACTGTGCAGGCATCCGCATCGATGCTCGCGATCCCGATCGCATCGGGATAACGTGCCAGCTCCTCGTCCAGAATATTCACCTGCTCGTCAATATTCTCCATCTGGCTGGGCGCATTATATGTGACCTTGATCTTGTCATCCCCCTTATATCCCAGCTCCTTATTCAGGTCATCCGCAGCCTGTTCTACACCCTTTTTGATTGCTTTCCAATAAGCAGAACCGTCGTCCTTTCCTATAATTGATATATAAGCTCCCGGCTCTAAGTTCAGCCCCTTCACATTATTATAGGCTGAGGGAGAAATCGCATTCAGGTTGTCCTGATATGGCGGCTCCTCTGTTGTATCGCCTGTGAATTTTGGCTTCTCTTCCTTCTTCGTACATGCACTAAAAGCCATCATAATGCATAATACTGCCGGGATGATGATCGTCCATTTCTTTTTCATAATTACTGCCTCCAGATTTTGTCTTACTGCCTCCAGATTACCACTTATATACTATACACTAATCTTGTGAAAAATAAAGGAATTTTTTCTTAATTTTTTAAAAAGTATTTATTTCAGTATTCCCGCTTAAGCGCAGGCGCGGCGCTGTATTCACAGAACAAGACAGCAAAACAGCAGAAATTGTTTCTAATTTAGAGCACGAAATAGCTTGTATATTTATTTGATTTATATTAGAATAAGCATATCGGCAGTTGCATAAGCACTGTTTATATTTCGTAAAGGAGGATACATACTATGGCACACGTAATTAGTGATGAATGTGTAAGCTGTGGTACTTGCGAAAGCGAATGCCCAGTAGGAGCTATCTCTGAGGGAGACGGCAAGTACGTTATCGACGCTGATGCTTGCGTTGATTGTGGAGCATGCGAAGGTGCTTGTCCTACAGGCGCTATTTCAGCAGAATAATTTCAGTAATATATCGCAAAGTGATCACAAGCAAAAGTACCGTTCCATATTGGAGCGGTATTTTTTGTCCTTTTACAAACTCTCTTTCCTTAAATATCCTGACATAATTTGACGAACGATTTCTGTCTAAACCCCCTTCATGCTATGGTATAATAACAGCGAACACAAGAATTTTGTAACATCAATGTCTTAAGGAGGTATAGGTATAATATGGGTGAGGTCAGATTTATGATTTCTGAAGCCGCCAAACAGGTGAAGGTAGAATCCCACGTCCTGCGTTATTGGGAAGAAGAGCTGAATCTGGTGATCGGGCGCACAGAAATGGGGCATCGATATTATACAAAAGACGATATACAACTTTTCCGCTGTATTAAAAAACTAAAAGATGAGGGGATGCTTCTGAAGGACTTAAAGCCTTTGATCCCAGAGTTAAAAGCAACACGCCTTAAGGTTCAGGGAGCTGAGCACTCAAAATCTCAAGATGTTCAGAAACAGGACAGGCTCACAACCCAGGATACTCAAAAAGACATAAAACCGGCTGAGAGTTCCGCCAATTCCAGGAATCCTCAGAGTACATCCATAAGCTCTCATGCGAAAGCTGCAGGTGAAGACTTTTTACTTGCTAAAGAAATGGAAAAGACACTTTCTGCAAAGGACAAGCCGACGGCTCTGGACATCGCCCAGGCTGAGGTGATTCCAGTCACCCAGTTAGAGCAGGTACGTTCCCTGATCGGGGATGTTCTGACCGAGGTTGTTACTACAAACAACGATGCTCTAAAAAAAGAGATCAGCCAGACTGTGACCAAGGACGTGATCCGGGAAATGGATTTTCTGTTTCAGGCCAAGGAACGGCAGGAGGAAGAGCATTTCCGCAAGCTGGACTGTCTTATCCGCCAGCAGCAGGCAAACCGGAAGGAAGCTGCCAGGGAAACACCCATCGGCAAGCTTAAGAAACTTCTCAATTAACAAAGAAAAGCGAAAAACCAGGACACCATTCTCCTGATTTTCCGCTTTTTTATTTTTCTTTTTATTCCTGCTGACGGAGCTCGTTTCCAAAACGGGTATACTGCGGGATCCATGCAAGCCTTACGGTCCCGACCGGGCCGTTTCTCTGCTTCGCTATGATGATCTCGGCGATCCCCTTATCCTCCGTATCAGGGATATAGTAATCCTCACGGTAAATAAACATACATACGTCGGCATCCTGCTCGATAGCTCCGGATTCACGAAGGTCAGAAAGCATAGGCCGCTTGTCCGTCCTCTGCTCAACGGCACGGCTGAGCTGTGACAGAGCGATAACCGGCACATTCAACTCCCTTGCCAGTCCCTTCAGGGAACGGGAGATCTCGGAAATCTCCTGCTGACGACTCTCGTTGCTCTTACCGCCGCTTCCGCTCATCAACTGCAGATAGTCAATGATGATCAGGTCCAGTCCCAGCTCCATCTTGAACTTCCTGCACTTAGAACGCATCTCCGTGATCGAGATACCGGATGTATCGTCAATGACCAGCCTGGACTTTCCAATCCTTCCGGCACCTTCTATGAGCTTCTCCCAGTCCGTATCCTTTAAGTTACCCGTACGCAGAAGCTGCGCATCCACATGTGATTCCAGGGAGAACAGACGGTTCACCAGCTGTTCCTTGGACATCTCCAAACTAAAGATGGCAACAGCCAGATTCTGCCTGAACGCCGCATGCTGGGCAATATTCAATACAAATGCGGTCTTTCCCATAGAAGGTCTGGCCGCAACCAGGATCAGGTCTGAACGCTGCAGCCCGGACAGTTTGTAATCCAGATCGATGAACCCGGTGGGAATTCCCGTAACGCTTCCCGTTGTCTTAGAGGCCTTCTCGATCACATCCAGAGCGTTCAGCACGACCTGCTTGATGGGCGTATATTCCTGTACACTGCCCCGCTCGGCAAGCTCGAATACCCCCTTCTCAGCCTTATCCAGGATTACCTCTAGAGGCTGATTCTCCATATAACAGGCGCTGGTCACCTCTTCGTTGACCTTGATCAGCTTGCGCAAGGTAGCTTTCTCCTGCACGATCTCTGCATAGTATTTTACATTCGCAGATGTCGTGACACTTGCCACCAGATCCCTGGCAAACTCCATGCTGCTGATCTCCGGCGGAACATCCTTCTCTTTCAAATGCTCCTGCAGGGTGATCAGATCTACAGGCTTCCCCGCCTGAAAAAGCTCTACCATCGAGTCAAACAGAATTCCATAAGCGGTCTGATAAAAGTCTTCCCCCCGGATGATCTCCGATGCCGACATGATCGCATCCTTGTTCATCAGCATAGCTCCCACAACAGCCTGTTCTGCCTCGGCGCTGTGAGGGAGTATTCTCTTAATCGCTGCTTCCATTTCCATAAAGCAAATCCCCTTATGCTTCTTCTACGACAGATACTTTTAACTCAGCAGTTACTTCCGTGTGAAGCTTCACAGGAACCGGATGCATGCCAAGAGTCTTGATCGTCTCTTTTAACTGGATCTTCTTTTTATCCACATCTAATCCCATCTGGTCCTTCACTGCCGCTGCGATCTCCTTGCTGGAAACCGATCCGAATGTCCTTCCGCCCTCTCCTACCTTGATGTAAAGCACTACCTTTCCGGCTTCGATCTTTTCCTTTAACTGCTTTGCTGCATCAAGATTCTCCTGGGCGATCTTCTCCTCCTTCTTCTTCTGAAGCTTTAACTCGTTCAGGTTCTTATTATTTGCCTCAACACCAAGCTTCTTAGGGAGGATAAAGTTTCTTGCATATCCGTCATTTACATTCACAATTTCTCCCTTTTTACCGAGAGACTTCACATCCTGTAATAAAATCACTTTCATAATTAAATATCTCCTTCTTCTATCATATTGTCTATGGTCTCTTTCAGCAGGCTGATCGCCGCCTCCATATCTGTATGGTCAAACTGTGCTCCGGCAGAATTGATATGTCCGCCTCCTCCAAGCTTCTCTGTGATGATCTGTACATTCACCTCATCGATGGAACGGGCACTTAGGAAAATCCTGCCTTCATAAATTGTCAGCACAAAGGAAGCCTTGATCCCGCTGATATCCAGCAGCTCATTCGCCGCCTGGGCTGCAAGGACCGTCGGACTCTCAATATCCCCGGGACACTGTGCGATCGCATACTCATCCCGGTAGACCTCTGCCATGCGGACAGCCTCCGCTTTGGCACGGTAGGACTCCATATCGTCGCGGAACATCTTGCGGACACGGGTAATATCTGCCCCGCATCTTCTCAAGAATGCAGCCGCCTCAAAGGTTCGTACTCCTGTACGGTTCATAAAGTTACGGGTATCGATCATGATCCCCGCATACAGGCAGTCCGCCTCAACTGACGGGAATCTGATATCATCTACAATATACTGCAGCACCTCAGCTACCATCTCACTGGTAGAGGAGGAATACGGCTCTACATAGGAAAGCACTGCATTCTCGATCACATTGCTGCTCTGACGATGATGGTCAAGCACTGCTATGGTCTTGGAACGCTTCAGCAGCTCCGGGCACTCCGTCATCTGCGGCTTATTGGTATCCACCACGACTACCATGGTATTATCTGAAATATAATCCAGCGCCTGCTCAGAATTCAGGAAAATATCCTTTCCATAAGCAGGGCTTTCAGCGATCTCATCGTATAACGGACGGACCGAATTCGTGATCTCATTAATGACCACATGCGCCTTCTTCTCCAGCTCTACAGCGGCACGGTAGATCCCCATACATGCTCCCAGGGAATCCGCATCTGCGATCTTATGTCCCATGACAATGACCTGGTCCTTTGCCACAATGAACTCACGCAGCGCCTCCGCCTTAACACGAGCCTTGACACGTGTATTTTTAGAGGTCTGCTCCTTCTTTCCGCCGAAATATGTAATTCCTTTACAGTCTTTAATGACCGCCTGGTCACCGCCCCTGGCCAGTGCAAGGTCGATCGCCACACGGGCATAGTTATAGCTCTGCGCATATGTAGCTGTATTCAATCCCAGCCCGATGCTCAAAGTAGCGGATCGCGCATTTCCAATATTAACCTGCTTAACATCCTCTAAGAGAGAAAACTTATCCGCCTCGATCTTACGGTAGCTTTCCTTCTTGATCACGATAAAATATTTATCCTTCTCAAGCTTCTTTACAATGCCGTCAATATCTCCGATATACTTGTTGATCTTACGGTCGATCAGTGCAACAAGCAGAGACTGCCGCACTTCCTCAACACTCTCCATGACCTCATCGTAATTGTCGATATAGATCAGCCCGGCGATCAGGCGCTGGTCCTCATTCTCCTTAATATAGGCATTCAGCTCTGTGACATCCTTCATATACACCGCGATAAAATATTCCTTCTCACGCGGAATAGAAAGAAGCTGTTCAGACTCACTGAACCCCTCAACAGAAATCCTTCGAAGTTCAACCTGGTAGTCTCTCTCCCTGTAAGTCACCTCGATCTCTACGTGGTCGGACTCTTCTCTGGGATAGACCCCCGTGTTCAGCTCCGGGATCAGCTTATGCAGATACTTCTCCCTCTTCTGCCCCTCGATCATGTCATTAAAACTGCCATTCTTCCACAGGATACGTCCGTCCTCTAAAAGGATCGCATATGGAATCGCCAGCTCCTTGAGCAGTGTGTTCTGGATTCCCCTATACTGCGTTGAAAACTGAATCAGGTCCGCCAGGATCAGGGAGCGGTTATAAAAGTACAGGATTCCTGCTATCACAAGATAAATGACAACAAAAACAGACATCATTCCGCCTGCCTTCCTGTCGATCATATACATCCAGATATTCATCGCGAGCAAAAGAACCGTCATAATCAGCGGCCACTGCATATACATCCGCAGCTGTCCTTTTAATCGCATATTCCTCTTTCCCATGTTATTTTCCTCATAAACCTTCTATCATGTTACCGTTAATGTGTCTAGTATATCACTTTTTCGCATATTATTCTACTTTTAGTTTTCATTCCCAGTATTCACTGGGATCTCGGCAGCCTCAGTCACCGGTCTGCCGGACTCCTGATCGATCTTAAGGCCTTTCTTATCGAGCTGTCCATACACATGATTCCTAAACAGTGTATAGACAACGGATACGATGGGGATAAATACAAGCATCCCCACGACCCCCATCAGGCTGCCCCCGATACTGACTGCTGCCAGAACCCAGATAGACGGCAGACCCACCGAGCCTCCCACGACTCTTGGATAGATCAGGTTTCCCTCGATCTGCTGGAGGATCAGGAACAGGATAATAAAGACAACCGCCTTCATCGGCGCATCCATTAAGATCAAAAATGCCCCTACCACGCATCCGATAAATGCACCAAAAATCGGGATCAGTGCCGTAAATGCGATCAGCACCCCGACCAGCAGAGCATAGGGGAGACGAAATACTGTCATCGCCACTACAAACATAGCTCCCAGGATCACCGCTTCCACACATTGTCCGGTCAAGAAGCTTGAAAATGTCTTATATGTCAGGGAGCACACATCCAGTATCTTCTCCACATAGTCCTTCTTAAGATACGCGTACATGATCTTGCGGATCTGAATATTCAGACGTTCCTTCTGCAGCAGGATATAGCAGGCAAACACAAAAGCGATCACAAAAGTAGTCATGCCGCTTACAATGTTTTTTGCAACCGTGAAGGTAGAACCAAGGACACTTCCTGCCCCATTTTTAAAGAAGGATACGATTCCGTTGAGCACCTTGTCCCAGTCGATCTTAATATCATTGACTAAGGCCACCACCTCTTTATTATTATTAAATAATTCCTCCACCCAGACCTGTACCCTCGGCACAAAGTTTTGGATACTTTTTCCGAGAGACATAAAGGTACTGCCCAGCTTCGGAACTACTACAAAGATGACTAAGGAGATCACTCCCAGGACAAAAATAATCGTCAGCACAAGACTTACCGGCCTGGAGATCCTCCTGGCCCAGTTCTGATCCTTTGTCTTCTTATTATAAAAGAGCTTCCTCTCCAGAAAATGCATAGGCACATTCAGGATAAACGCGATCGCCGCCCCCAAAAGGAACGGGAATATGATCCCCAGTAAAAACCCTGCTGCCTCCAGGACGACCGTATATTTCCAGAGCGCGATCAGCACAATGATCGTAAAAAGGATCAGCCCTCTGATCTTCCTCAAATTTTCTTTATTCAGCTCCATATCATACCTGCTTTCTATCATTATATACTCAGCCAAAGCGGATATTTCCAGATCCCCTTTGACACTTTCCCGGTCATGTTAAAGTGTAACCGATTATTCCACATTCTAACATATCAGATTGCATAGTTCCATAGTTTTTAGGGGGAAATTCAAATACAAGAAAAAGAGCCGTCATCAGCGGCTCTTTTGAAAGGATAACACAGGCAGATTCACATTGAGTATCACGACTGCACCCAGGATGCAAAGGATCCCAAGTGCTGAACCCATGGTCAGCGGTTCCTTATAGATCACAGCCCCGAACAGCGTAGTCATCATAGGCTCGATGGTAGCAAGGATCGCAGCCTTGCTGGCCGGGGTCGTCTTAAGCCCTATGGTATACAGAAGATGAGGTATCACTGCCGTTACGATCCCCAGTGCAATGGACCACCCAAGCAGCCCCGCCCTATCCTCTGCAGCCTGATAAACAGCAATGAAGCTTGAGGGCCTGGAAATGATGCACATGACCATCGCTGCAAATAAAAAGCTGTAAGTAGTCACCACCAGAGGCGGGTATTTCCTCAGGGCAACCGTCCCTATGATGCTGTAAGAGCCATAGGAAATGCCAGAAATAATCCCCAGCACAAGCCCTGCCGGAGTCACCATACCGCCTCCGCTGCCGGATACCAGGATACACCCCATAAAGGCGATCATCAGAGCCGCCAGCTTTTTTCCGGTCACCTTTTCCCGGAAAAACACAATGGACATCAGCATGACCCAGATAGGGGATGTATACATTAGTATAGAGGCAACTGACATGGACATCATCTGTATAGCAGTAAAATTAGTACATGTTACGATCGCAAGTCCGCACACACCCAGGCTGAAAAATAGCGGGATATCCCGCAAATGGATCCGAAATGACTTAGGATCCCTGATGAGCAGGATGATCACATACCCTGCCGCCGCCACTGTCAGCCTTAAGCAGGATATCTGGATCGAGGTCAGTCCATAGGCGGTAAGCTGCCGGACAAAAATCCCCATGGTTGCCCATAAGATACCGGCAGTGATCACCAAAAGGCTGCCGCCGTTATCAGAAAAACGATTTTGCTTCTTCTTATTCATAATTATTCATTTCTCCTGTGCCATATTTCTGTCTGATATCACAGGGAAATAAAGATCTTCTGCCTAAATCAGACAATTCCATTTTATAAACGAAAACAACAGCGTGTCTTTCCCACAACTTCTTTCTTAAAGTTGTAAACATTCATTTCCATTTCCGGCTTAAAATCATCCAGCTGTGTGTCCGGGATCTGTCCGAGCTGGCGCAGCGTCTCTACCACAACTGCATCTCTGACCGGTCCCATGCCGCAGTCCAGCTTGATGGCAATGCCAAGGCCTTTGTCCTTGATTCCCAGACCGTAAAAGCCATCGGCACCTGACTTGCTGAATACATTTTTTCCCGGAAGCGCATTGATCCTGGCATCCGGCCGCCCTGTGCCGGATACATATAGAGGATGATCCTGGATCGCCTCCACAACTCTTACCGCAGCATCCCTGTGCTTTTCGGGTAGCACCTCTGGTCTTGAAAGTCTTGCAAAGCCAAGCGCAAAGTGATACATCGGCATGGCATGGACCGGTACTCCGCACCCATCAATGCCCAGCCGGATCTCTTCAGCAGGATAATCGCAGATTTCTCCCAGCAGCTTTTGGATCCTCTGCTGGTGCGGATGGGTAGTCAGATAATAATCATCCAGACTGTCTCCCAGATATTTTGAAGTAATCAGCATCCCCGCATGTTTCCCGGAGCACATTTCCTGGGCCGGGATGGGCAAAGTTCCCTCACGGCGCATCTTGTCTGCAAGAGGCTGATACATCGGATAATGTGTACCACACTGCAGATATTCCTCGGTAAGCCCTGCTTTTCCCAATATCTCACGAACCGCTTCCACATGATAATCCTCCCCGCTGTGGGAAGAACAGATCAGCGACAGCTCTTTATCTGTAATCCCATAATGGTCATAGGCCCCGCTTTCCAGGACTACCATTGCCTGAAATAGTTTTGCAGAAGAACGGGCAAATACCATTTTATCCGGGTTTCCTATACTGTGAACGATCTCTCCCGCGGAATCGACCACAAGTATATGTCCGGTAAAGCCAAGGTCCTCATAATCACCGCGGTAAGCGACGGCTAGTAATTCTCCAACATTCATATTTTTTGTCTCCTTTATAGTCTTTTGCCCGGCGGGCAGACCCGCAATACATTGCGGGTTGAAGGAAATTGCGCTTCTAGGCTTCTTTTGGGATCGCATCCACAACAGCAGCTTCCCGCGCCTCCATTTCCTCCGGTGATAATTTCTTGATGCCGATTCCTGTAAAGCCATAGATCAGTGCAAATATGATACACAGATAGCACAGGAAGGACCATGGCAGGTAAGCCATCACAGAAACGCCCAATGTGGATGACATGAACACACCACTGGTGGACCAGGGAACCAGCGGCATGATAACCGTACCCGCATCCTCCAGGGACCGTGACAGGTTCTCCGGCGCCAGTCCTCTCTTTTTATAAACATCCCGGAATAACTCGCCGGGAAGAATGATCGTAAGGTATGTAGCACCAACAGTAAATGCTAATCCTGCAGTTGCAAACAGGGTAGATGCGATCAGGCCGCCTGTACTCTTTACACATAAGAGCAGCTTGTTAAGCAGCACCTCTGTACATCCCGAAGCAACCAGCATTCCTGCAAATGTCAGGGCAACCATAAGCAGCTGGATTGTGCTCATCATGCTGGAAAGGCCTCCCCGCACCAGCAGGGTATTGATCTCAGGTACAATCTCTGCCATATCAAATCCTGGTACATGGAGCAGATCCAGGTTGAAACCATTGATCATCGCTGACAGGACATCTCCCAATGCAGCATGCTGGAAGATCATACTCTCCACACTGGCAACCGCAACAGAAACTACCATGATCGGAGTCGTGGGCAGGCGCATCAATGAGCCTCCCAGAACAATGACTGCCGGCAAAAGAAGCAGGATATTGAAATTAAATAATTGATCCAGCTGGCCCAGCATAACTTCCACACCCTCTGCATTGACTGCATTTGTGGCTTTTCCGCTCATGCCAAGGACCGTATAGGCTACAAGACAGATCACTGTAGGCGGTACGATCGTCCAGAGCTGATGTTTGATATGTTCATACAGCGTACAGCCGGAAACCATAGGTGCCAGGTTTGTTGTATCTGACAGGGGAGAGATCTTATCTCCAAAATATGCACCAGACAATACCGCACCTGCTGCCACAGGAAGTGATACCCCAAGTGCTCCGGCGATTCCCATGATCGCAACCCCCATGGTCCCTACGGAGCCCCAGGATGTCCCGGTAACTACAGAGATCACCGCACAGACGATAAACGCAGTTGTCAGAAGCAGATGTGGATTAATGATCCGCACGCCGTAATAGATCATCATCGGGATACAGCCTGATAAGATCCAGCTTCCGATGATCATCCCCACTGCCAATAGAATCATGATCGCACCAAAGGCGGATTTGATCTTATTTCCGACCTCCTTTTCCATCTCCTCCCAGGTATGTCCGGTACGGATTCCGATTACAGCTGCGATCACCGCTGCTATGATCAAAAGAGCTTCCACGGAATAGTTTTTAATCCCTTTCCCATAGACCAGCAGAACGATCAGTGCCACAAGTGGTATGAGTGCCTCCCAGAATTTGGGCAGACGTTTTTCTACATGCTTTTTCGTTTTCTTTCCCATAAAAATCCTCCCATTCTTTCTCTAAAATGAAATTTACGATTCCTTTTCCTGCAATCATCATACTACAGAATTCCCGTTCCCTGCCAATTCCTATTTCTTATAACTGTTATCAGAAAAATAAATCCATTTCATAAAATTACCTATAACCTTGCGTTTTATCTTTTACTTTCGTGATTTTTATGTTATGATGAGTAAAATTTATAATACGTCATAAGGACGATAGGAGATGATTGTTTGAATATTCAGCAGTTACGGTATGTCATAGAAATTGCAAGACAGGGTTCCTTTAATAAGACATCGCAGACGCTCTTTATCTCCCAGCCAGCACTCAGCAATGCGATCAAGGACCTGGAGACCGAACTGGGCTACAGTATCTTTATCCGTGACAGGAAAGGTGTAAGACCCACAGATGAGGGAAAACAATTTTTGGCTTCTGCCAAAACGATCATCCAGGAGCTGGAGAACATTCAGCAGTTACATATCCCCCAGTCTTCCTCACAGCCGCAGATTTTGAAATTTTCAAGCGACCGGGCTGCATTTGTGGCAAAAGCACTGGTGGAATTCAGCCAGGACTATTTAAAAGATAAAAAATATGCCCTGCATCTGTACGAAAAGGACAGTGCCCAGGTGATTATCGATGTTGTTACAAGGAAAGTGGATATCGGGATCATCGCAGTTCTTGCCTCGGAGAATATGGAATGGATCAAGGACCTGAAAAAGAGAGATCTTGTCCACGAATTTCTTTTCAGGACGAAATCCTATGCCATCCTCAGAAAAGGACATCCCCTGTTAGAAAAATCGGAGCTTCATCTGGAGGACTTTTACAAGTACCCCATTTTTCGTACAGATTACGACGCCAACTTGCTGGACGATTACAACCTTGTTGCCGGTTTCCCATTCTATAATCAGTTTGAACAGACCATTTTTACAGACAGTATGCGCTTCATGTATAATTTTATCGGGAACACGGATGGTATCTTCATTGGCACGACCCAGCTGCACGTGGAGGAGCTGCATCCGTTCCTGACCGCACTTCCGCTGCCGGATATCGATGTGGACTGGGAATATTATTATATCTACAGGAAAGGGTATCGGCCGACGCATATTGTTTCTGAATTTCTGAAATATTTAGAGACGGTGATATCTAAGCAGCAGGGGGATACGGAAAAACAGCCGTAATCTGCAGGACAAGAAACCGTGAGATGATTTTAGACTATAAGATCGCAGCTCCTGGCATATGCCGCCGGAGCTGCAATTATTTTCTATTATTTTTTTCATATTTTTTCAAAATCACATATTTTTTCGAAATCACTTGACTAATGTCTTTTTCTATGTTATTCTTTACTTGTATTTTCATCGGATTAGATTTCACATATTTTTGTAAGTCATTATGTTCCATTGTTAATGCTTTACAAAAATATGTGATTTTTTATTATCAGAGGATTTACAACAAATATTATTATTTTTTAGGAGGTATCTTCATGAACAGAGGTACAGTTAAATGGTTTAACGCACAAAAAGGATTTGGATTTATCACAAACGACGACAACGGCGAAGATGTATTCGTACACTTCTCAGGAATCGCTGCTGATGGATACAAGAGTCTGGAAGAAGGACAGAAAGTAACATTTGATATCACAGAAGGAAACCGCGGACCTCAGGCTGTTAACGTATCAGCTGCTTAATTCAAGCGGGATCGTATCTTTTGAATAGGATGTGAACAAAAAAGAACCGAATACATTGCCGGTGGGCGATGTATCCGGTTCTTTTTTTACAGCGATTTTTCCATACATTTGACCTGGCATCTGTGCAGCCATGTTTTATTTATGCTTTGTTTATGGCCATATGTTGATCTGAAGTTTACAATTCTCTGCAAATAAGGTACGATATTGATATCAACCCTATTGATCTGAAAGGTGATAATCATGAATAAACGTCAGAAACAGGCTATGCAGACAAAGGAAAATCTGGTAAAGGCGGCGCTCCACCTGCTGAGGGAAAAGGGCTTTCCCGATCTCACCATACGCGATCTGTGCCAGTGTGCAGAGGTATCGATCGGCACTTTTTACCATTATTTTTCCTCCAAAGAAGATATTATCAACCAGGGTTTCGGATTCTACGATCTGGATCTGGAAGAATATTTACAGACATATGCACAGACCAACCCGAACCCGGTCCGTGCCATATTTGATATTATTATGAATCAGACACGTTATGTAGCAGAGCGGACAGCCGGTTTTACGAAAGAGCTCTACATCGGTATGCTTTCTATCCATGAGGGATATGCGACCAGGAATACCCGGAAATACTACCAGACGATCCTGCACTATACAGAAGAAGCGGTAAAGCAGGGACTTTTCGACTCAGAGAAGTCTGCGGAAGAGCTCACGGAATTCCTCATCCGCACCAACCGGGGCGATATTATTGACTGGTGTCTCCACGACTATGAATATGACCTTGCCGTGCGTGCTCAGGAAGACCTTTCTTTCTTATTAAAAGGACTTCTCAAGGATGGTGCCGGCCCGCTTAAGAATTATCTTGAGGAATAAAAGCGAAGGAACACACCCGAAAATATTCGTTAGGGGATGTTCCTTCACTTTCGTATGACCCGTGCTTTGCCGCTAATGCGGCAAAATATATTTGACTTTTAGATATTACGTGCTATTTCATAAGCATCCCAGATGGCATACATGATATTATGCACCTGATTTGAATCTCCGACATTATAAAGCGGCACAGGAAGATCGACCAGCTCCTGATACAGTGAATTGTCAGAGCGGTATCCGACCGCTGAAATAACAGTATCTGCTTCTATTTCACTGATATAATTTCCTGCCTGTGTCACAACTTTTCCATTTTCGATCTTCATGACCTTTGTGCTCGTGTGAATGGCTACCTGATGTTTTTCCAAAAGCGCCATCAGCATAGAATAGTTCATGAACGGGATGCCATGGATTCCTCCAACCACCTCCGGAAGCATCTCGACGATCTCAACCTTTTTGCCCTGCTGCGCAAGCCACAGAGCAGTCTCACATCCAACCAGACCTCCGCCGATCACAGCCACCTTATCTCCCGGAACTACCTTTCCAAGAAGCACGTCATCTGCCGGGACTGCAGCTCTTAACTCCTCCTGCTGTAAGCGGATGGGCCTGGACCCTGTAGCTGTGACAACCGCATCTGCATGGTATCCCTCAATATCCTCTCTGCGTACTGCCGTGTGGTATTTCACATCAACTTTCAGAAGCTCTAATTGCTTTTCATACCATTTCACAAGCATCCTGTCATATTTTTTGAAGCTTGGCACACCTCCCGGGATTAAGTTACCGCCTAATTCACCGGATTTCTCACACAGGGTCACCTTGTAGCCGCGCTCGGCACATGCTCTTGCCACTTCACATCCAGCAACACCGCCTCCAATGACCAGAATATGCTTCTCTTCTTTTGCCGGAGGAAGTGCGTAGATCTCCTCGCGCCCGCAGGCCGGATTGACTGCACAGCTGATCGGGCCCTTTGTAATATGGCCCAGACATCCCTCATGGCATCCAAGGCACGGGCGTACTTCCTCTAATTTTTCGGTCCTTAACTTTTCCGGATAGTAAGGATCTGCCAGAAGCTGGCGGCCATACTCTACGATATCGCAGGATTTACCCAGCGCCTCCACCGCAATATCCGGGTTCTCCATGCGGCCTGCCAGAATGATAGGCACATCCACCTCTTTCTTTAATATCTCTCCGAATGGACGATACATACCTTCCTCTTCGAAATACATGGGCGGATGGTTCCAGAACCAGGAGTCATAAGTTCCGGCATCCACATTCAGTGCATCATAGCCCGCCTCTACAAGAAGCTTTGCCGCTTCGATGCCTTCCTCGATATCCCGTCCGGCCTCGATATATTCTTCTCCCGGAAGTGCTCCTCGCCTCACGGCTTTCATGCAACTCTTTAAGCTGTAACGAAGTGAAACCGGGAAATCCTTACCACATGCCCGTTTGATCCCTTTTACAATATCCGTTGCAAAACGGAGGCGGTTCTCTAAACTGCCGCCATATTCATCCGTGCGCTGGTTAAAGAGTGCGATGGCAAACTGGTCCAGCAGATACCCTTCATGTACTGCATGGATCTCCACTCCATCGAATCCGGAGCGCTGTGCGATCACCGCTGACTCTACGAACTTTCTTGTCATAAGCGCGATCTCTTCCTTTGTCATCTCGCGGTGCTGGATACGCACATCGAATCGGTTGACCTGAGGAGACGGTGCAATGTAGTTCTTCGCATTGCCGGGCATGGTGCTCCTTCCGGTTCCTGCGGTAAGCTGAAGCAGTATCTTCGTGCCATAGGCATGGATCCGTTCGTTCATCTGATTAGCATTATGTACAAAAGCCATCGGGTTGACCGTAGGGCTCGGCATTCCCGGCTGCGGAATGCCCTCGATATCCGGCGCAACATCACACAGTCCCGTAATGATCAGTCCGATCCCACCTTTTGCTCTTTCCACATAATAATCCTGCAGTCTCTGTGTAAATGCAAAGTTAGGGTCTGCATAACCGATCGGTCCCATGGGGGCCATTGCCATCTTATTCTTTAATCTTAATTTCCCAATACTGGCTGGTTCAAACAGCGGCGCATATTTTTTATTCATTCTCTTCCCTTCCTTCAATCTTCAATGATAATAGTTCCGTCTTCTTTGATCTCGGCGGTCTGCCCGTCTTTTACCTCGTCCAGGAACGCCTCGCCCAGTCCGTCCACCGCTATGATTTTCGTATCCTCCCAAATATCTGCCAGGAGGACACCTGATAACGCCAGAGAGTCGATAGGGTTTGCAAAAATAATCGCTTTCGGGTGCTTTTTCAGCGCCGCGATGGTCTGGATCAGCATTCCCGCAGTGGTGGAACCGATCACCTGTGGGATACATAAAATGACGCCTGCCAGGTCTTTGTTATATAAATCCTTGTTATCCGCATCGATACACACGGCCGGAGCCGCCGGATTCGTCAGAACGCCGGAGTAGGATGCAAGAACATTCAGACCGTAATGGGAGACAAGTAAACGTCCGGTCACATTTCCTTTTACAACTGCTCTTCCTTTATATGTCTTCATTACAGACCACCTCCTGTCACAATTACATCTACCAGTTCATCATCATCCAGATATCTGGACTTGGAATAAGTCCGCAGCTTATTGGAGTTTGTGATCACAGGCACTCCGTCCATGCCGCTCACTCTCATCAGAGGACATACCCCTCCTATTTCCACACCGATCTTCGTCAGATTTTCATAATATGGTGTTTCCTTAAAACGCCTGATAACAGCCGGCGCACTGCATATAATGGTATCCACGGCGATCCGCTTTCTGCCGTGACGCTTTAATGCCTCTTCAAACTTCTGCGCCCACTGGATCAGCTGATCATAGGAGCAGTGCGGGCATCCGATAAATGCCTTATACGGAATGGCATGCTCATATTTCCAGAGAACCGGATAGGAGTTCCTGACGCGCTCTAATTCGGCATCATCGATCACATAGGTCTGCGCGCCTTCTTTGATCAGCGCCTCACCGTGCTCCCTGGCTTCCGGTGTCAGATTCTCCACATGATAAAGTCCCACTGCCCCGTTGGATGCGGTAGCCGCTCCCATATCTTTCAGATAATCCTTTGCCTTCTGATCGATATCCGTACCCAGGTATTGATCCAGGCCTTTGATGTACGGAACCTTTTCCATCACTTTAAAACCGATTGCACTTCCCAGGATCTGCGGCCGCGGCATCTTACTTGTCTTAAGTTCGATCACCCAGTCAGCCTTTCTTCCCTCGTCTGTCATAAAACCGAAATTCGGAGTCAGCCCCAGGATTCCGCTGAAGATCTCGATCACGCCTGAATTCCTGTTCGTCCGCGCACCCAGTACGGAATTCGCATAAACGACTGCGGAAGATTCGGCCCAGGCCAGTCTGTCTCCATAAGACGGAGTATTCCCGATCTCATCGAAGTAGCAGGCACAGGAGAATGCATCCTGATCCTTTAAGCCAACGCTCTTAAGAAGCTCCTCATATTCCGGCTGCATGGAGTACAGCTTCTTGTAAACCGTCTCCTCCACCGTATTCCCGTGAAATCCCAGATTTTCAAAATCCATAGGCCTCGGATCAGCGGTAAATGGAAGCTTCGTCTTGATCCCTGCCTCCTTAAACTCTCTCAAAATCTTGAAAAAAGGTCTCAATGGTGCCATCGCAAAAGAGCATACAAGCTGCACCGGGCCGTCTAACTCTACCATCCGGTCAGCCTCGTACACCTCTCCATACCGCACCAGAGTCTCCATCGTCTTCTGGAGCAGTTCGCCTTGTCTGCCATCTAATATGGCCTGTTGTTCATCCGTTAAATGCATATGCTTCTCCTTTCATTTGTTGAACATTGTTCGTCGAACATTGTTTAATGTTATTATAACTCTTATTTACTGTTTGTCAATTAATTAACCAATTTAAAATAGGAGAAAGGAGTTTTCAGCATTTTCAACAATTAGGAGAGTCGTATTTTGTCTATAAACGCCAAAGGCTTTTGGGCAGATAGAAATAAAGACGCCAAAAAAGCCGGGAGTTGGCATTGCCATTCCCCCAGCTTTATAGCAAAAAAACATCTTTACAATTGTTTTTAGCACCCTATAATTCGCTCATCTTGTCTAATATTGTGTAATAGAATTCTTCACCTCCGCCCTTTTTTTCAAGGGTTTCAAGAATCATTCCGTCCTTAAGCAATATAATATTTTTGCAATATCCAGCCATCTTAGGATCATGTGTTACCATAACAACAGTCTTACCATAATCTTGGTTCACTTGTGTTAAAGCATCTATTACTATTTTCCCTGACTTGGAATCCAGATTTCCGGTTGGTTCATCGGCCAATATCAGGTCAGGATTATTCACTAACGCGCGACATATAGCCACCCTCTGCTTCTCCCCACCCGAGAGCTCATAAGGATCATTTTCCAGCAAGTGATCGATTTGGAACTGCCGTGCCAGCTCAGCTGCCCGGCTATGCATAACATCCGACTTCTCTTTATTTAATATCATGGGAAGCATGATATTTTCTTCTACAGTCAGGCAGTCCATCAAATAAAAATCCTGAAAAATGAAACCAATCCGTTTTCGCCGAATATCTGCTTCCTCATCAGGGTGAAGACCATCGATGTCTTTTTCCATAAAATGCAGATTTCCTCCTGACTGTGAGTCAATTAACCCCAAAACTTTTAAAAGCGTTGTCTTGCCACAGCCAGACTTTCCCATAATGCCTAAAAAGTCCCCTTCATCCACCTCAAAATTAAGCCCCCTAAGCACTTTAATTACATCAATTTTACCGCTCGATAGCTGTTTTTGATAGTTTTTAGTCAGATTATCTACTTTCAATATTAATTGTTTCCCCATTCTGCCTGCCTCCATATCAACTTCTTCATCCAGACATACCATGCCGCCCATATAGCTATATAGATCAGATATACACATCCATCTAAACATACATAATTTAGAATTTCTTTAAATTCATATAGTCTAGCACGTACCGCAAGGCTAGTAAAAATAAGTCCGCCACATACTCCTATTGCTAAAGGTAATGTTACAAATAACCTCATTTGCCCTATCATAGCCTTTTTCCTATCTTTTTCTCTCATACCCAGTTTTTTTAGGAAAACGTTCTGCCAATTCATTTCTTTTACTTCTGCCTCCAGTTTAACATAATACTGAAATAGACCCATAATTGTAAGCAAAAGTACAATAAAGAAATACACTAATCTTCTAAAAAAGATTTCTGCACCCGTATCAATTATCATTTGCTGCTTTTCATAGAATGGCCGTATAGATTCATCCCATACCTTATCGTAACGATACTTATCCTCCAGATACCGAATATCTGTTACCAGGGCATCATACTCATCTTGAGAAACATGAAAGCAGAACAAGCTAGTTGGTCCCTCTGTCAAATTAGACGTATGGTTACCAGTATAATACGTCCATTCCTCATAAGATGCACTTTCACGTAAACTCCATTGCTGCTTATTATATTCCGTGATTTTCTCATATTCCGACTCAAAATACTTGTCACTTAATACAATTAAATTCTCTCCCATTCCCTGATGGAACGCCCCCGTAAGAATATCCCTTTCTTCACTTTTTATTTCTCTTACCGGAAATACTGTATCAACATCTGCCGGATTATAGTACATAAGTGGCTGACCTATGCGAAGATGTTTATTTACCCTGTTAGTATCCCAGTCAATAGTATGTGCTTTTACTGATAGGTCTTGCTGATATACTACATGCATCTCTTCTCCCGATAAATTAAGCTGTTTGGGGATTTTGCCAGCTTTCTCTTTCAAGGTTCGATACGTGGATTCAGATATAGCAATATGCTGCCCTTGCGGATACTGAATCGGACGCGGACCAAACCATGGGACTAGTTTATCACTCCCATATAGTGACGTCATGCGGAACATGGGATACAAACTTCCTTCTGCGTTGTGTTCTTCTGCAACATCAATTAGATTTTCTATATCTGCATGATAAACTGTACCTACAATATCGTAAGGATACAGGTCTGCTATATTCTGTTCCATCATAGAGCCTGCAAATTGTACAGAAAAAACTGATAATATAAAAAAATGGATAACTGACAGGTAAAACAGATTCCAGAAACTTTTCTTATATCGATAATAAAGAGGGCGGTTTACAATAATTTTCCTATAATATTTGTCTTTATCGGACTTTAATCTATTAAGATAGAATACCGTCCCCCCTGACAATAACAGTAAAATACCTAATACGCTTACAATATGAATGTATATACTTTCTGCCCAGCCTCTTATAAAACACCAACGAATGGCTTGGATGCAAAGCATGATACCAATTCCCATAAGCAGAAAAGCATGTTTATGATTGCGATTTTCCTTTTGCACCTCTATATTCATATTCATTGACCGTGCTAAACTTAATATATTTTCCTGATTTAATCCAAGAGCCAAAAGCACTGCGAGCAAATACCCCAATATACAAAATACGATAGACTTACCATTTACAATTGAAGCAAGAGTAATTTCGACACCACTATGTGAAAGTACACTCTGCCATGCATTTTTAATAATGTAAGCAGCAATACTCCCGGATACTATTCCACAGATACCAGCTAACAAAGCATTTACAGAAAATACTATCACAAATATTAAATACACTGTTCTGCTGCGCATACCCAAAACTAAAAGCAAATTGTTAGCTTTTTTCTGATAGCCTATATAATATGAAATAACTAATATGAGCATAATAATACAAAGTACAGCTACCAAAAGCCCTGTATTTCGAAAAATTTCTATAAGCCCATTACTCGACATAAAGTCCTCTTTACCATGCACTTGTGCAATTAAACCATACATAGTCAGCATCACATATATACACATTGCAGTAAAGAAACACGCTGCCAATAAAAGTATCTGCCCCTTTTTAGTATAAATATAATTTTTACGGACCATTTGGAAAAATTCTTCTGGATAGCGTCCTGGAAAGTATTTTATCCTCTTTTTTTCTGCCTGCTCTAATTTTTCATTTGCTTTCTGCCTCTTATATGCCTCATTTATTTCATCTCGTTCCTGAAGCCAGCGTACTCCCATATAATCAACTACTACTAATACAATATTAATTAGGAAATAGGGTTGAAAACAAATAGCGTAAACTACCATTCCCACTCCCGGCAAAAATATGAAATATTTGGGATTCTTCTTTTTAATCAGCCATATAGAACGAACAAAATATAAGATATTTGTAAGCAAGGCCGGAATAACCGAGGACAAAGTCAGCAAGACTCTTAAATCCTCTACCATTAGACTCCCATCACCAATTTTAAACGCAAAATCCCAAATGTTATAATACCCCCATGGCGTCCCTAATTTTTCAATTAGTAAAGAAAAAAATATTAAGAAGCCACAAAGAATTTTTAATTTCGTGCCTTTTTGCTCTGTATCCATATTCTCCCCCTGTTCTGAACCGCCAAAATTTATTGTATACTAAATAACTGTTCCGACTTCGCAACAGTTGTATATAAAGATTATTGTGTAAAATCCGAGAATTTTATAGAAATAAGAAGTTCAACTGAACTATTGCACATAATTTCCGAATTAACAGTTCAGTTAAATTGAGTTAGATAAATGATATGTCAATCGCTTCTGCTCTTCTTGATAAAATAAATTCTTCCCCATAGCATGGATATAAAATTTAGTAACAATGCCGATTCAATATAAATCATCGTTTTCATATACCCTGTAAATAACAATGTAATATTGCATAACATCCAAAATAATAATACCTTCCTAACATTTTTTTTCATTTTCTTTTGTTCACTTAGACATATATCCATATTATATTGTTTTACAGGGGTGAATGCAAAAGTAAATGTTGCTAAAACTACTCCAACCATTAAACATAAACCATTTGGCAGTATAAGATATTTGCTTATTTTAATACAAGCAACATATGTCAAACTAGAACAGAAATAACAATTATAAAATTTTTCTAGATGCATCCCTCCAGAAAAAGTCCGAACACTTATAAACACAATTAAAAAGACCACACCTTCATAACCAATCCCTAAAACTATATTTAATACCAGTATGGTTATCAACGATAGAAACATCTCCATGGCAACCAACAGTCCATATTGATAGATCTCGTATTCACTTTCCTTTATAATATTTTCATTAATCAAATAATTCGTGAAATAATTAATAACTCTATTCATAGGTTCCTCAGTAAATCTAACTTTTCAGGAATCTCTCCCTGATGATAAATAAACACACAATGCCTCGTCGCAACAAACGTACTTACAATTAAAGCGATGCTAGCCAACATATTTACAATATTATATTTCTTTACTAAAATCCCACTAAATTTTTTCATTAATGTCCCTCCATGATAGTTAAGAACTCCAGATATTTAATAAAATATATAATATTAGTATTAAATGAAATTTTCTTTAGATGTATGCTAATAGGTTAACATTTTTTACTATGTTACTCTTCAACTTGTAATTTTTAAGAAATTATATGTAATTTTTTCCATAGGTTATCAAAAGAGTCAAATAGTTAAATAGCTATACTAATTACTCTCCCATAAACATCATAATCTTTAGAGTAAAAATCTGTTCCTTAGTATCTATCATGAATGTACCATTGTATTTATTAACAATCCTTTCTATTGTTGATAATCCGACTCCATGATAAAATTTATTTTTTTTCGATGAAATATATCTTCCCATCCAATCTTTTTCCAAACTATTTATAAACGAATTTTGTACAACAAGAGTGAGTGTGTTTTTCATTTCCTTCATATATAGTTTTATAAAACGATTTGATATGTCGACTTTTTCAGATGCTTCTATTGCATTATCCATTATATTTCCTAAAAGCAAGCAGATATCCCCGTCCTCAATTGATAGTTCCGAGCCAATCTCTACATTAGCAGAAAAATCGATTCCAACTGCTTTGGCTAAAGAGTATTCATAATTAATCAGGGAATCCACAATTAGATTTGATGTATCTAAATACTTATCAACTTTAATTTTTGTAAGATAATTCAGTTCTGCTAAAAATTCCTGTGCCTCATTATACTTCTTTTTCTCGAGAGCGTTCTGAATATAGAAGATCTGATATTTTATATCATGTCTGATTTTCCGCACTTCTTCTGAAATTTGTCTGTGTATCAAAGCATTTTGTCTGAATGATTCAATCTGCTTTTCATATATGGAATTACTCCTTCGTAATTCTTGCTCCATAAAAATTCTTTCATATAAAACAAATATACTTATATTAACAATTAGTATAATTATATACGGAATCGTTTGAATAATAGAGATATTGGAGCCATATAATTTATAATCACTGTAAAAAATGTAACAGGCGATATAAATGCTCCCTAATGGAATCGCTATCATAAGTCCCCCTGTCAAATGAGCGATTTCTCCAAAAGTTCTCTTCCTTCCCCCAAAATCAATACTCTTTATCACAATAAACATGAGTAGTTTTGATACAAGTACCCCTAAAAAACTGTTTTCCACAAAACCAAAACCTGAATAAATCAGAATAAGTGCTGTCAATACTTCTGCTAACATATATATAACGTTAAACAACATAACAAATATAATCTTTTTATATAGTGTGCCCTCATATAACCCTAGTGTATAAAATAAAATCATAAATATACTTATTAATAAGTTAACTACCCCATTATCACTAATCAAGAACGTAGAAATAATTTGCCAAATAATTGAAATAGTCCAAATAGCAACTGTTTTTACAGATTTTCTAGAGGTCTTGAAAAATATATCAAAGTATAGCTTCATTTGATATAATGAAAAAAGATTTAAGATTAAATATAAAAATGTTTCACTTGTCATTATTAAGCAAATCCTCTCCTATTAAATCACAGTATTTGTATCTAAAGCTTTTCTGCCTGTCTTCACTTATATTAAGGATTGTTCCATCCTCCATTTCCATATAGGAAAATGTAATTTTACGCACATATTGCATATTAACCAAATAAGATTGATGTATGCGCATAAAATGTTTGTCTTTTTCCAACACAATTTTTTCTATCTCATTCAGCTTTCCATAGAATTGATAAGATCTGTCTTTCCCTCTTATATGAATGATTCTTTTATCACTCTCAAAATATTTGATATCTTTATATTTAACCATATACATTTCTTTCTGATATTTAAAAACAAAACTTTCATTTCCGCACTCAATTTTTTCTAATGCTTTTAAAAAGTAATTTTCAAATTTTACGCTGTCAATTGGCTTATCTAAGAATCTAAACGGCTCAACTTCCAACATATCTCTGAAATAGCTGTCATAATTTGATACAAAAATAACTACAGCACATGAATCCTTAGCGCGTATTTGCCGTGCGGTTTCTATTCCACTTAAACTATCCATTTCAATATCCAGATATATTAAATTATATATCTTATTACTTCTTTCCATATAGTTAATTAACATCGCACCATCATAAAAAACATCTATATATATATCAATATCCTTTTCTTTTGCAATTTTATATAATAAATTCTCTATCATATTCGTACTATTAATGTCATCATCACATACAGCAATCGTAATACTCACATCTATATCCTCCCATTATCCCTGGAAAAATGTAATCCTCCAATTATTATAGTTGAATCGGTCAGATTCAACAAGCAGATTCATACCTTGAGTTTCCGCAAATTTATCCACAGATACCCGATTATTCTGAATTCGTTACAAACACCTTTAAAATAATTCCCCCAAAATAAATTTCGATAATCGTCTTTCCATGCATCTTGGAATAGGAACACTTGCAAAAGCGGCTGCTCCCTGGCTTCAATTGGTAAAGAAATGGGTTCCCACCACGAGGACAGATTAGGGACTCTCACCCGTAAGAAGCGTGCGCCGCCTGACGCACTCAAAAAAGGGGCTGCTGGGAAATTCACACAGAATTTCCCAGCAGCCCCTTTATATCTCAGATTAGTCCTGAACGTATGGCATTAAAGCAATGTGTCTTGCTCTCTTGATTGCTACTGTAAGAGCTCTCTGATGCTTTGCACAGTTTCCTGTGATTCTTCTAGGAAGGATTTTTCCTCTTTCAGAGATGTATTTCTTTAACTTTGCTACGTCTTTATAATCGATCTCGTTATTCTCTTTACCACAGAATACGCATACTTTTTTTCTTCTGCGCGCCGGTCCTCTTCTCTTGAAGCCGCCTTCTGGTCTGTTACCTTTTTCGTAAGCCATTTCTTTTTACCTCCTATATTAAT
The DNA here is from genome assembly GCF_058819085.1 of Faecalicatena sp. Lineage (NCBI taxonomy): Bacteria > Bacillati > Bacillota > Clostridia > Lachnospirales > Lachnospiraceae > Faecalicatena > Faecalicatena sp. The sequence continues at coordinate 251,586 of NZ_JBZUUL010000004.1, forward strand.
AGAAAGATTTCACAATACGTGTCTTAGTTAAATGGCAGCTCTTCATCGATCCCATCCGGGATGTTCATGAATCCGTCACCTGCATCAACACTTGGTGAAGGGCTTGGAGCTGCTGACTGCTGGAAGGAGCCTCTGTTGGCTTCACTTTCCGCTCTGCTCTCAGCAAATTCCTGATCCTCGATAATGACTTCTGTTGTGTATACCTTCACGCCATCTTTGTTCGTGTAGCTTCCGGTCTGGATACGTCCGGAAATGGAAACTCGCATTCCCTGGCGGAAATACTTCTCTGCAAACTCAGCGGAGCGTCCGAATACAACACACGGAATGAAATCCGCTGTCGGTTCGTTGTCTCTCTTGAACTTGCGGTCAACAGCTATTGTATATCTTGCAACTGCAGTTGCACTATCACCTTGTGAATATCTAACTTCTGGGTCCCTTGTCAGGCGCCCAACCAAAACTACTTTATTCATAAATACCTCTTTCTCTATGCTTCCTGTCTAACGCATAAATATCTGAGTACGTTGTCCATGATACGGATACGTTGTTCAACTTCTCCTGGAACAGTACTGTCAGATTCGAAGTGGACGAAGTAGTAAAATCCTTCTTTCATCTTCTGAATTTCGTAAGCAAATCTTCTCTTACCCCATTCATCAACGTCTGTAACATTGCCACCGAAACGTGTAATTAAAGTTTTCACTTTCTCGATAACTTCTGCTCTAGCGTCGTCTTCGATTTTTGCACTGACAACAACAGCTAATTCATACTTGTTCATGTCTTTTGCACCTCCTTATGGTCTCTGGCTCCCGTACCTTAGCGGGAACAAGGAAAATTGATGTCCGTGAATTTTATATTCAACGGGTACGTCACGAGTTCTTATTTTACCATAAGAGGCTGTCCGATTCAAGCTTTTTTACGAATTTCTTTTGTATTTTTTTCCACTAACTTCCGTGGTACCATGATCTGGTGTCCGCATCCGGTACATTTCAGCCGGAAATCTGCCCCCACTCTTAATATTTCCCACTCATAACTGCCGCATGGATGCGGCTTTTTCATGCGTATCACGTCCCCGATCTCAAATCTGTCCGGCATAACTTCATCCCTGCCCTTCCTACTAATAATGAGAATATTCTGAAAACGGTGAGCAAAGGGGTCAGACCCCTTTGCACTACTCCGTCTTCACAAGCACACCCTGTACCAGGAACCGCTCATCATCATTGATATTCGTACATGTTGACAGGCTGACGATCTGGGACTGAGCGTCCAGCTTGACATCCACCTGATAATTGGACGAATTCCTGCATAACTGCAGATAAGCCGCATAATCCTCTGCCGTTGCATAGGCAAGATTATAATTATCGGCATTGTCCTTCACCGTACTTGCCGAGAACACCTGGTATGTAAGCTTCCCCTTTGGTGTGTAAATATAAAAATACGGATGCTTCTTGCAGAACTCTTCACTTGCATACTCATTCAGCTGCGAAAACATCTCTCCTCCCACCTTTAGATTATGCCCGTATATAAAGGTGTTGAGGTCTGTAAACTCGGAATTGTTGCGCATGTCCATGAAGATCGCACCCAGCTTATTGTCATTTGCCGAGAAGGTTTTCGTCAGATATTCCTGGTTATCCGCACTTTTTACAACCGGATAACTGATGACAGACGGCTCATCAAAGCGAAGCCATGCAACCGTATCGGGATTCTCTTTCAACAGCACATCAAAATCAACCTGAAAGCCGTCATCCTCTTCCCCATCCTTTGAGTCCTCTTTCTCATTTGTAATGGCCAGCTTCTTGACCCTATCATATTCCTTACCGCCGGAATAGTAAGGGATCAGCAGCTTGATCAATTGATATGCCGAAAAAATGAATACACAGATCGCAGCCAAAAGCACGACCGTCAATAGAACCCCGCTGGACTTTCCTTTTTTGCCATGCTTGTCCTCTCGTCTTTTTTTCCTGCTCATTCTTTGTTTCTCCTATCTTCTGTCTCGTCCGCTATACTGCCCGACTGCATCCGGTTTCTTGCCAGGAAAACACTGATTACCTGTGCTACCACTGTCAGCGTATCGATCTGGCTCTTTGTCCAGAGGCGGCTGGTCCTGCATTCGTCAAATCCGATGAATCCCCTCATCTTTCCTGCATCCTTGATCAGACACTGGAGTACAGACTTGGTTCCTTCTTTCTCCATAGTAGAACGATATTTTTCGGGCAGCTCTTTTATATGGTTACAAAAGAAAACACCGTTTTCATTAAAATTGCTAAAATAATCTTCCGAAATCTCCTTTGAAAGCCCCTGCAGCCTTTCTTTTCTGAGCTCGATCCCTTCTTTACACCACTCAAATGCCTTATATCCATAGTTCCCATCATCAGAGCATTCAAAAATATACGCCCGGCACGCGCCAAATTGGGTTCCTATGATCTTCAAAATACCTTCAATGCCCTTTTCTATATCTGGTTCATTGTACAGTGATGTAAATACATAGCTTATGATTCCGGTCTCCCCCTGCCACACTGTGTCAAAATTATCGAGCCTGCGCTTTGCCGTATACAGCCTCTCATTTACATCTTCCATCTGCAGTCCCGGCTCATAAATCTTCCAGTTATTCTTACCAGAAGCCTTCGCCTTATAAAGCGCAATATCTGCATTTTTATAAATAGTTTCAAAATCCATACCGTGTTCCGGCAGAAAGGCGATTCCTATACTGCTGGAAAATGTATAGTTTTCATCGTGCATGTACTCATTGAAAATCGCCATAATCTCTGCGGCCTTCTTTCTGACGATTTCTTTATTCTGTATATTCTTCATGATCACAGCAAATTCATCGCCGCCGATCCGCCCAATAATATCATGCCTTCTGAAAATATGTTTCAACCCTGCCGCAATCTCCGCCAGGAGCGCGTCACCGCTTAAATGACCATAAAAATCATTGATATACTTAAAATCATCAATATCGATCATAAAAAAGGCTGCCATTTCCCCCTGCTTCATATTGGAAAAATACCGGTTTCCAAACATCTGCAGCGTACCTTTATTATAAACACCTGTGAGAGCATCCTTTTCAGCCCTCTCCTTTAGCCTCTCGGTCTTCTTTTTCTCATCATCTATATCCAAAATGACGCCTATGACCTTTTTCTTAGCCCCGTCATTCCCGGTCTGTAATGTTGCACGAATCCTGCACCAGATGAATGCCCCGTCTTTTTTCTGCAGCCGGGCCTCATCTTCCACATAAGGAGTATTATCCAGCAGACGGTGGCAGAGACGTAATAGGGTCTTTCTGTCTTCAGTATGTATATGCCCGCTTTTCAGGATCCCCTCCTCGATATTCGCCTCAAAAGGCTTGTAGCCAAACTTTTTCTCCCAGTTATCTGACCACAATATCGTATCATTCGTTATATCCCATTCGAAGATCACCTCTCTCGTCTGTGCCAGGATGATCCTGTGTCGTTCCAGACTAAGTCTCAGATCCTCCATAGTCGCACGCTGTTCGGTCACATCCGTCAGGATACAGTAAAACACATCTCTTCCGTTGCGGCGCACCAGCTGCCCCTGATCATATATTACCTTTAATGTACCGTCTTTGCATTTTACACGGTATTCAATCTTTTTTGTATTCCCCTGAGCCATCTGTTCATTGACCGACTGCAGCGTCTTTTCCCAGTCCGGTTCATACATCAGCCGGCGGAATCTGTTATCATACCTCTCTTTTAGTTCCTCAGCTGAATAACCCAAAAGTTTTAAAAAACCATCACTATACTCCAATAGCTCTAATCCATCTTCAATATCCGCATCGCAGCACATAACGCCGCCCGGGACATTTTGGATCAATGCGTTTAGATTCTTATTTTCTTCAAGCACTTGTTCTAATGTACGACCTTTGTATACCACCTGATCCTTCTTTTTATCCATACCCTGACTCCTTATAGATTATTATATGTACAGTATGGCATGAAGTACTTTTTTATATATTCCGGGCCACTTCCTGCTTTCCATCATTGTATCATAACTTAATGCTGAAATCTCCTGTTTCCCCAGAATTATCAAAACTTTCTCTCTTGACAGCACCAGTTTACAGTCCGTATCTGTTAAGCAGCTCATTTATCGCAAAAGCAACCCCCAATTCCTCGTTTGATCTGGTTATATACTTTGCTGCCTTTTTTACCTCCGGCATCGAATTTGCCATGGCTACAGTAGCACCAAAGTCCATGGAAAGCATGGAATAATCGTTCATACTATCTCCAAACACCATCACTTCGTCCATTGTATAGCCAAGTGACTCAATATATTCCTTTAAAACAGGCCCCTTCTGCGCCTTCACATCCGTAATCTCCAGATTTGTCTCAAAAGACGCGGCTACGGCGATTGCCGGATGATCCTGCAGCTCCTCACGTATCATATCTAACATCGGAATGTCCTCGGAGTACAGAAAGATTTTATAAATCGGCACGCCCGCCATCCGAAGCTGTGAAAAATCAGATATGATCCTTGTATTTCCCCTGATCCGCTGATAAAGTGGATCCTGCCTGGCCTGCTCCTCATCTATATCCTGATCCAGGTGGAATACCCGAAGCTGATGAAGAAAGCCGGACTCGATCTCCGCCTCATCCCCGATCCGGTAATCGTGCTCATCTGTACAGAAAACAACTGACACTGGATACTTCTGCAGTGCCTGATACACCTCTTCGCACAAGTCCATATCGATCGGCGCTGTATAAACCACCTTCCTGCCGGGATCACGCACCTCTGCACCGCTTCCTACGATATAATCGCATGTCAGCTCCACATCCTTTAATTCTTCCATCGCTCCGCGGAAATTCCTGCCCGTAGCCACCATAAAGCGGATGCCTGCCTCACAAGCCCTGTGGATCGCCTCAAGAGTCTCCCTGGCTATTCTGTGGTGGTTATTCAGCAGTGTTCCGTCCATATCCGACGCGATCACTTTAATCATCTTACATTCTCCTTTTATCTGAATATTCTGAATTCGGCGGGCAAAAGGGTCTGACCCCTTTGAAATCCTCCCGCCCAAATCTACTTAATCCCGCGGTTCAGCAGCTCCTCCACATCGTCCATCTGACGGACGATATCCTGCTGCCGCTCATCAAACAGCAGTCCCTTATTATAGCGGTAATACTGGTCCGATCCATTCTCCTTAATGAACCATACGCTGTAGTAATTGGCATTCAGTTCGGTGATAAACGCCACCATTTCCTGACTTTCGCCAAAGGCATCTTCCATAAAATGGAAGACATTTTGAAGTGTGGCAGATGTATATGCAATTTCCTCTTCTCGCTCATTTACTTCCCGTTCGAATAGAGCCTTTACCTCCTCAAATGCCCCATCTCCGATGAATAATTCTCCCTTGATGGTCATTGAAAAACGTTCCAGTGAAGCGATGACCCTCTTAAGGGTCATCTCCTCCCGCCGGGTCAAAAGCTCGGAGGCTTTCTCTTCTTCCAGATCCTTCTCAGCCAAACGCCGGATATCCTCCAGCATAGCTGTGACCCTGTTTTCCCTGTAGTAGATAAGATACTCATAAAGCTTTGTCACATAAGCATCTGTCATATAACAAGTTTCGAACAATTCACTAAGCTTCCCGTTGAGCAGGCTCACAATACTTAGATGCTCGTCAAATGGCGCCGCCTTGACCTTCTGTATCGTGGCTGTATTCCACTCGCCTTTCAGAATATCCTCAATGCCATAGTCTTTCTTGTATTTATAATACAGCTCCAGATAGTTTGCAAAGTCCTTGGCGATCATACGATGCTGGATATACTGGTACACCACATCACGATCCACTGTTTTATGAAGGATCTCATATACCTGAATAAGCTCTGACAGATCCTCCCAGCCGCGCGCAGTTGCAAAAAACCTGCCGTCCACGGTCGTCTCTATGCGGTAAAAATTCTCTTTGCGCAGCTCCAGATAGGAGATCACTGCCTGGTGGAGCCCCTGTTTATAGGCATATTCCTTCCACACGTCAAAGCTGGCCTCAACATCAATCTTTTTGAGCCTGTCCAATGTCACCACGTCAAAATCCCGGACAGACTTATTGTACTCCGGCGGATTCCCTGCCGCTACGATGATCCATCCCTCTGGCACCTTCTGGTTGCCGAATGTTTTTCCCTGCAGAAACTGCAGCATCGTGGGCGCGAGCGTTTCTGATACACAATTGATCTCATCAATAAACAAGATTCCTTCTTTGATCTTAGTCTGTTCCATCTTTTCGTATACAGAACCAATGATCTCACTCATGGTATACTCTGTAACTGAAAATTCCTGTCCTGCGTACACCTTCTCCTTAATGAACGGAAGTCCTACCGCACTCTGCCTTGTATGGTGAGTGATGGTATAAGCCACCAGCCCAATTCTGCACTCCCTGGCAATCTGCTCCATGATCTGTGTCTTTCCAATTCCCGGAGGTCCCATCAGAAGGATGGGCCTCTGGCGGATCGCCGGAATCCTGTATTCTCCAAACTCGTCCTTTGCCAGATAGGCTTCGATCGAATCTTTAATCTCCTGTTTTGCTCTTTTAATATCCACGCTGTTATACCTCCCTTAATGATTTCTGTCTATCTCCTGTACCCCGATCTATCCCCGGAAACTTGTTTCCAGGCGCTAAGGTCATTCACTTAAAAATCTTTTTCTTCTACCATAAGCTTTACTGCCCAGGCCGGAACCTCAACATCCCGGTAATCCTCCTGCATAAATACAAAGGCCGTCTTATAGGATGGCATTCTGGAAGGATAGATCCCGTATCCGTCCGTAAAATAGATCAGCCCCTGCAGGTTTTCAAATTCTCCTTTTTCCAACAGCTCATCCACATAGGTAAAAGCCGGCCTGAAATCTGTCCCGCCCTCACCATATAAGGTCAGCTGCGACATATACGCCTCTAACTCCTGTACACTGGTGATGCGCTTATCTGCCTGTACCTTCTCATCACATTGGATGATATGGATATTCACCTCTTTGAAGAAACTATTTTCTTCACTTAATACAGAATAAGTTTCCTCTAAGAATTTGTGGACTAATTCACCAGAACAAGACATCGAAGTATCGATCACCACAGCAAACTCCGAAATCTTTTTGACCTCTCTTGTCTCCTGCGGCTCGATCAGAGGCATGTTTCCATACAGACGCAGTCCATAGCTGTAAAATGTATAATCAAATGTATCCGGATCGACCGATATTTCCTCCTGGTATACAGAAAACTTTTTTAAAAACTCCCGGTAATCATACCGTTCCTTATTTTCAATTTTTATCTGGTCCAGTAAATCTCCTGACTTTTCAGAGGCTTCCTTGGAAAATGTCTCCAGATCTGTCTCCATACGCTCATTGATCTCCTGCCATTTCCTGTTCAGGCTGGGATCAGGCTGTCTGTCAGGCTGCTGGTTTTCCCAGTATCTGTGGTCATCCACATAAAACTCAGCCTCAAGACGTTCTAATTCCTTTTCCGACAGATCCCATTCCTTCAAGACCGCATAGACCCGTTCTGCATTGAGCACCCTTTTCTCCTGCTCCAGTCTGCGGTATGTTTCCCTTCGAAGAAGGCTCTTTGGGAAACGGACACAACGGTGGAAATTACTGTCTGTCATATGTTCCGCAGCGATATCACAGCTCAGGTTCCAGTAACGTTCATCCATCCCCGGTTTCACCATGTGCCGAAAAATGCAGTGGAATACCATATGAAGATATCCCCGGTTTACCAGAATCCTATTCTGGCGGTACAGACCGCCCAGATACCGGGGATTAAAATAAATCACACTGCCGTCCGTGCCAAATGGATCCACAGATGTGTCCATCTGATAGACAAAGCTGCTCAGCGCCACATCCAGAAAACGCATTCCCAGATAAAGCTCATCCCTTGCCGCACTCAAGATCTGATTCCCAAGAGCCTCTAATCGCACTGCTGCCTCTCTGCCATCCTGTTCTTCAAAATCTGTCATCGCTTTCATACCTCCCTTCCCCAACAGAAAACATTTCATTTTTATAGTATAAACTTTTTCGTTTCCTGCCTAAAGTTTTTTTGTTTCTCATTCATGAGATAGCTCAGTATCTCCATTTTCCCTTGTTTGGATGCAATCTCCAGAGCATACTCTAACATTTCACGGCTCCACAATCCTTCAGTAGAAATGACACGTATGTTGTGAAAAAGTTCCTGTTCAATGAGATACTTTATCGTTTCCTGAAATCGCTCCCGGATCAGATTTCTATATACCTGTCTGTCATTTTCCGTCAGCTGATAAGGACAGCGAAGCCTGCCAAAGGCTATATCCGCAAGCACTTCTATTTTATCCCACGCTGCCGCAACAGAAAACAGGCTGTCATATTTGCGGTAATCCATTTCTTTATTATAGAAGCACTGCCTGTAATTATTCCCGGAGCCATGGTGCTGTGTAAATAAAATACGGGCCGGTGTATTCTCCACAGCCTCCTCATAATGCTCTGGGAAAACAAGAACCGCACGTTTCTTTTCCTGCTCATAGAAAAAAGTAACATCTATACGCTGCCAGAGATCCTCCAGAATCTCCCTGGTACAGGATCTGTCTCCTTCTGTCATATGCACCTTTAATCTGCTCAGAGCACCGCACCCGGTAAATGCACCGCTGCCTATCTGCTGCAGCGTATTAGAAAACTCCAGCAGCCGCAGAGATTTGCATCCATAAAAAATATAATTCCCGATTTCTCTGAGAGCAGACGGGAAGATCACCTCTTCCACAGCTGTTCCTGCAAGCAGGCCTCTCTCACCCGCAAATATAGATCCCTCCTCTGTCTCATAAGAAAGCACCTCCTCCTGTTCCGTCTCCTTGTGATCCGAAAATGCATAAGGTGCTGCTTTCGTCACCGGCAGACCGTCGATCTGCTCCGGCAGGACGATCTTAGGGTCATTTCCATAACAGCGGATGATCTCTATTTCATTATTTTTTATCTGATAATCTATCTTCATAAGGCGGCCGTCCTCTTTTCCAAACTCATCTTCCCATTATAAGAGTACTGTACCATTTTTTCAAGGAGTCCCTGGATTTTCCGGTGATCCGCGCCTCTGTATTCATGCCTGTATGCCTTCTGGATACTTCTTGCATAAGGCGGCCGGATAGTGTAGTATAAAATCAGCGATTTACGAATGAGAGGGTAATTCAATGGATGAAATAGCAGTTCTGATCCCATGCTATAATGAAAGTAAGACGATCACGAAAGTGGTAAGTGATTGGAGACAGGCGCTGCCCGAAGCAGTGATCTATGTTTATGATAATAATTCATCAGACCAGACCGCCGAACTTGCTAAGCAGGCCGGTGCGGTCGTGCGGCACGAATATCTGCAGGGAAAAGGGAATGTGATCCGCCGTATGTTTCGTGAGATCAACGCAAAAGCCTATATCATGGTAGACGGTGATGACACTTATCCGGCTGAATTCGGCAGAGAAATGGTAGACCGGGTGCTGAACCGTCATACAGACATGGTAGTCGGCGACCGTCTTTCCTCCACTTATTTCCAGGAGAATAAACGGCCGTTTCATAATCTGGGTAATTCCCTGGTCCGTAAGACGATCAATAAACTATTTAAAAATGATATCAAGGATATTATGACCGGATACCGTGCCTTTAGCTATAATTTCGTTAAGACATTCCCGGTCCTTTCTAAGGGATTTGAAATCGAGACTGAAATGAGTATCCACGCCGTTGATAAAAATATGCAGGTGGAAAATGTGGTGATCGAATACAGAGACCGCCCGGAGGGCAGTGAATCCAAGCTGAATACCTACAGCGACGGCATGAAAGTCCTTCGAACCATTGCGCGGCTCTACCGGAATTACAAACCACTTGGATTCTTTTCCGGATTTGCACTATTGCTGACCATAATCAGCACGATCTTCTTGATCCCTGTAGTAGTTACTTATGCACGCACGGGACTGGTTCCGAACTTTCCGACACTGATCGTATGCGGCTTTGTATATATGGCCGCGATCATTTCCTTCTTTGCCGGGATGCTTTTATCCTCCATCGTTCAGCAGGATCGGCAGAACTTTGAGATCCGCCTGATCGCCTGCCAGTACCGGTATGAACAGCTTTTACAAGAGGATGTCTCCGGGCAGTAAGGATGCCTTGTTATTGTGCATCCGTCTTTATAGATTTTTTACAGATAGATCATCAGTAAACCGACCATCATTCCCAGAATCACCGTGAAGGTCGGTTTTTTGCTGCGGTACATTAGGATAGACTGTGGAAGGATCTCCCCAAATACAACGTAAAGCATTGCGCCGCTGGCAAATCCAAGGCTCAGTGCCAGTCCGAGCGGGCCGATATCTCCAAGAAGATAACCAAAAAACGCTCCCAGTATCGTAGGGGCCCCGCTAAGCGCTGTGATCAGAATTGCTTTCCCCTTTGCCATCCCGCCGCTGATCAGCGGAACGGAAACAGCCATCCCCTCGGGTATATTATGCAGTCCGATCAAGACCGCCAGTATCAATGCCGCACTTCCCATTACCCCCTCATTACTCGCATAGGAAGCACCGATCGTCATCCCCTCCGGTACGTTGTGAAGCGCGATCGCACATGCCATGACTACCCCGGCTATGAAGAGAGACCATCCGTTGTCTTTATTCTTCTGATGCTGGGCATAATGATCGCTGTGGATCAGCTCGTCCAGATTATCCGCTGTTTTCGGATGGGCATCAGCCTTCACATGGGGCACCTCCCGGTTGGCTCTCTCATCGATCAGATAATTCAAAAAGTAGACCATCGCAACGCCTCCCATGATAGCCAGTACTACGATCACGATATTCGTCTTTGTTCCAATGGCCTCTAATACCAGATCAAAACAGACAATACTCGTCATCACCCCCGCCGCGAAGCTCAGCAGAAGACTCACCACCTTGTTGGACTCCTTCTTGAATAGCGCTCCGATCAGACCTCCCAGCCCGGTTCCTCCAACGCCCGCGATCGCCGTTGTCAATAACAATGTCCCCATCACACCCATGTCTTATCTCTCCTGTACTCTATTTTCCTTTTTCTTATTCTCACTATGTCTATTATAGACATGCAGATGTCAAAAAGCTATCCTTATCTGTCAATTTTATATGGACTTTTTCAAAAGGGGACAGAGCGGCCTGCAAAGGGGTCAGACCCCTTTGCAGGCCGCTCTGTCCCTTTTGAGATTCCCCCTCCAGATTACCCCCGCTGTATTTGACATTTTACCCAATTAATTATACTCTATATTTTAGAATATCTGCTGATCTGCAGTGACCAGCAAGCAACAAGGAGGAAATACATCATGTCTGTTGAAAAAGTAAGAGAATATTTAAAGCAATATGGAGCCGATCACAAAATCCTGGAACCGGAGGCATCCAGCGCCACAGTGGAAGAGGCCGCCATGGCAGTGGGATGTGAGCCGGCGCGGATCGCTAAAACAATGTCTTTTACAACTTCTGCCGGGCCGATCCTGATCGTTCTGGCCGGTGATGCACGCACGGATAATAAAAAATATAAAGAAGAATTTCACGAAAAAGCAAAAATGATACGCCCGGAGGATGTGGAAACATTGATCGGACATGCACCCGGAGGCGTCTGCCCCTTTGCTGTCAATGAGGGGGTGACCGTATATCTTGATGAGTCACTGAAACGTTTTGAGACGGTGTATCCGGCCGCCGGAAGCGGAAACAGCGCGATCGAGCTGGCCCTTGATGAACTGGAAACATATTCCCGCGCAGTGAAGTGGGTAAATGTAGGAAAAGACTGGGAATAAAACATTTGCGTGCCATGTAAAAGGAGGGGGTTGTGATGTACCGTATCCTGATTATTGAAGATGACCCGGACATCCGGGAAGAACTAAAGCTGCTTCTGGAAAATGCACTTTATCATGTGGATGCGATCGTTGATTTTACAGAGACCGCCATGCAGGTCGGACAGTTGTCTCCGGATCTGATCCTTTTGGATATCCAGCTGCCCAAAATCAGCGGCCTGACGCTCTGTCAGGAGATCCGCAGGACCATGGAGGTCCCCATCATTTTTGTGACAGGCTTAGATGGTACAATGGATGAGCTTACAGGCATGATGATGGGCGGTGACGACTATATCAGGAAGCCATACCATGCCCCGCTGCTTCTTGCCCGCATTGCTGCCGTCCTGAAACGTACCGGCAGGAAGGCCCCTCAGGAGGATCCTTATCTTTTTACCTGGAAGGGATGCCGGCTAAATCTGTTGAACGGCACTCTAAAACATGGAGACACCTCTGTTGAGCTCACCAGAAATGAACTGCGGATCTGTTATAACTTATTTTCCAAAGCCGGACAGATTGTTTCCAGAGAAGATCTGATCGATGATCTGTGGGAGAACCAGATCTTCATAGATGACAATACCCTGAGCGTCCATATCACCCGCATTCGTGGTAAATTAAAGGATATCGGTGTGGAAGATCTGATTCAGACCAGGAGAGGACAAGGATATCTAATATGACATTTTGGGAATTTCTAAAAGATAAAACCATGATTCTGCTGCTGCAGCTTATCTGTATGCTGGCAGGCGGCTTTTATTTATCTGTGTGCAAAATGACTTCGGGACAGCTGCTTCTCTTTTATATCGCCTGGGCACTATTGCTGTGTGCCTTTCTTGCTATAAGCTGGTACCAGAGAAGCCGCTATTTTCAAAAACTTTATAAGCTCTTGGAGGGCCTGGACAAGCCCTACCTGCTCTCAGAAGTCATGCCTGTCTCCTGGCGCATGGAGGACAGGCTGTACCGGGACTTATTAAGGCGCTCCAACAAATCTGTCATAGACGCGGTCCACCATTTAGAAACAGAACGGACCGAATATAAAGAATTTATTGAAAACTGGATCCATGAAGTAAAGCTTCCCCTTACTTCCATGAATCTAATGTGTGACAACCGCAGCAAAACGATCCCCTGGACGCCCCAGGATACCCGCCGGCTCAAAGCCTCCTTGAGTGAATTGGAAAATGATATCGAGAAAGCTTTATACTATGCCCGTTCCGACTCTGTTTATCAGGATTATAAGATCCACAAGATTTCTCTGCATGAGGTGATCCTGGATGTGATCCGGCATCTAAAGCCTTATCTGATCCAGAATCATGTACAGATCGATGCTTTGTCCGACCTTCAGGATGAGTCTGTCTACTGCGATGAAAAATGGCTGGGTTTTATCCTGAACCAGCTTTTTATCAATTCCGTCAAATATAAAAAGGAGGACAGCTGCAGGATTCAGATACAGATCCTCCGAAAGGCAGGACAGACGGTCCTTTCGGTTGAAGATGACGGGATCGGCATCCCTGCAGAAGAGCTGGGCCGTATTTTTGAAAAAGGCTTTACCGGAAGCAATGGAAGAATGGACAGCAGGGATCACCGGCAGTCTACCGGAATCGGACTATACCTTTGCAAAAAATTGAGCCGAAAACTGGGCATTACTCTGGAGGCAGAATCAAAAGCAGGGGAATTTACCAGGATTCTCCTTCTCTTTCCGGACGGCAGCTCCCATTTCTCCCATTAAAATCTTTCGAAAACGTAAGATTACTGTAAACTACTTCCATACCTTAAAAGCACTTTATCTATTACCATGAGTATAGAGTAAACCAAGAAAGGGAGGAACCACTTATGAAAGAATTACTCCATATTGATGATGTAGAAAAGTACTACGGAGGCAAGAATCATATTACCAAAGCAATTAATCGCATATCCTTCACTGTAAACCAGGGGGAATTCACCGGCATCATGGGAGCCAGCGGAAGCGGCAAAACTACGCTGTTGAACCTGATGGCCACTGTAGATAATGTCACCTCTGGACACATTTGGTATGGCAGGGAAGATATTACCAGGATGACAGAGGATCAAATGTCAGATTTTCGTAAGAATAATCTAGGCTTTGTTTTCCAGGACTATAACCTGTTAGATACACTGACGATCAAAGAAAATATTTCCCTGGCTATGGCACTGACCAAAAAGAGCAGAGCCGAGATTGAAAAGCGCACCCGTGATATCATGGAACGGCTGGACATCTGGCCTCTTAGAGATCAGTTCCCTTACCAGGTGTCAGGGGGGCAAAAACAGCGCTGTGCATGTGCCAGGGCATTGATCAACCATCCAAAGATTGTATTCGCAGATGAGCCAACCGGGGCTTTGGACTCCAAATCAGCCCGGATGCTGCTCGACACCTTTACCTATATGAACCGGGAAATGGAAGCAACCATCCTAATGGTCACCCACGATGCATTTTCTGCAAGCTACTGCAGCCGGATCTTATTTCTAAAGGATGGGCAAATTTTCCATGAACTATATAAAGGAGATAAAACACGTAAACAGTTTCTGGACGAGATTCTGGATGTTCTTTCCCTGACGGGGGGTGACGGATATGCTGAATAAGCTCGCATTAAGAAACGCAAAACGCTCTTTCCGAAACTATTTTATTTATCTCATGACAATGGTACTCATTACCGCCCTGATGTTTGCATTCAACTCCATGATCTTTTCCGAGGATATCCAAAAGGTCTGTGCAGAAGCGGGAATGCTTGCAATGCTGATCGGTCTTGTAACATTTTTTATCGTAATCATTATCATCTGGCTGGTCCATTATATGATGAGGTTCATGGCGGAAAAAAGAAGCAGAGAATTTGCAACCTATCTGCTGCTCGGATTCCATAAAAAGCAGATCGCCAACCTCTTTTTGAAAGAAACTGTGATACTGGGAGCCGCTGCATTTCTCATCGGACTGATCCCCGGGATTTTCCTGCAGCAGATCATTGTCACACTTATCTATGCCATCGTTAACACAAAATATCAGATCCATCTGGATGTAAAACCACAGACACTGCTCATGACTGCCGGCATTTTCTGCGCTGCCTATGTACTGGCACTTTTCAGGAACAAGCGGCGTTTTAAAAAAATGAACATTCGGGATATGATGTATCTGGAACAGCAGAACGAAGAACTAAAAGGCGGAAACAAAACCGGCAGACAGTGGCTTTTTATTGTCTCTGTGCTCTTCATTCTTTTCTTCGGCTGGATGATGGCCGGGGGACATATGAACGAACACATTGTTTATCCTATGACCGCCCTGCTCATCGCATCCGTCTATCTGCTTTATGTGGGGCTCTCCGCTTTCCTGGTCAGCTATATCCAAAAAGGACATGCAGGTGTCTGGAAGGAGGCAAATGTCTTCGTACTCCGACAGATTTCCTCCAAAATAAAAACGATGCAGTTTACACTGGGCACATTGACCCTGCTTTTTATGGTTGCACTTTTGGGGGCTTCCCACGCACTCATGCTGAATGAATATCAAAACACGCAGTCGAATGAAAAATGGCCCTTTGATATTGCCATCTATCACGAAGAACCGAATTATGATTTTTCAAAGGAGATCAAGCTGTTACAAGATAAAACAAAATTAGCTTCAAAGCACGTCTATCAGATATACGAAAATAATTCGGACGATTTTTCGGAATATATGAAGCACTATTATACTGATATCCTGAACAATTCTGTCGCAGGCGACGGCGCTTACTTTAAGCACGACACCTACATGAAATTGTCTGATTATAACCGGCTTCGGGAAATGCTGGGACATAAAAAAGCTGCTTTAGAAAGAGATCAATACTTGATCCAGATCAAGGGCCGCCTTTTTGATGCTGCTTCTCGTTTTTCTGATCAACCGCTTAAGATCAGCGGGACCCAATTTGAATGTGGAGGCATCCGGACAGAAGCATTTGAACAGAACGGCCATAACGGTGCTGATTACCTGCTCGTTGTTCCTGACCAGGCTGTCGATTCCATGAAGCCTTACTATTCTCTTCTCATGGCTCAGGTAAAAGGATCTGTCCCCAAGAATCTGAAGCTGGATTTAGAAAAAATTGCGGAAAATGACACAAAAGAATCTACTGCTGATACATTATCCGGCTTTAAATATAACGAAAACAAAGGGTATGGAACCGATGTGATGTATGTAAACAACGCGGATGTTTTCGTGCGCCAGACAGAGACCCTGGAAATGAAGTCTTTGCTGTCTGTATTGATGTTCCCGCTTTTCTATGTCGGACTGGTCTTTCTATGCGTGGCACTAACCGTTCTTGCGGTTCAGCAGTTGAGTGATTCAAACAGGTATAAATATAGGCATGCACTCCTGAAAAAGCTGGGAATGAAGGAAAAAGAGTTGAATAAAACGATTTTGAAACAATTATTTCTTTACTATATGTTTCCATTTCTTGTAGCGGTTTTGATCAGCGGCGGACTGGTCCTATACGATAGCAGACAGTTTACTGCCTTTTCCGATGTAACTGCCCCTGCCTGGTCATACTTTGGACTCTCTCTTCTTTTGTTCGGCGGGATATACCTTATTTATTTTACTGCCACCTATGTTGAGTTTAAACGAAATCTGAAATCATAGGAAAAGTATTGAAAATCACAGTTCATTTTCTAGTTTTCCGCGCAGATTTAGGAAAAATTAAGAAATTTGTAAGATTAATATCATGTTAATGCAAGATTATTATGTTATATTCTCTATATAATCAATCACCCATAGGTTCTGCCGGAGATTCGTCTCATTGAAATATACGGGCCTATTCAGACGGCAGGCCCCCTAATATACGAAAGAGAGCGATTTCATGAAATTTATCCGAAGATTTCTTACATTTCTTCTTCTCTGCCTCCTCTGCACTGGTGCCTTCTTTGGGTACCGCGGATATGAGCGGTACCGGGAGGCACTGGAAGCAGTGAGTCTGGACAAGAAGGTTGCCGAGATCCAGAGCAATCCCTCTTATACTCCAATCACTGATCTGCCCCAGGTCTATCTGGATGCAGTGGTCGCCGTAGAAGATAAGCGATTTTATAAACATCCCGGATTTGATATCATTTCCATCGGGCGGGCTGTCAAAAATGATATTGAAGCAGGCCAGTTGATAGAAGGCGGAAGTACGATTACACAACAGCTTGCCAAAAACATGTATTTTAGCCAGGAGCGCAGCATCACACGAAAAGCTGCCGAACTCTTTATGGCACTGAAGCTGGAAAGAAATTACGATAAAAAAGAGATCTTAGAATTATACGTCAACAGTATTTATTTTGGAGACACCTACTATTGTGTCGCAGACGCAAGCCGGGGGTACTTTAACAAAGAACCTCGGGATATGAACGCTTATGAAAGCACGATGCTGGCAGGGATCCCCAATGCACCCTCTGCCTATTCACCGGATGTCAGCCCCGAGCTTGCCCACTTAAGACAGGAGAAGGTGATACAGAGTATGATAAAGCAGAAGTATCTGACGCGGGAAGAGGCGAATCAGATACTCGATACGGCTGCCCTGCAGGATGTAGCTGCCGAGTGAAAACGGATGGATCATAAAAATATCTTTTGCTCATGATGTCTTTTACTGAGAGATCAGCTAAGTTAGTGAGAGATACAACAAAATAGATAATGAGATGAAATCCAGACAAAATCTCATGTCTAAAATCTTGACGGGCCTGAAAATTTCTGGTATAATTTAAGCGTTGTCTGAGTAAGATATGATATATGAAGATTTTTACTCAGCATGGCGCAGTAGCCAAGCGGTAAGGCGTGGGTCTGCAACACCCTGATCACCGGTTCAAATCCGGTCTGTGCCTCTTTAAAAAGCTCTGGTCGCTTATCATCAAGCGGTCAGAGCTTTTTTGTTTTACCTTTTCTTTTTAAAATCCCAGATCATCATTCACCAGGATCACCTTGATCCTTCCCTCTATCCCGGAACTGCGGGTTACAAGGATCTGACAGCATAGAGATTTTGTACCCTTGCAGTCATAACACAGCCCTTTATTGCAGCATGGCGTCTGTGTATCCAGACGTACTGCATTGATGGCGGCTGCTTCATTTCTTGAACGGTCAACAGCATTCTCTACATTGCTTACGATCTTATTCATACCGACTATCAGAATCACATTGCGGGGACCGAAGGCAATTGCAGCGATACGGTTGGCAAACTTATCTATATTGACCAGAATGCCGTCCCTGGTAACTGCATTGGCACTTGCCAGGAAGAAATCACTGTCAAAGCACTTAAGCTCCGCCTCGCGTTTCTCTTCCGGCGTCTTACAGACATCGCGGTTGATCACTTTGTAATTTCCTTCCAGAACAGCCTGCTTTAGGCCGATCTCTGCAATGGATGCGGAGCCGCCCCAGCCTACACTGCTTTCCTCTGGGATCAGGTCAAGGGCGATTTTCAGAGCCTCTTCTTTACTGTCGGCATAATATCCAGCCATGCCTCTGGTATTCAAATTTTTTATCACATGATCTGCAAGGGACTGATTGTGTTTTTTACGATTTTCTTCCATTTTTTATCCTCCTCATTTTCACCATCAGATTAACTTTATTTACATCCATTATAAACTCAGAGGAGGCAAAAATCCATACCTGTAGATTAATGAGTCAATTCCTGAAAAAGTCCTTTTACGGTTGGGTAAATTTTTCGGAACTTCTGATACCGTTCTTCATATTTTTCCACCAGCTTTGCATCTGGTTCTACTGTTTCCACAACTTTTACAAGCTTACCTGCTGCTTCTTCCACAGATTCGTATTCTCCACAGCCTACTGCAGCCAGGATCGCACCGCCGTATCCAGGACCCTCTTCGCTTTCGATCACGTCTACTTTCAGATTCATAACATTGGCGATAATTTTTTTCCAGAGCGGGCTCTTTGCACCGCCTCCGCAGATCTTTGTACGTTCAATTTTGATTCCAAGACTTCTCGCAACTTCCAGGGAATCTCTTAATCCAAATGCAACACCTTCCAGAACGGCCTGGGTCATGTCCTCTCTTGTGGTGTCCATAGTCATCCCAATAAAAGTAGCACGCGCTTTCGGATCATTATGCGGAGAACGTTCTCCCATCAGATATGGCAGATAGAAGACCTGGTTTTCTCCTAATTTCACAATGTTTTCCTGCTCCGCTGTATATTCCTTTGTCTTTAGGATCTCATCCATCCACCATTTATTGCAGGACGCAGCGCTTAACATGCAGCCCATCAGATGATAATATCCATCTGCATGTGCAAAGGAATGAAGCGCATTGTTCTCATCCACGCCAAATGATTTACTGGAAATAAAGATCGTGCCGGAAGTTCCAAGTGAAATATTACACATGCCATCCCCGACTGTTC
This sequence comes from Faecalicatena sp., assembly GCF_058819085.1. Classification (NCBI taxonomy): domain Bacteria; kingdom Bacillati; phylum Bacillota; class Clostridia; order Lachnospirales; family Lachnospiraceae; genus Faecalicatena; species Faecalicatena sp. The sequence continues at coordinate 270,704 of NZ_JBZUUL010000004.1, forward strand.
CCGTTCCAACCGCTGCTGCCGCGTTATCACCCGCACCTGCCGCAATCCTGACATTTCCTGTGAAACCAAATTCTTTCGCTAATTCCGGTCTCAGGCTGCCAACGATCTCGTAACTCTCATACAGCTTCGGGAGCTGTTCTTCTGTGATTCCACAAATCTCCATCATTTCCTTAGACCAGCATTTGTGCTCCACATCCAGAAGAAGCATGCCGGATGCATCCGAATAATCCGTGCAGAACACGCCGCTTAATTTATATGCCAGAAAGTCCTTCGGCAGCATGATCTTTTGAATCCTTGCAAAATTCTCAGGCTCGTTTTCCTTCATCCAAAGGATCTTCGGCGCTGTAAAGCCTGCGAATGCTATATTCGCAGTGTACCTGGACAGCTTATCCTTACCGATCATCCGATTCAGATAGTCCGTCTCTTTATCTGTACGTCCATCGTTCCACAGGATCGCCGGACGGATCACTTCGTCATTTTCGTCCAATACGACCAGACCATGCATCTGTCCGCCAAAACTAATACCCGCAACCTGGGATTTGTCGCAGTCTGCCGTCAATTCCCTGATCCCCTCCACAGTCTGGGTATACCAGTCCTGAGGATCCTGCTGAGACCAGCCGGGATGAGGAAAATACAAAGGATACTCCTTTGAAACAATATTTTCAATTTTTCCATTTGCATCCATTAAAAGCAATTTTACGGCGGATGTTCCTAAATCTACACCTATATATAACATCTGTTACCTCCATTTGTAAACAATTTAGAAAACGGAGAGCAAAGGGGCCTGACCCCTTCGCCCTCCGCTTTCAGAATATTCAGTCTATTTCCAAGGATTTTCTGTAGGATATCTTACTCCTGCCGGCTGGTTATATCCGATTTCTTCTACCGGAACGCCGATATACTTGAAGACCTCGAATAACGCTTTTCCGTGATTTCCGAATGCAACGGCGCCGTGGTGCGGATAGTTGCCTTCGATCAGTACGTGACGGTAGAATCTTCCCATCTCAGGAATAGCAAATACGCCGATGGAACCAAAGGATCTTGTTGCTACCGGAAGTACTTCGCCCTGTGCGATATATGCCCGCAGTTTGCAGTCTGCTGTGCTCTGGAGTCTGAAGAAAGTGATATCGCCTGGAATGATATCGCCTTCCAGTGTTCCCTGTGTCACTTCCTCTGGCAGCGCTCTTGCCATGATCATCTGGTATTTCATCTCGCAGAAGGAAAGCTTGCTGGAAGCCGTATTTCCGCAGTGGAATCCCATGAATGTATCTTTATGTGTATAGTTGAATTTTCCTTCGATATCTTCCTTGAACATATCTGCTGGAACAGTATTATTGATATCAAGCAGTGTGACTGCATCTTCGCTGACTACAGTTCCGATGAATTCACTCAGTGCTCCGTAGATATCTACTTCACAGGAAACCGGGATTCCCTGAGCGGTCAGACGGCTGTTGACATAACATGGAACGAATCCAAACTGTGTCTGGAATGCAGGCCAGCATTTTCCTGCAATAGCAACGTATTTTCTGTAACCTTTATGCTCCTCGATCCAGTCTTTCAGAGTGATCTCATACTGAGCGAGCTTTGCAAGGATCTCCGGCTTCTTGTTGCCTGTTCCAAGCTCTTCCTCCATTTCCTTTACCACAGCAGGTATTCTCTCGTCTCCTGCATGCTTATTGTATGCTTCAAATAAATCCAGCTCGGAGTTTTCTTCGATCTCTACCCCTAAGTTGTACAGCTGCTGGATCGGTGCATTACATGCAAGGAAGTTCAGCGGACGAGGTCCGAAGCTGATGATCTTGAGTTCACTCAGTGCAGCCACAGCTCTTGCGATCGGTCTGAATTCATGGATCATATCTGCACATTCCTCTGCAGTTCCAACCGGGTATTCCGGGATATAAGCCTTTACATTGCGCAGCTTTAAGTTGTAGCTGGCGTTGAGCATACCACAGTAAGCGTCACCGCGTCCCTGAGTCAGGCTGCTGCCTGTTTCCTCTGCTGCTGCGATAAACATTTTCGGTCCGTCAAAATGCTTTGCAAGTAATGTCTCTGCGATCTCTGGTCCGAAGTTTCCAAGGTAAACGACCAGAGCGTTGCATCCTGCTTTCTTCACGTCTTCCAGGGCCTGTACCATATGAAGTTCACTCTCTACGATACAGATCGGACATTCGTAGATCTCCTCTTCTCCGTATTTTTCCTTATAAGCCTTGATCAGCGCCTCTCTTCTTGTTACGGAAAGACTCTCCGGAAAACAGTCTCTGCTGACAGCCACTACTCCAATTTTTAATTCTGGCATGTTGTTCATTCTATGTACCTTCCTTTCTTGAAACTAAAACTTTATGATAGAAACTCATTTGTTACCTTGTAAAAGAAATACGTCTGCAGACCTCCCTTAGCTGTTGTTCTGCCCAGCTTATTCTAAGGTGATATTCTCTCCCTTTAATCCGCAGAATGCGCCCCCGATCCCCGCATCTTCGTGAGCGATCAGCCACTTATTCTTCGCGGTGATCAACCGGTCTTCGCCCTCTTTACCAGCATCAAAGGTCAGCTCCGTGTTCGTATCCTTCGGCAGGATAACGACGCATCTGAATCCTCCTTTTACAGCTGTACATGGAGCATAGTGCAGTGTCGTTGCATAGACCTCGATCACGGTTCCCGCAGGCACCAGAAATGCTTCCACTAAAGAAGTATCATATGTATAGTCTTCCTTAATATCCTGCTGCGCACCGATCAGAAGGATCAGATCTGTCACTGCAATATTAATCTCCGATGAGCGGTGGTATTCCAGCGCATTCAGCTTATGGTTGTCTCCGTTGCAGTATCCGATCTGAATCGGCAGCCCTCCGTATGCTCTGTTCTTAAACGCCTCCGCTTCCGGCAGTGCCTCCATCTCTTCCACTGACGGCACATAGATTACATCCTCCGGCAGTGGTGTGTGCTCCATCTCTTTCAGGATCCTGCTGATTGAATATCCTTCCAGAACCTTTCCGTACTTTCCAAATGAAGCATCCGTTACTTTCTGAATTTCCATGGTATTCCCTCCTAAGAATCTTACATGTCTTATGAGGTCATTTTATCAATTTGCAATTCTTTTTTCGACCAAATACTTATCTAATCAATGTCACTTTCTTGTCTTTTTACGGTATTCGCTGGGCAGCATTCCGTACTTTTTCGAAAATGCTTTTGCCAGAGCCTTACTGTTCGGAAAACCATTTTCCAGAGCGATCTCACTTAATGTCCTCTCTGAATTTGCAAGCTCCTGGTATGCATATTCCACACGGATGCTCTGCAGGTAAGACTTGTAATTGATTCCTGCGTATTTCTGGAACATCCTGGAGAGATAGGTCGGCGAATAACCGAAGATCTCCGCCAGCCGTTCCAGGGAAAGCTCCTCCGAATAATGCTCCTTGATATAAGAAGTGATCACAGACAGCCTGCTCAATTTCCGGTTCTTTTTCACCATCTCATCGCTGACTTCCGTCTCTCTGTATTTCGTCACCATCAGGTATAAAAGTTCGTAAAAAAGCCCCTGCACCTTAAGGTCATATCCACATTTCTTTTCCGTATAAGCACGATAAATATCAGAAATCACGCCCATCACCCGCTCATCCTGTGCCTTGGGATCATGGGTAAAACTGATAAACTGCTCTCCCGTAAAATACTTTTCAAACGTTTTCAGCGGGATCTGTACCACCACTGTCATATTCGGTTCCGGGGAGTCCACCGAATGAATCTCATTGGAATTGACCAGCATAAATTCGCCCGGCATCAACGGGTAACGTTCCTGATTAATGTAAAAGGTAAGCGACCCCTCAAACACCGCAAAAATCTCGATCGAACGATGCCAGTGTTTGTCCCGGAAATAATTTCCTCCACGCCCCTCGAATATGAACATTTTAAAAGGTAAGTCTTCGTTCGGTACGATCAACTCATGGCTGAACTCCATAGGTTCCACTCCCCTTCTGATTATTTGTCTGAAAATTCTCCCCGATCAAGGTATATTTCATTTTTATACAGTATACCAAATTACAGCTCCCGCCACAACAATATAGGGAATATGGCCTGAATAATTTCAATAAATCAGAAAATAGCGAAAATGAGGAGCAAAAGGGTCAGGCCCCTTTGAAAGGGGCCTGACCCTTTTGCTCCTCATTTTCAGAATATTCTCAAATCAACGGCACGACCTTCCCCGCCGCCACATCAACGATCCCTTTATCCGAGATCTTCAGTGCGGGGCTTGCCAGAAGTGATAAGGTACACAATGACATAATTGGATTATAATGCCGATACCCCTGTCGGCACAGTGCTTCCCTTACCTTTTTCAAACCATCGCCAATCTGTGCAGATGGAGCATCCGACAGGATGCCGCCGATATTCAGCTGCAGGCTGGCTTTTAACTCACCTTCATCTGTGACTGCGATCCCACCCTGGTCTGCGATCACGGTGTTGACTGCCAGCGCAAGGCTCTTCTTGTCACTGCCCACTGCCAGAAGATTGTGGTGGTCGTGTGCATATGTCGTAGCCACCGCGCCGTGTTTGATCACATCCCCTGTTACAAATCCATATCCGATATTCCCAAAACCATCCCGCTTTGTATGATGGGTCTTTCCATAACGTTCAAACACTACCGCAAGCAGGTAAGGTGTATTCTCCCACTGTATTTCACCGTCTTTTACGGGCATCCATACCTGCTTTCTGCCGGTCTTTGTAGAACCGTCGGTCACGACCATCACCTCAGTTAATACTTTGTCCGCTGTCGCCTCATCCCTGTCCTCCGCTGTATACACAGAGAATACCTCTTCCGTTACCGCCGGAAGATGGATCGTATGCCGGTAAGATGCCGGGAATCCGCTCTGTTTAAAATCAGCTGTCTGACTCGAGGCATGCATCCTGTCTGCCGGAGCATTTTTCCGGTAAATACATCTGCCCCGTTTAAAGGTAGAATCGACACGAAATGTTTCCACATCATCCAGCAGCACAAAATCTGCCAGCTTCCCGGGTGTAAGCATCGTCCTGTCCGTAAACTTCATTCTCATGGCATTGGTATATGTGGCATGATAGACCGCACGCTCGGGTGGCATTCCCAGCTGGACCGCCTTTCTGACCACCGCATCCAAATGCCCCTGCTCCATCAGCGTATCCGCCATAACATCATCTGTCACAAAACCAAAATGTCCATAGAGGTTATTTTCCTCAATAAATGACAGCACTTCCGGTCTCAGCATTTTTTCCTGGATCTCTATAAACATGCCGTTAAAAAACCTCTGCTTTAATTCTTCCAGACTGTGTTCCGTGTGGTCACTGTCAATCCCCAGATAGATAAATTTAGCCAGATCCAGATCCAGCAGAGACGGGCAGTGTCCTTCTATAACAACATCGGGCCGTTGCGAAGACAGATATGAAAGCATCCTGCTGATCTCAAGCTGGTTCTCCCGGATGATCTGCCGGTAATTCATGACTTCCCCCATGCAGGCTACCCGCGGATGTTTCAGCAGCTCTTTCATTTCCTCAAATCCGATCACGCCTCCTGTCGTTTCAAGCTCCGGTGAAGTCGAAGGTACACAGCTTGGAATTCCATAAAAAATATCGATGGGGGACTGCTCTCCCGCTTTCATCATGTCCAGAATCCCCTTCATCCCGTTTACATTCGCCATCTCATGAGGCTCAGAGACCACTGTCGTCACTCCACACTGCGCCAGCCGCTCTCCCATAGAATTCGGGGTCATCATAGAACTTTCAATATGCATATGGATATCGATCAATCCCGGAACCATATATTTTCCTGTTCCGTCAATTGTCTGTTCTGCCCTGGTCAGCCTCTCCTTTTTTAGATCAACATGGTAGATCCTGCCGTCCAGAATGTACACATCTGCAGGATAGAAGCGCTGAAAAACCGTATTATAAACAGATACATCCTTAACCAGCATATCTGCAGTCTTTGCACCTGCTTTTTCCGAATCACGCATCTTTGTCTCCTCCGTTACCGCATCTCTGTTTCCCATAAACTGCCTCCTTACCCGCAAATTCAAGTACATCCCGGTGGTGGCAAAGCACATGTCATACTCTGCGTAACACCATACCTCTTCGCGATTCTGCCATCTGCCCTAATCTGCCGCCACAGTATATCTCTCAGAACTCCGGCCATTCTATCTGATCAGTGTGTAAAAATACAGGATACAGACTGCCGTCAGGATATACAGTACATAGTTGATCTCTTTTCTCTTCCCCGCCATCAGCTTCATCAGCAGATAGACCGGAATTGCAAGACAGATCCCGTTTGCAATGTTATTTCCAAAGATCGTAAAGGCGATACAGATAAATGCCGGAAATGCTTCTGTCAGATCCTCGTAATGGATATTTTTCATAGAACTGAGCATCCCAATCCCTATGACCATCAAAGCCGGCGCCGTAGCTGCGGAAGGGATCATCAGTGCCAGCGGGGTAAATAGCAGGGTGAGCGCGAATGCAATACAGGTTCCTACTGCAGTAAGTCCTGTTTTTCCGCCCGCCTCAACGCCTACGGAAGACTCAAGGTAGGTTGTCATACTGGGAATCCCAAACAGACCTCCGACTACTGTCGCCAGTGCATCCACCTTGAAGCACTTATCGATCCCCGGAAGGTTGCCGTCCTCATCCAGATAACCTGCCTTCGCACCTACACCAAGCACAGTTCCGAATGTGGAAAAGAAATCCGGCACAAACAGCGCGATCAAAAACGGGATATAAGCAAAATTCAAAGCACCAAGGAAATCGATTCTCATAAACTGCGGCCCCGGGCTGACAGGCAGCGCAAAAATATGCTCCGGCATCTTCGTAATTCCCATCGGGATACCGATCAGTGTAGTCACGAAGATCGCAATGATCATTCCCCCTGGAATATTTCTGACCTTTGCCAGCATGATCAGCACAAATCCGATCAGAGCAAGAAGAACCGTCGGAGAAGTCAGATCCCCGAAGCCCAGGCTGTTTTTGGCCTCATTTGCAACGATCAGGCCGCAGCCCTTTGCTCCGATCAAAGCGATAAAAAGTCCCACACCCGCGCTGACCGCCTGCTTCAGGCTCGGAGGGATGACTTTCACAACAGCTTCCCTTAATCCAAAGAAGGAAATCACGCAGAACAGGATGCCGCTCCAAAAAATAACTCCCGCCGCGATCTGTGGCGAAATATTCTCATTTGCGATCATTCCTGCTACGATACTGACACTGCCAAGCCCCGGTGCAAGAGCAAAAGGGCGGTTGGTGTAAAATGCCATCCCCAGGGTGGTGGCAATGATCAAAAAGATCATGACTGTCAGGACGACATTGCGGTCCAGTCCTGCGCTCCCAAGCATATTCGGCACCGTGGCGAGCACATACGCCATTGTAATAAAAGTTGCAAATCCTGCCATCAATTCTGTCTTGATACTTGTCTGATATTCCTTCAATTGAAACTGCTTCTCGATCCAGGCTTTCATTTGTAACTCCTTTCATGGAAAATGATTTATTCTGCTTTTATTTTACGTGGAAATTATATATAATTCAAATATATATATTCTATATTTTTTATGCACTCAGGCTATAGACACAGGTTTCTCATGAATACAAGATGAGGTGGATGGGATGGAAGTAAAAGAAGCAAAATATATTCTGGCAATCGCCAAGTATAAAAGTATCAACAAGGCTGCAAAGGCATTGTATATCTCGCAGCCCTCACTGAGCAAATACCTGCAGAACCTGGAATTCCGAATGAATACCAAGCTGTTCAGCCATATCCATAATGAATATGTTCCCACATATATTGGGAAAAGATACCTCCATTATGCAAAAAAAATGGTGGAACTGGAGAATGAATGGAATGCAGAATATAAAGACTTGATGGATGTAAAAAAGGGACAGCTTAACATCGCTATCCCCATCGTCCGCAGCAACTGTCTGATCCCAGACACGGTAGCCGAGTTTCACAAAAAATATCCGAACGTGAATGTCAACATCTTCGAAGCTGCCCACTCCGTAGAACGGATGCTGCTAGAAGAAAGTGAAAAGGACCTTGCGGTCTACAATGTCAGCACATTTCCTAAGAATTTGGAGTATCAGGTCATCGGCCGCTCCGAGATCGTCCTGGTGGTCCATCAGGATCACCCTGCCATTTTAAAGGCCATAAAAAAGGAAGGTTACCGGCACCCCTGGATCGACATCCGCGAACTAAAGTCAGAAAACTTCGTCCTGCTATACGAGCAGCAGACCACAGGAAAAGTCATTCAGGAGCTATTTGACAGTGCGGGGATCAAACCCAATGTTTGGATGAGAACCAGGAGCAGCGAGGTTGCCATCAGCATGGCTTCGAAAAACGCCGGGATCACGCTCGCCGCAGAAGGGTATGTGGAGCATATGGGACAGAATTCAAGGGAAGTGGTATGCCTGTCTACCGGAGACCGGCAGATCTACACCACAATGATAGCCGCCTACAGGCCGGGACAGTATCTGCCTGAGTACGTCCAGGATTATATAGATATTGTAAAAAAAGTCATGCGGTGCAGGTTCTCTCTTTAAGAACCTGCACGGTGTAAGTTAATCCGCCTTTACCTCATCCTCCTGGCGGTACACTACTTCCCCATCCACGATCGTATAAAGTGTATGGGTAAATACTTCCATCGGATTCCCGTCAAATACCGCGATGTCCGCATCCTTCCCCGGCTCCAGGCTGCCCACCCGGTCATCCACACGGCAGATCTGAGCAGGATTGATCGTGAGCGCCTTAAGTCCTTCTTCCATAGTCATGCCATATTTCACCGCATACCCGGCACAAATGGGAAGGTATTGGATCAAAGCTACCGGATGGTCCGTCGTCACAGCAACCTTCACTCCGGCATCCGCAAGGATTCCCGCAGTCTTAAAACTCATATACTCCACCTCGATCTTAGAGCGGGAGGTCAGGTCTGTTCCTGAGATGACCGGAAAACCGGAGGCAACGATTTCCTCTGTGATCAAATGACCTTCTGTGCAATGGTCCAGTGTAAGATCCAGATCAAATTCCTTTGCGATACGGATCGCCGTCAGGATATCATCAGTCCTGTGAGCGTGCGCTTTCATCGGGATCTCCTTTTTCAACACCGGGATCCACGGCTCCAGATCAAAATCTTTTTCCTTTAGACTGCCTGACTCACGCTTTTCCATGTACTGTACCGCCTTAAAGAGTTCCCTGCGCAGCATGTATGCCGTTCCCATCCTGGTCGCAGGACAGAGACTTTGATCCCCATAAACGGTCTTAGGATTCTCTCCGAACGCGATCTTCATAGCCGCAGGAGCCTTTACGATCATCTGGTCCATGCATCTTCCGTGGGTCTTCATAAATACAAACTGGCCTCCCACCACATTCGCACTCCCGGGGCCTGTCATGACCGAGGTGATCCCCGCCTGGATCGCATCGTGAAATGCCGGATCCAGAGGATTTACCGAATCCAGTCCACGCAGAGCCGGCAGCACAGGATTCGTCTGCTCATTGCAGTCATCCCCGATCGCACCGCTCTTCTCCTCTGTCAGTCCGATATGCGCATGTGCCTCGATCAGTCCCGGCATAACCCAGGCCCCTTGAACATCCAGGATGGAATCCTGAGGATCAGATAATTCTTCCATCTCCCCCACTTTAACGATAACTCCGTCCCGGATCTTCACATACCCATTTTCAATCACCGGCCCGGCCATTGTAAATATTCTCCCATTTGTGATCAACATAAAAATAGTCCTCCCGCAAAATACTATCTAAGATTTCATATCCGGCTTACCGCCCTTTATCCAATATAGTATCTGCAGCAGAACTATTTTACATACCTGCGCACTGCTTTTTTATATTACTATAGTCCACATACTATTTATACGTCTTCCTTCTGCACATGATGAAGAAGCCCTCTTTTCACATCACTTTTCTATAAAAAATATTCTACCTGTACACATACTCCCGCCGTCAGTCTCCATTCCTTCCCATCTATTTTCAGGGTTCCGCCGTCTCTGTCAGCCGTCACGTTGAGAATTCCTTCCTTATAGGTAATATCCACCTTTCCGTCCTTGACTGGCACCGTACAGTCCAGTTCTTTAAAAAACCCAAGCCGGGGACTCACCTCAAAGGCCTCATATCCCGGCTTTGTCGGATACACGCCCAGATAATATTTACCCAGCAGATAGATCGGACTCGCTCCCCATGCATGGCACAGACTTTTCCCAAAAGGATCGCCATACATCCCATACTGTTCTGCCTCAGACTGCTTAGGATCGAACTCTTCCCAAAATGTGACCGCACCCTTCGAAAGCATTCCACCCCAGTACTCTTTCACGCGTTTCAGCACCTCACCCAGATATCCAAGCTTCGCCAGCACGTCCATTTCGTAAAATTTAAAATACGGCGTGCTGATCGCAGTGACTTTTTCATTAAATAGTACATTCTTCACAATAGCTTCTGTCTGTTTCTCATCCGCAATATCAAACAAAACCGCAAATATATTCGCATGACGGGTAACATTTCGTTTTCCCGACTCAAAACTGTCGATAAAAGCACCTTTTTCCTCATCCCAGAAGAATTTTATGATATTTTTCTTCAAAGCCGCAGCTTTTTCCACATAATAATTCCCCGGCATGCCAAGCAAATCCATACTCTCTGCCATCGTCTCATAGCATTTCAAAAGCAGCATCTGCTCCGCTGCGATCACACCTGTTTTATCCATATCGCACCAGTCGATGAAGATCCAGTCCTGCTCTCTGCCATAAAGGAATCCGTTTTCGTCTGTCTGGGCCTCACAAAGATCCATCAGTGCCTGCATTTTTTCAAATACCATGTTCAAAAATTCTGTGTCGCCTGTCATCCGGTAATGGTCCGCTATGGAGATCACCCATAAAAGGGAGTAATCCACAATGGTGTTGATGTGCTGCCTGATCTCCCGGTTACCGCGCAGTGCAAGGATAGTCCGCTTATTGATATCCTCGTCAAAAAACAGGTAAGGATTCACAAAATAACTCTGGTAAGCATCCCCCGACCAGATCCACCGGTCACGCTTGATCCCGTCGATAAAAAACAGTCCGCTGCAGAGCTGATAGGTCTTTTTTGCCACATCCCAGATCTGATCCAGCAGCTCATCATCCGAAGAAAATTCTGCCTTTACTTCGATCGGAAAATGTTCATGGACGGCATAGCAGTCTATTTCTTCTATGCGGCAGTCAGGAATGTACAGATACCGGAACGCCCGCTTGCGTATCGTACTGTCTGGTGTTACGTTTTCCTGCTTATAATAACACCACTGCGTATCCAGAGCCTCCCGGTCTGATTCCCCAAAGCAGATCGTGACCACCGGCTTTGTCTGCTTTACTTTTACCGTGCCGTTTACCATCCTTGCAAAATCAAACAGTACGCCGCCGTTTACTTCTTTTTTGCTTACCGGGTATACTTCCTGCTCTTCAAAATAAACGCGGTTCGGATCCTGCTCCTTTTCCTGATACAGCTTAGATGCTCCTGCAGGCCTGCCTGTCTCAAAATCATCCGCCGTCCAGCTTTCATCCGAACGAATGACATTACCGGCAGCATAAATGCACGGCAGTCCCGTCATATTTCCTATGCAGACTGTAATCTCAGTGTGCCCGGGATCACAGTAGATCATTTCCTCAAATGCATGCTTCTTTCCATTGACCTCAACATATCCCTGTCCGATTCCCCGGACACTGAACTCCTCTGCCGCTTCTAACTCATACTCTTTTGTAAACTTTACATTCTTGTGCCAGTCATCCATTTTCCAGTATGCAGGCCAGCCGTATCCACGCTCCTCACGCTGAAAATTCTGCAGCATCCCATGATAAATCTCAAGATCTCCCGGATACCAGATCCATTTTGCACTCTTTACTGCCATATTATGATCTCCTTTCATTCCGCAGCTTTCAAGATTCATTTGAGCCTTCTTTTCTGACTCTGTTTTTCATAAATCATTTGCCTATCCCCTCAAACTGCACCTTCAATCAGCTCACAACATTCTTCTCTGCCTATGTAAGTTGCCTTTATTATAAAGATCACTGCTTTGAACAACAATTGTTAAATTTAAGCAGTTTTCATGTCCATTTTTACGATTATGATGTATGATGAGAAAAGAGGATAAAACGACTCGTAAACAGTAACAACTGATTTGAAAGGGGACATTTATGGATACTAAGATCATGACAGAACGTCTGCTGCAAATGAATCCAGATGAGGAATTTTACCGCCGCTATTACCAGGCGCAGAAGGATCCGGATGCGCTGAGAGATTTTCTCCTGGAACAGGACCCGGAAACCTTGAAAGCAAGGAAACTGTTTGTAAAAGAATTGATGCCCGGTCTCATCCCGGACTCCCTGACAGACGAAGATTATTTTGAAGACCAGCTGTTTGACAGCATTTATATACGCAGGCACAACCGCTATACCCCTGCATTTGAGCACAGTCATATCTTTTTCGAGATCATCTATGTTCTGCGGGGCAGATGTGTCCACAGCGTCTCCCACAGTACCATGGAAATGGCGGGCGGCGACCTGTGCCTGCTGCCCCCCGGGCTTCGGCATTCCCTGTCCGTGACAGATGATGACAGCATCATCCTCAATATCCTGATCCGCAGAGATACCATCGAAGACATCTTTTTCAATGTCCTCAAGGACAAGACTCTCATCGCCTCCTTCTTCCTGGGAAGCCTGTATCGAAAGAACTACGCCTCCTGCCTGATGTTCCACACGGACGGGGACGCCGAGCTTGCCAAAATCCTGCTGGAGATGTATGAGGAGCAGACAGACCGCGATGAATACGCCAACCGGATCCTTGGCTGTATGCTGCCCATTTTCTTTACTAAGCTCATAAGGAAACATAAATCCCATCAGGAGTTCCCAGATATACCGGATACCGCAGATGATGCCCTGTTTTCTTACCTTGCAGCCCACTATGATACCGTCACACTGGCCCAGCTGGCGGACCACCTGAATTATACAGTCCCGTACTGTTCCTGCTATATCAAAAAAGTGACCGGACATACCTTTTCCCGGCTCGTGAGGCAGATCCGGCTGAAAAAGGCCGAATCCCTGCTGACTTCCGCGAACATCAGCATCCATGACATTAGTGTAAAGCTGGGATATCACAATCCTGAAAGCTTTATGAAAGTGTTCAAAAAAGAATATGGAATGACACCGGGACAATACCGGGCTCTGCATTCATAAAAATCACTGCAGAATGCCAGCTCTTTAAACTGACGCTCTGCAGTGATTCTTCTCTAAGCTTCCTGATTTTCCATCCCTTCCCGCGCCTCCAGGCTATGGATCTCCAGCACAGTGCGGTCCCAATGCTGCTTCATCCTCAGGGAGGCTGAGAATCCGTCTTTGAACTCCAGCGCACGGATCATGTCTTCGTGCTCCTCCACAGATTGTTTTAAAGACGGGGAATCTCTGAAGTAACTATATTCCAGCCGCTGAATATGGATCCACAGCACATTGCAGAAATCCTTCACATATTCATTATCCGCAATATCCAGGATATAACTGTGAAAATCCATGTCAGCCTTTAGGATCGGCAGCGGTTCGTCCTGCACCGTGATCAGCCTTCTGAACTGCTCACTCAACTCCCTGAGCCGCTTTATATGCTCCGGATTTATCTTATCGACTGCCATCGTCACTGCCAGCTGCTGCAGATTTGCCATCGGTAGATAGTATTTTTCAATCTGATCCTTCTGAATCTCCGTCACAATCGTGGCCTTCCCGGGATACGATCTCACTAATTTCTGCATCTCTAACAATTGGATCGCTTCCCTGACCGGAGTCCTGCTCACCTTAAAGTGAGCCGCGATCTCTGCATCCGCAACCTTCTCGCCGGCCTCCAGGCGGCCCTCGATGATCCAGTCTCTCATACTTTCATACACCAGCTGCTTTGCCGATGTACGTTCATCATTTTTCTCTTCTATTGGTATTGGCATTCTATATCACCTCTTCTATGTTATTTATAATATCATAAAATTGACGCTTTTTGTCAAAAATGATAAGATGTAGAAAACACATTTATCAAGTATAGGAAGGTATTTCATATGTCCGATTTTTCCCAAAAAATAGATGCACAGTCTCCACATTTTACGAACTCTCAGAAAAATGTCGCCGACTATATCACAAACCACATGAACAAAGTCGCATTCCATACACTGGATGAACTTTCCCGGAAGATCGGGGTGAGCACAACTACCATCATCCGCTTTTCACGAGCATTAGGTTATGATGGTTTCTCCGAGATGCAGAAGGCGATCCAGCAGGATATCTACTCAAGCACTTCCCAGAAGCTCTCCCTGCCGGAGCGCCTTCCGGATCCTGAGATGTTTCCGGACAATGAGATATCTTCGGACAACGAACTGCTGTCAGACTCCTTTGAGAATGACATCCAGAACATCCGTCAGACACTTGCTGCGCAGAAAAGTGAAGATCTCGATGCCGCAGTCTCCTCTATTGCAGAAGCCCGTTCTGTCTATATCCTAGGCATGAGAAGTTCCTTTTCCCCTGCTTACTATATGGCCTCACGACTTGGCGAGATCCGCAAAAATGTTCACCTGATCCAGTCTGCCGGCATGATCTATCCGGAGGAAATCGTGAACGCAGGGCCGGATGATGTGTGCGTGGCATACCTCTTCCCCCGTTATTCCAAGGTCAGTTCCTCCATCATCTCCTGGATGAAGAATTCAGGGGTAAAGATCATTCTGATCACAAGCCTGAACTATCAGGCAGTCAGTGGATATGGGGATATCATTCTCCCCTGTGCAATATCAAGTCTTTCCTATAAGAATTCCTTTGTTGGGCCATTCTGCCTCACCAATTATCTAATCACCGCGCTGGTACGGCAGAATCCAAAAGAGGCACAGTCTATCCTTGAGAAGACCGAATCCATCTTAAGCCAGGGATTCTACCTGGGCTTATAAAGACAAAGGCGATCCACAGATACAACAAAAGTCCTGCAGCAATGGCATTTCTGTCATTCTGCCGGACTTTTGTTTTGATTATATAGATTCCTGTACTTTTCCTTATGCCTCCGCAGTCTCATGCTTTGCAGCATAGGCATAGTAGAAGATTATTCCGATTCCTATAATGACAATCATAGGAAAGATCAGCTTTGGTGTTCCCGCGAGAGTTACTACCAGGATAAATCCGCAGGATGCAATCTCCAGAACCGGCCATACATAATACCAGATTCCTTTCATCTTAAATGCTGCCTCTTCATACTCCTTCGGAAGAACCTTTTTCAGCTTCACAGATACAAATGCAGAATGGATCAGACTGACCATAACAAATGCAGTCGCAACATCAATATATTCCATAATAGATTCGCTCATAAAGCTTAAAACAATTGCAACTGCAACGGAAAACCAGACTGCCACGATCGGTGCATTACGTTTTCCTGCTGTCTTTTTAAAGAGTCCAGGCATATTCCCCTGGCAGGACATATTGTGCAGCTCGTGTGTCAGGCAGACATACATCCCATTTAAGGTGGAAATCGTTGCAAACATTGCTCCAAGCGTTACAAGTGCAGTCACTGCAGGCATTCCGAACTGTTTAGATGCGATAGAAACAGGTGTATCGATCCCCAGCTCGTTATAAGGCATCATTCCACACAAAACTGCTGTCATTCCGCAGTATAAAAGTGTCACCGTGACCATGCACAACAGCATCGCCTTCGGCAGGTTTTTCTGCGGCTTATGCACATTTCCCGCCCATTCAGTCATGGTATTGATCCCCACAAATCCAAAGTAAGCAGGTATGATCTGTCCGATGACTGGACCAGCCCCCTTCGGAAACATCGGGGTCAGGTTAGATGCCTTCACATGAGGAACACCCATGATGATAAATACCAGCATTGCCGCCATCAGAATAATTACGATCAGGCTCTGGAATCTTGCCGCCGCCTGAAATCCAAAGGAGTGGATCACTCCGAATATCAAAAGCGCGATTACTGCAACAACATATACATTGGCGTTCGGAAGATACAACCGTACATATTTCGCAATCGTATGGGCACAGTACGGGAGCCAGATTGCTGTCCAGATAATATAGAGCCATCCATACATAAATGTGCTCAATTTTCCACTGGTTTTCTTTACCATAACATAACTGGAACCTTCTACCGGAAGGATACATCCAATCTGGGCGCTCTGGATACAAACTGGCACTGTCAAAAGTGCACCGATTATGTAAACCAGCCATACTGCCGGCCCCATTGCCTCCGCCTGATAACCACTGGCAACAAAGGATGAGGCTCCTATAATTGTTCCAATGAGCATGAATGTAGCGGTCATTAAGCCAATTTTACCTTTATCTTTATTCTCCATATGCCTTTATCCCCTTCATTTTCTACTATTTCTGATAAGGATCATCCCATAAAATGAGTTTCTGGCCGATATTTTCTTTTAATGCTGTCTGATACAGGTCGTAGCCAAGACCTACATCAAAGGTAGCCATTCCGCATGCAACAAATGTCACTCTCTCTTTGTCGTTGACACGTCCTTCTTTTTCACCCAGGATTACATCACCAATACTCGTTGACTCAGCCAGCGGACGGATCTTACCGTCATCGATCAGTGTATAGATCGGACCGCCGATCACGGATGCATAGGAAGCTGCTTTATCTCCTGATTCGATAGCATCCTGCACGTATGCTTCATGCAGCCTTACATTATCATAGATCAGCTTTGTATTGATCCAGAAGGAATCATCTGACTGCATCGGTCCTGTAATCAGAAGTGTCACGCCTTCCTGAAGCCATTCGTCCTTTACATATAAAGGTTTCAGGCGGGAAGCTGCAACTGTGATGACTTCGCCAGCTCTAACTGCCTCTTCCAGGTCAGTTGTCACGATCCCATCGATTCCCAGCTCTTCTTTTGCCCATGCAAGGAACTTGTTTCCAGCCTCTTCAAAAATATCATAGCATACGATCTTCTTTGCATTTGGAAGCTGAGTCAGAATGGAACGCAGACAGGAACGGTTGATCTGGCCGCATCCTAAAACAGTTACAACCTCTGAATCTTTTCTTGCAAGATGTCTGGCTGCCACTCCCGGAACTGCTCCTGTTCTTGCAGCGCTTAAAAGATTTGCAGACATAAATGCCAGCGGCTCTCCGGTATCTTTATCATTTAATGTAACAGTCAGTACAGATCTCGGAAGTCCTTTCTTCGGGTTCGCTGCATTGGAACCGTACCATTTATTACCACATACATCAAATCTTCCTCCCAGATATGCAGGCATTGCTACAAATCTTCTGTCTGGTCCGGCAATCGGCATATTCGGGAACGGAGATTCCTTGGGGAACACCAGACCCAGTCCATGACTGTTATGGTTACTTCCCCCCATCAGATAATCTCCCTTACTTAATAAAGTAAAAACTTCCTCTGCATTATCGATGCATTTTTCTGCGTTAAGTACTCCTGCTTTAATCGTATCCTGTTCTGATAAGTATAAGAATTCTGTTTTGTGTGACATATGATGATCTCCTTTCATATCATGCCTTTCAGCAAATTGTTTACTTTTTCCTCTTCACATGTGAATGTTTTGTTTATGTTTCATTTGATACATACACCCTAATGCATTATATTGCATTTGTCAATATTAATTCATTTTTTTATTGTATTTCTCGTTTTTTCAGCACTTTTAACTAAATATAGTACTATTTTTTGTAAATTATGCTATTTCTAGTTTACCATATTGACTTTTGAAATATATCGCAATATATTTATTGTATCGTTTGGTACATTTTCAATGTATCCACAAATGTATCAACATGCTGCTTCTATAGAACAAACCAGCTCAAACTTATATAAAGGAGGATTTCTATGAAAAAGATCAGAAATTACGAAGAGCTCACCTCACACGGTGACACACTATCCAGAAAAATTGTACTGGATATCACAGAGCGCACGCTTCAAAGGCTGGATTCCTATGAGCGTATCAAAAGCATCATGCATCTGGACAAAGATATACTCCATATAGGAACTAAAACCTGGGATCTGTCCAAAAAGAAACATGTGTACCTGCTCGGTGCGGGAAAGGCCTGCAACCACATGGCTATGGCCGTGGATGAGATCCTGGGTGACAGACTCACAAAAGGAATTGCGATCGTAAAGATCAAAGAGGAGACCGACCGTTTCCAGAACACAGATGTATATGTAGGCGGACACCCTCTGCCCAATCAGGCCGGATATGAGGCCTGCTTAAAAATCCTGGACTTGGTGGACCAGGCCGGACCGGACGACTTATTTATCGTTGTGATCAGCGGCGGAAGCTCTGCTCTGATGAGCTGTCCAAGAGAAGGGATCACTCTGGAGGATGAAATCAAAACAACCGATATCATGTTGAAATCAGGAGCCGGGATCTACGAGATCAACGCGATCCGCCGCCATATCTCTGCATTGAATGGCGGAATGCTGGCCAAACGTATCCAGTCTGTCGGCGCAGAGCTGATCGGATTTGGTATCAGCGATGCCGTCGGCACACCTGCAACAGGAGATATCGGAATTCCATATGAGAAATACGCCAGCACTCCAATGGGGCCTGATAAGACGACCCTAGAGGATGCAAGGCGTGTGATCCGCGAATATGATGTAGCAGACAAACTTCCAAAAAATGTTGTGGATTATCTGATGAACGCAGGACCCGAGGGAGAAACCCCAAAGGCATTCCCGGATAATACCTATTTCCTGTTAAACACACTGCCTGACTCCTGTATTTATGCAAAAGAGATCGCAGAGGAAATGGGGATTCCCGCCATTATCCTGACCTCCTTCCTGGAAGGGGAAAGTAAGGATGCAGGTACATTTTTCGCCTCTATTGCAAGGGAATCACAGGCCTACGGCAATCCGGTCCAGCCGCCATGCGTGATCTTAAGCTCCGGGGAGACCACCACAAAAATCCTGGATAATAAAGAGATCACCGGACACGGCGGGCCCGGACAGGAGCTGACCTTAAGCTTCGCCATCGCAGCGCAGAAAACAAAAGGAGCCTGTATGCTTTCGATCGATTCCGAAGGCACTGACGGAACCACTCCGGTTGCAGGCGGGATCTGTGATTCCACAAGCTGCAGCACAGCAGTTTCTAAGGATATTGATGTGCACGCCGCACTCAGAGGCCATGCATGCTATGAAGCACTCTCTGAGATGGGGGACGCTGTATTTACAGGAAACACCGGAACCAACCTTTGCGACTTCAACATTTTATACATACCGGAAATAGAGGAATAGGAGGAAAAGCATGAAATCAACTATTAAATCCGTACACGCACGCCAGATCGTAGACTGCAAATGCCGTCCCATGGTGGAGGTCGACGTGGTTACCAGTGATGGGTACCTGGGAAGGGGCTGTGCTCCCACCGGTTCTTCTGTGGGAATGTTCGAGTCCTGTGTCCTCAGAGACAATGATCCAAAGGAATACCACGGGATGAGCGTACATAAGGCAGTCGACAACGTGAACAGCATCATCGCTCCGGCGCTGACCGGCATGGATATCACCGACCAGAAAGGGATCGATGAGACCATGATCTTACTGGACGGGACACCAGAGAAGAAAAACCTGGGCGGAAATGCCATTTACTCCACCTCCATCGCAGCCTTCCGCGCCGCTGCCGAGACCGCGCACCAGCCGCTTTACAATTATATTGCAAAGGGACCCGTCAAAACGGTTCCTGTACCAAGCTTTAATGTCGTTAACGGCGGCCGCTATGCCTCACTGACACAGCCTTTTAACGAATTTATCATCATGCCCTATGGTGCAGATACCATAGACGAGGCCGTAGAAATGGGAATCAATACCTTCCAGGAGCTGGAGACCGTGATCACAAAATTCCTGGGCAGAAAACCAGAGGTTGCTCCTTCCTATGGGTATGCCGCTCCTTCCGACGACCCGGAAGTGATCCTGAATCTGATCTCTGAAGCGATCGACCACTGCGGCTATACAGGACGGATCGGGTTCGCATTCGACTGTGCTTCCAGCGAAATGTATGACCGCCACGATGATACCTATCTGTTAAAAGGACAGAGAGTAAACTCAAGACAGCTGATCGACTATGCCCGGTATCTGACCGAAAAATTTAACTTTGTATTTATTGAAGATCTTCTGGACGAGGAGGATTGGGATTCTTATCCAAAGGCACACAAACAGATCACCCGCACCAATATCATCGGGGATGATTTCATTGTTACTAACCCCGGCCGCCTCAGACGTGCCTGTGAACTGAATGCCCTGGATGGATTTATCTTAAAACCGAATCAGGTGGGCACAATCACAGAAGCCCTCGCGGCATATGACTATGCCATGGAGCACGATCTGCTGGCCATCCCGTCAGGAAGAGCCGGAGGAGTTATCGGTGACATTGTAATGGACCTTGCAGTCGGGCTGCAGGTAGGTTTTATCAAGAACGGCGCTCCCCGTTCCGGCGAAAGGATCGATAAGCTGAATTTCCTGATGCGCGCACGCGACTTAAATCCAGGCTGCCAGCTTGCAGATATCACAAGGCTGCTGAAATTCTAAATGAAAACCTCTGTATATTAACAGACATTTATTTTGTGCCGCATTTTATATAAGCGATAAGCGGATACTTCCGCATGTATCAAAAATTCATTATGTTCACTTAAAAAGGAAGGTAAAAAAATGAGCCAGAAATATAATCCATATGAAAACATGCTCTTGGTTGTAAGTAAAGCAGCAGAAATCCTCGGCTATGCCCCAAGCGATTACGAGGCGATCAAATATCCCGAACGAGAATTAAAGGTTGCCATCCCCGTACGAATGGATGATGGTTCCGTAAAGGTTTTTGAAGGATACCGTGTGCAGCACTCCACCTCCCGCGGCCCAGCGAAAGGGGGCATCCGCTATCACCAGAACGTAGACCTGGATGAGGTAAAGGCACTGGCTGCCTGGATGACCTTCAAATGTGCCGTAGTAAATATCCCTTACGGCGGCGGCAAGGGCGGTATCATCTGTGATCCGGCCAAGCTTTCTGAATCAGAGCTTCGGGGACTGACCAGGCGTTTTACCGCCATGATCGCTCCTATCATCGGACCGGATCAGGATATCCCGGCACCAGATGTCGGAACAAACGCTGACGTAATGGGATGGATCATGGACACTTACAGTATGCTAAAAGGACACTGTGTCCCCGGGGTAGTTACCGGAAAACCGATCGAATTGGGCGGTGCTCTTGGAAGAAACGAAGCTACCGGACGGGGAGTCATGATCACAACGTTAAATACATTAAAAGCAGCGGGCATGGATCCGTCTGGTGCCAAAGTGGCTATACAGGGTATGGGAAATGTCGGAAGCGTATCTGCAAAGCTTCTCCACGAAAAGGGATTGAAAATCGTGGCAGTCAGTGACGTATCAGGCGCACTTTATAACCCGGAAGGGCTGGACATCCCGGATATCCTTAACTACCTCGGGCAAAAGAGAGGAAACCTTCTGGAGGGTTACCATACAAAAGACGCAAAACAAATCAGCAATGCCGGGCTTCTTGAATTAGATGTTGACGTTCTCATCCCCGCAGCACTCGAAAATCAGATCAATAGCTCCAACGCCGATAAGATCAAAGCAAAAGTGGTCGTTGAGGCCGCAAACGGGCCCACCTCGATCGATGCAGACAAGATACTGGATCAGAGAGGGATCATCGTTGTGCCAGACATTCTCTCCAATGCCGGCGGTGTTGTAGTCTCCTATTTCGAGTGGGTACAGAATATCCAGTCCATCTATTGGAGTGAGGATCATGTCAACGCACAGCTTGAAGAAATACTGGACCAGGCATTTAAGGCAGTCTGGGATATCGCAAAGGAAAAAGAGGTCTCCCTGCGTACCGGAGCTTATCTGATCGCAGTGAAGCGCGTAGTTGATGCCAAAAATATGCGTGGGATCTGGCCTTAAACCTTGATCCAGTCACCTTTATTTTTGTCTTTTAAGTACAAAAGCTCCGGGAATCCAAAAGATCCCCGGAGCTTTTTATAACGGCATCCCCATCTGCCGCCTGTTGTCCTTCCTTATATGTGCTAGTCCCTGACACATCACAGTATCATGTATATCACCAATAAAAGAAAGCTGACCGCCATGAACGGCTTCTGAATCTTATTTGAGATTACATTCAGCTTTGGATTATTCACGAAAAACAGCACCAAATAGATGCAGGAACAGACCAGTGCTATCGCCAGCACGATATTCTTTAGCATTCTTTCTTCCTCCCAATCATCTGACAAACTTCGCGTATCTGTCCTTCATTATAATGCATATCCGTAAATAAATCCACTGGTAATTTACTGTACAGGCTTTGTACAGCTTTTCCTTGATAATAAAAAGGCTCTAAACGCCTGTTTCCAGGCATTTAGAGCTATTCTTAAAGAGGCACAGACCGGATTTGAACCGGTGATCAGGGTGTTGCAGACCCACGCCTTACCGCTTGGCTACTGCGCCATCATGACTCCGACGGGAATCGAACCCGTGTTACCGCCGTGAAAGGGCGATGTCTTAACCGCTTGACCACGGAGCCATATACTATTTCATCGGTACTGCTTTCGCAGTGACCGTTGTTAATATTATCATAACCCTGCAGAAATTGCAAGCCCTTTTTTCAAGTTTTTCACTCAACCGTTTTTTAATCTATGTTCTTACTCTAAGCTTTTCATCTCTGCAGAGTTTTAACTACCTGCCAGCCACACCTTCCCCTTTCTGGTAGTATGCAGCGATCAGGTCTACCATCCGGTCATAGCTTTGCACTCCGTCAGCCTGCCCGTTTACTTTGAGATATGTATCATTCACCTTGTTGGAAACCTCCGACAGGACCCCTTCATACTTCGCCCAAAAACGGCTGTTCTTCTCAAGATCCGGCTCTACACTGTTATCAAGCAGAGAGCGCACCTCCTGCCATGCATGATAGTCCGCCTTATACAATGCATTCATGCTGTAGATCCATCCCATCAGATATCCGCTGTACTGGAAATCCACCCGTTCTTCATCCTTACAGGCTAAAAATGCAATAAAATTAGCCTCCTCTTCCTGCATAAATCCTCTTAAATGCGACAATTCGTGGCAGGCCGTGAAAGGAATATTGTAATCCGGCATATCTTTATTATAATTTGCCTCCACAGTAAAAGGCAGATAGATCCCAGTCAGGGATTGGCAGGATAAGATCTGGGAAAGCAGCAATCGCTTGGGCCGGGGATAATATCCCTCCATTGCGGGATATCGCGTGCCCAGCTGTTCCATGGCATGGACTGCAGTCTTTCCCTCAGGTCCGGACAGCTGCATGACGCCTGAATCATCACGCCGAACCTTCCCTGCCCTGGCATTCACCTCTTCTGTCAGCCAGATACAGACATTTTTTAGATCTTGTGCTGTATAACCGGATGTCTGTATGCCAGATTTCTCCGAAAAGGAAACCCGGCGGTAGTTTATGCCGCAATTTGCAACATACAGAAACAAAAGCACTGATGCCGTCAAGAATAATCCCGACGCCCACCTTAACATAACCGCCCCTCCCGCTTTCGACCTGGCCGCCGCAGCAATAGCATGGACCAGTGTCCCAAGCAGCAGAATGATCCCCGCATACAGGCACAGTTCTGATAGGGACCAGGGGAACAGCCCGGAAAACCGCCCCAGGGTCGATACGCTCAACGGATAAATATGTGTGGCATACCATTCCGCCATCCCCGGGATCTTCGCTGCCATAAGCGTCAGGACTAAGCTTGCTGCCAGCAGGACGCAGCCTGCCAGCATTCTCTTTTCAATTGTATTTTTACTTTCCGCTTTTTTCCTATTTTTCATCTTCGCATACCTGGGATCATAAATGGATCGATTTTATATGGAGCAGCCTCATATGAATAGTTACTATCTTTTCATTACATCACAGATATTATGCAAAGTCAATGACTACAGCCGTGTATCAAACAGCCCGCAGAAGCTGTCGATCGGATCCGTCCCCTTAAAGGCACTTTCCCCTTCCATCAGGTCCTCTACCAGCGCATCAAAGGTGCTGTCCTTGGAGTCATAGGTATTGATATAGGTACGCACCTGAGGGATATCGGCGAGCATGGTCGGCTGTC
Source organism: Faecalicatena sp. (assembly GCF_058819085.1). NCBI lineage: Bacteria > Bacillati > Bacillota > Clostridia > Lachnospirales > Lachnospiraceae > Faecalicatena > Faecalicatena sp. The sequence goes on from NZ_JBZUUL010000004.1 coordinate 294,769, forward strand.
CGCATCCGACAGCGATCACAGGAACCTCGAATACATACCACGGGATCTCCCCGCCGCCTTTGGACAGGCCGAAGCTTGGCCTTCCGCCGGAAACATCACACAGGGTGATGACAAGATCCATTTCCTTCACAAAGTCTGCAATTGCATTTTTTCCTGCAAAATACAGGTTCACATCCGGTTTTTCCCCTGCCTCTATCTGTTTCTTCATCTGATCCAGAGGGCTTTCATAGATAAATGCATCAAATCCCTTATCACAGAGTTTTTGTTTCAAAAGCTCTGCAGGATTTCCGCCGCCCATTCCCATCAGCTTCATAAGGGCCGACATTCCGCTTTCCGCGCCTTTCACGTGTACGATCATGATCCTCTTATAGCGCTGCGGTGTCATCGGAAGAACCTCTTTATCCTTATATTTCACAAGAGTGATACAGTCCCGGCTGATCGCTTTCTGCATTTCCTTGTGCGCCTCAGCACCCAGAACCTGTTCCAGAACTTCCGGTGCAGGCACCAGCTCCTCCTTTGCCTTTTTATGAAGTCCCAGATGTGCCTTGAGACCCAGAATACGTGTCAGTGCTTCTTTCATTCTCTCCTCACTGATCACACCTTTTTGATAGGCCTCCAGCATCGTCGCAAAATCCTCATCCGGGTCATTGAAAAACAGGAACATGTCGCAGCCTGCATTGATAGACTTCGGAAGCATCTCTTTCCGTGACATTCGGTCTGTCATCGCCACCATATGAGAAGCATCTGTCACTACCATGCCATTGAAGCCCAGCTTATCTCTAAGCAGAACTGTCATGATCTCCGGGCTTAAGGTAGCCGGCATCATATCCTCGTCCTTCAATTCTGGATTTATAGACTTGGCATACTCAGGAAGCATGATATGTCCTCCCATGATCGCGTCAAGGCCGTGTTCGATCAGTGTCTTATAGACCATGCCATAGGTTTCATCCCACTCCTTTACACCAAAATAATTCACATTATTGGAAAGATGGGCATCCCTGAAATCCTGTCCGTTCCCCGGGAAATGCTTTGCCGCGCAGGCAAAACCGTCAATCGTATGTGCACCATCCAGATATGCCGCACTCATACGTGCCACACGCTCTGCGTCCCGGCCGAATGCACGGGATACGACCTCTGTATTTTCCCAATTATAAAGAATATCGCTGACCGGAGCAAATGCCATGTTGCAGCCGATCGCTGCTGCCTCTTCGTTTGACATTTTTCCCAGTGCATATGCATACTCATCCTTATCTGTGGCAGCAATCTTCACTCCAGAGCCGATCATCGTCCCGTCCGCGCAGGCACCGTCCCCGCCCGCCTCTGTGTTACAGGCGATAAACAGCGGAACCTTTGCATACTTCTGCAGTTTCCTGTTCTGTTCCTGGATCGCCGCTCCCGGTGCCGGATTATAGCGGCAGCCGCCCAGGTGGTATTTCTCCATTAATTCCTTCAGATATTCCTCATCGTGGGATGCAGTCAGCTGGAAAAACAATTGTCCCACCTTCTCCTCATCACTCATCCCATTGATCGTCTCTTCCACCCATTTGATATCATCCTCTGATAAAAAATACGGATTTGCTTTTAAATCTACCATTTTTTCTCCTCTCTGATGTGCCGCATACAGCCCATCTAAACCCTTGTCTCCTGCCTGATCTCTTTTTCCTGTCAAGCCTCACTCCTATGGGGTTCTCCTACATAATTCCTCTATGGAGCGAATCTTATTTTCACAGCTTTATTCTATGCATCTTTCAGGTTTTCCCAGAATTCTCCAACTTTTTCTTCCTGATATGCGCCCTGATAAGTCCCATCCAAAAATCTGGGGACCGCATCGTTTGAGAATTCTTCCCACGCTTCCTTCTCATGACGCACATAGATCGGGTAAAAAAGTACCTTATTCTTTATTGCAGCATCATAATCTCCCGGCGCATCTCCTGTCATAAGTACATTCGCGGCAGCATAGCCCTTCTTGATCAGTTCTGCAATACAAAACGCCTTACTTCCGGCTTCCTGTGAGAGCAGGATATCTACATGCCTGGACAAGCCATACATGTCCCACTCTTCCTGCACGGCCTGCTGGTTCGCCGAAGAGACAACAGCTATATCCGCTTTTGTATGTGCATACTCCAGTGCCCTGCAGACCCCTTCAAAGGGCTTTTTCACATCAAACGGAAGGTTGTCGATCTTTTCATTCACTCTCACAGACCAGGAAAGTGCTTTTTGAAGACAGATACCTCCGCCATCCCGGATCGCCTGCGCCAGAGCTGCATTCGATAACTCCGGGCTTTCTTCCACCCATTTTTCCAGTGAATCCAGACCTTCAATCTTCGTATACTTTTCATCAACCTCCCCAAGCATTTTCGCAAGCCCTTTAAACCGGTTGATGCCTCTGGTCATGCTGTACAGATTGATCTCATTCCATCTTTCTAAAATGGGACCTCTCCATTCATCAAGCCCCCATTCCGCCGTGAGGCATGGTCCAAAACACCGGGTGTGCTTTAAATCCATCGTATCCATCGCACAGCCGTCTGAATCCACGCAGATCAAAAATTCTTTCTTCTTTTCATAATTCTCCAGATTCATAGTTCACCTCTTTTTGTTGCTGTTTCCACCTAATGTTCTCTGTAAAATTTCTTCTCCTCTCCTATATTCATCTTTCTCATATTTGGAAGTTTAATACTTTCTTCTACGATTGCGTGAGGATTTTTTTTCGTATCAGCCATACTTTTTTATGCTTATTTAAAAAAACAGAAAAATAATACGGGTTTAACTGATAAAATTACGGAACCCATTTTTAAAGAAAAAGAAAAAAACAGCTCATGACCTAAAAACTTAAGCGAAAAGTTTAAGGACATAAGCTGTCTTTTCTTAATATAGATATTCTAAACCATCTTTTCAGACTTTATAAGCAGGCCCGAGCGTAAAAGTACAGGTCTTACTGCGTTATACAAAAATGCAACCAGTACCGTAGATACGACCGCATTGACAAATGTAGTCGCTGTGCTCCATTTTGCGAGCACCTCGGCCATCTGCTGCGGCTGTCCTAAGATGTACTGTTTATAGAAATATCCCACAATCGGATCTGCGATCACATTAAATCCAAGACCGGCAACGGATGCGATCACGCTCCACTTTAGCACATATTTCTTATCACTGCTCTCATTGATCTTTGCCACCCTATGTGCAGCCAATCCCACGATCAGGCCGATACAGAGCTTCAAAACAAACGTCTTCGGTGCCCCCGTAAAATAGATCGGATCCATAAGGTCAGCAAAGGTCATGCCGATCGCTCCTGCCAGCCCTCCATACCATCCGCCCAGTAAAAGTGCTCCCAGCACACAAAATGCGTTTCCGATGTGAATCGAAGTTGCATCCCCTCCCGGCATCGGGATTTTTATCTGAAGATAGGTAAACGTCACATAACACAAAGCCGCCAGGATTGCGGTCTGCGCTAACTTTAAAACCGTCTGATTTTTCCTTTCCATTACAATAACTTCCTTTCCCTTAGATGAACTCTATATTACTACGACAGTGGAGTTGTGAAAACAGCCAGTTATTTCAAAATCAGGCAGGCCAGTTCATAAATCCAAATTATTTTTCATATTTATGTAGCAAAATCACAAAAAATATTGTCTAATAAATATAAATATATTTTGTAAAAAGTCTGATCCCTCTTAACTTAAAATCATACCGAACAACGTATGGGGAGGAAATTGGAACCACCAGATCCATGCTGTGCTCTATCTAAATTCATAAAACAGGAGGATACAAGATGGCAGAACAAAAGAAAAGAACTCATTCCAAAGAGAAACATCCACAGAGATCACAACATAGCAGGAGCCGCTCTAAGACACCGCACCCAAACAAAACACAGACCAAGGCACGCCGCCCCAGAATGGCTTTTCTCATCACTGGCGGCATCCTCTGCCTGCTTGTACTGGTATACATAGGTGTCTCTTTGTTTTTTACCAGGCATTATCTTCTTCACACAGAGATTAACGGAGAGGATTTTTCCGCGAAGACAGCTGCGGATGCAGAAGACTATCTGAAAAAGCAGGTACAAGACTATGTTCTGACCATCCAGGAAATGGGAAACCAGACAGATACGATCAAAGGCAGTGATATTTCCCTTGTATACAAAGAAAATGACCAGTTGGAGAATATCCTAAAGACACAAAATGCGTTTTCCTGGCCTCTGTCCCTCTTTTCCAGAAAATCAGCCAGCATTTCCATTGAACTGTCCTATGATAAAGAAGCTCTTGATACTGCCATCGGCACACTTAAGGCAGTGACGGCAGAGCAGACTGCCCCCAAATCAGCACAGCCTAAATTCGACGGAACCCAGTTTGTCATTGAACCGGAGACATACGGAACAGCCGTTGATATGGATGTTTTGAAAGAAAAGATCATCTCTTCCATCATGACGTTTGACCAGGAGATCAGCCTGGAAAAGGAAAAATGCTACGCGGTTCCTGCATTTACCGCTGAGTCAGATCAGGTAAAACAGGCCTGCTCGCAGATGAACCAATATTGCAGGGCCAGCATCACATATCCGATGAAAGAATCCGTAGTCGTGGATAAGGCACTTATTTCCCAATGGCTGACTGTAGACGACAAGATGAATGTGATCTTTAATGACACTGCTGTCAAAGAATGGCTCAGTGAATTTGGCAGCAAATACGATACCGTAGGAACTGAAAGGACTTTCACCACCCCGACCGGAAAGAGTGCGTCCGTGAGCGGCGGAACCTACGGATGGTCCATTGATGAGGATACAGAATTCGAAAACCTGAAAAACAGCATTAAAAGCGGAGAGGTGGTTACAAGAGAACCCGCCTATTATATCGGAGGTACTGCTGCCTCACATGCCATGCCCGACTGGGGGAATACATACGTGGACGTGGACTTAAGCGAGCAGCACATGTGGTATGTACAAGACGGTGCCGTTGTCCTTGAGACGGATGTTGTTACAGGAGAACCTACCCCCGAAAAAATCACGCCAGAGGGAGTCTTTTCCCTGCAGGATAAGAAGGAACAGGAGGTTTTGGTAGGCAGTATCAACCCTTCTACCGGAAAGCCTTCCTATGAGACCAGGGTAAACTATTGGATGCGCATCACCTGGGATACCGGAATCGGGCTGCATGATGCCACCTGGCAGAGCGCATTTGGCGGCACCAGGTATCAGATCCCCGATGTTGGTTCCCACGGCTGCATCAATATGCCGCTTGACCAGGCAGCCTCATTATATAATTTGATAGAGACAGGCACACCCGTTGTCGTCCATTATTAGCATCAGGGATACTGTTGTTTCCGTGGGACAGTATCCAGGCTGATCCACAGATTTTCCACGAGCATTACCTAACCTTTTTTAACCCTCTATCCTTTTATGCCCAGCTATAAGTTTCTGCTTGGAGTAAATAGACTTATTCAGATTAAATATGTAGGCAAATGCGCACACCACAAAAAACTGCGGGAGGTATTCAAACCCAAAGACCTCCGCTCCGATAAACACAGGTGCCAGGAAAGTATTCGTGGCGCCTCCAAATACACCTGCATACCCCAGTGCAGCCGCAAGCTCTGCAGGCATCCCTGTTATCCCGCTAAGAGAAACTCCTAAGGCTGCACCAATGGAAAACAAAGGAGTAACCTCCCCACCCTGGAATCCGGCTGCCAGTGTTACGATCGTCAGTAAGAACTTTAAGATCCAATCATAGGAGAACACCTTTTCTCCATAAAAGCAGGCATGGATCAGATTTGTCCCCAATCCGGCATACCGTCCTTTATAAAGCAGGAGCAGCAGTACACTTAAAACGGCTCCCGCCACAGCAATGCGCACGACCGGATGCTTCCAGAGTTTTGCGAGCTTGGTCTTCATCCATTTCAATGACCAGGCAAACGCTCCTCCGGTAATTCCAAACAGAATTCCCAGCAGGACGAGTCTGCCAGTCACAGGCAGAGATAGATCCACCTTTGCAGCCAATCCAAATGAAAACTTCTCAAGCCCCAAGAAATGTGAAGTGGTACTGGCTGTAAATGCCGCCGTAATTGCCGGAAGCAGTGCCTGATATTCCATTGCCCCGGCAACCAGGACCTCCATCGCAAAAAGAACCGCGGCCAGGGGTGTTTGAAAAAGCCCCGCGAACCCGGCGGCCATACCCGTCACAAGAAAAATATGAGAACTGTTACGCAATGGGACTTTTCTTCCCACCCAATGCGAAAAGGCAGCTCCGATCTGCACCGCAACCCCCTCTCTGCCCGCGCTTCCGCCAAACAGATGTGTGATCCAGGTACCTGAGATAATAAACGGAATGAGCTTCAAAGGAATGGCCTCTTCTTCCCCATGTCCGACCTCGAAAATCAGGTTCATCCCTTTGCTGCTCTTCCCGCCGAATTTCAGGTAAAAAAATGCCACAAAGGCCCCTCCCAGTGCCAGGAAAGGGATCAGCTGTACCGGATGCCCGTCCCGGAAATCCGTAATCGCTAATAAGACCTCCCCGAATACTGCATCGATCCCTCCGATCACCAGTCCGATCGGGACACCCAATACCCCCAGAAGCAGCAGCTCCTTATATGTCTGAAAAGTCCTATGTAACCTGTCACGCATTTTAGTGATCTCCTCTCTCCCTTTAGATATGTCGTCACTGCAAAGAAAAATCCTGCAGACAATCATATCTACAGGACTTCTTTAAGCTCCCCGAGTTGGGCTCGAACCAACGACCCTTCGGTTAACAGCCGAATGCTCTACCACTGAGCTATCGAGGAATATATTCATTTATATATCAGGAAATAATTCATCCTGATAAAGTGGAGAATACGAGATTCGAACTCGTGACCTCCTGCTTGCAAGGCAGGCGCTCTCCCAACTGAGCTAATCCCCCATATAATCTATTTGTTTTTGACAGCTTTTATAAAATATCATATTCTTACCATTTTGTCAATATATTTCCTGATTTTTTTAACTATTTTGCCCTGCGGTAATATTTGTATCATGTGTGCGTGGGAACTTACCGGGCTTTTACTTAAAGATTGGTTGAATATCTCAGCTTCCCTCTCAGCTTCCCTTCACGGATAATATTCGGTTTATTTATGGATATTATCTTCCATAAACGGTTGATATGTGGATAGTTATATGCTATATTAAAGATAATCTAATCATACTTAATGTACATGTGTCACAGCATGCTCTTTAATGATAACTTTTTTGGATGGTACGGTTGGCTTTATTTTAGAAAGGGAGTATTATCATGACGATTGATGAGATGAAAGAGCGAAAAAGAGAGCTTGGCTATACTTATGTTCATATTGCCGAATTATCCGGTGTCCCGCTGGGCACTGTGCAGAAGATTTTTAACGGGACCACTTCTTCTCCCCGGTATGAGACACTGCGCGCGCTGGAGCAGGTACTGCGCACACCTGTGGACTCCTTTGTACACGAGGCCAAGTCCCCCTATCTTACAAAAAAACAGGGAGAATACACCCTGGAGGACTACTATGCGCTTCCCGATGATACCAGGGCTGAGCTGATCGACGGTGTTATCTACGATATGACCGCACCTACTTCAGCACATCAGCTGATCACCGGATTTATATTTGCACAGTTATTTAACCATGCAGCGGCCCACAAAGGGGACTGTCTTCCTATGATTTCCCCTGTAGATGTACAGCTGGACTGTGATGACAAGACCATGGTTGAGCCGGATATCCTGATCGTGTGCGACCGCGTTAAGATCATCAACCGCTGCGTATACGGCGCCCCGGATTTTGTGATCGAGGTGGTCTCCAAGTCCACCAAGAAAAAGGACTCCATCGTCAAGCTGCACAAGTACCTTGATGCGGGCGTCCGCGAGTATTGGATCATTGATCCTATGAGGAAGAAAGTCATTGTCTACGATTTTGAACATGATGAATACCCGGTGCTTTACGGATTCGATGCCAAAGTGCCTGTCCAGATCTGGAATGGCGAATGCGTCATCGACTTCCGGGAAGTATATGAACATATCCATTTTCTCTATGAGAGAGATTGATTTTTAAAAGGGGCAGCCGCATTCCTGCGGTCACCCCTTTTTCATTCATATCCTATATTCACTCTGTCTGCATCTACTCTGCTGCTTCCGGTAAGACTACGCCTGCGAGACTTTCTGCCTCACCCTGCTTCTTTACCGTTTCCCCGGTCTCCTCTGTAAGCCCGTATTTGAGATAAGTAGCGATCCCGCCCAGTGCAAAGTATACAAGGGTGATCGGGAAGGAATAGTATTTATACATCTCAACGGTAACACTTCCGGTGAAGAATACTGCCAGTGTCAATACTGCTAAGGCTCCCAGTACCACATAGGAGATTCCTGCCGCAGCCTTCTGTGCTGCCGCATATCTCGGTACTCTTTCCGGCTCTTCGTCTTCCACTTCTATCAGCTTCTCCAATTCCATCTGTACTGCCTTTTCTTCCGCCTCCTGCTCTTTATAATCTGCACGTGCTCCCATCAGATTAGCCAGGATGACATAAGAGATCATTGCGATCAGGTAAGTCGGCAGGAACAAAAAGTAAGAATGGATCACCTTGGTCACTGTTCCGAAGACTACAAATGCCAGTGAAAGTCCCCATGAGATCAACGCTGCATAGTTCATCTTCCAGCCTTTGAACTTAGACCAGTATCTGGTACCACCCAGTTTAGGAATGATCCAGTGCTCCGTAAATACGATCGCTCCGATTGCCGGAACCACTAACACGATGATATTTACGATCGCCATAATATTTGCTGTGATAGGGAAGCAGGCTGCGATCGTCATAACCACACCTACCGCATAGGTCAGCTTCTTTATGGATACCTTTCCGAATATTGTCTGGAATGCCAGGCTTGCCCGGTAAATGTTCGGGTTAGCAGTTGTCCATCCGGCGATGATCACTGCCAGCAGACCTGTTCCACCCAGCACAACGCTGGTAATCGCTCCTGAATCTAATACCAGAAGGGACTTGTTCAAAAGGATCGCCGCTGTGGCACCCATGACTCCGGCACTTCCCCATGCGAAAAAGTGTCCGACAAACATCCCATAAGAGGTTACAAAACCGTATTTTGCACTTTTTGCATAACGGAAAAGTGCCATGTCATTCAGTCCGCCATGGTAGGCCAGGTTACACATCCACGCAAATCCGATGACATGCAGGATACTAAGCTTCTGGCCGCCTTCCATGACCTGGCCGTTCCATACGCTGGTATTCAAAAGATTCATAAAGTCGGTAAAAGAGTGAACCCCGCTTCCTCCGGTCGCTGCCATCAGCTGTGGGATACCCACAAAAATACCTGCTGCAAAGACAACGATCATCCATGGTGCACAGACAGATGAAAACTTGGCAACTGCCTCAAATCCGTTCGCTGCCACCAGTGTTACGATAATTCCCAGTACCACCACAACTGCGATGAATTTGATATCCGTAGGATACCACTCGGTCTGGATCGCGATCCCGAATATTTCTCTGACCGCCGACGCAGATACGGTCAGCATGGAAGCTGCCATGGCTATGGATGCCAGTCCCCAGACGAAATTATAGATCTTCTGGATATATGGTCCCAGTGTCTTCCCCAGATAAGAATACAGTGTCACTCTCGTATCGACTGCGATCGGTGCACAGATCAGCGCATATGTCAGTGTTGCCAGTATATTTCCGATGATCAGGCCGATGAAAATATCCGTCGCCTTTACCCCCCAGGTTACTAAGGTCGCCCCAATTACAAATTCTGTCGCGGCAATATGTTCTCCTCCATAGATGCCGAAGAAATTCCCAAGCCCGGATAATCTTTTCTTAGCTATGGGCCTGTCTTCTGCCGGTATGGCAGCTGCTTTTGCTCTGTAGTCCATCTTTCTTCCCTCTCCTTTGTTCTTATGATCTACAACTAAAACCTACAAATTACTCTGTCCGTTCTTTGATGTAATCAAATCTTAACATTGGATCTTTAGATGAACTACCGTAAAATATTTCGATATCCTGTAAAATATTTTCCTCATGAAAATTTCAGAACCATACTTTTCGTCACCGTTCTATAATTTTTCTTTCCAATATGCGATGTTGTCCGACCCGATAAACAGCGGTTTCCCCAATACCACCTGGCTTCCTCCGTTGGCCGCCTGCGTGATCTCAAATTCTTTGCCATGTTTCGTTGTAAAGGTTTCCCCTACCCTGCCTGATATGTATCCCTCCACAAGATTTACGGACACATAGGCAGACAGACGGCCCATTTCCCTGGGATTCCACAGATACAGATAGGGACAGGGCTTATCCGTTCCCACATATTGGGCTATATCAGAAGGAATGCCCAGTCCCGTGACCTTCACCTGTCTGTCCGGGGCCTTTGAGACTACCTGACAGGCTGCCTCGATGCCCACCGCCGTTGGAGAACAGATCACCTTCAGGTCAGGATGTTCCTTGAGCAGCTTTTCAGCCGCCTTCACAGAGACATCATAATCGTCGTTTCCGTACACAATATCCACCAGGCGCATGTCCTGATATTTTGCATTTTCCAGCTCTGATTTCATGGCATTGATCCATACATTCTGATTTGCTGCCTGGCTGGTAGAGGATAGGATGGCCCATTGCCCTTCCTGCCCCGCCATATCATAAACCGCCTCTGTCAGCGCCTTTCCGACTTCTGCCTCAAGCGCCTGATTGACAAATACCTTCCTGCTCCCGGCATTGGAATCAGAATCAAAGGTGGAGACCTGAATTCCCTGTTCCATGGCTTCTGCCAGGACCTTTTCCAAACCATCAGAATCATTGGCGGCAATCGCGATCGCGTCCACCTTTCGCCGGATCAGGTTTTCCACGATCATGATCTGAGACTCTGCAGTCGCGGATTTTGGCTGTTCCACCAGACAGCTCCCGCCCTCTTCCTCGATGACCTCCAAAAACCCCTGCACGATCAGGTCGTTGTATTCATTTTGTGCAGACTTTGTGACAATGGCATATGTCTTTCCTTCTTCTTTACTGCTGCAGCCTGCCGTCAGCAGCATCCCTGTCAGCATCACTGTCATGAAGACTAAGGCCGCTGTTTTCCTGTGAAGGCTGTGCCTTTTCCATATGATATTCTGTATGATATTCCTCATAATCTGCTCCCATTTCCGGTATCCTGATATAAACATCGGTTCCCTGACCCACCGTACTTTCATAAGTAAGTCCGTAAGAAGCCCCATATAACAGCTGAAGCCTGCGGTGGGTATTGTAGACTCCGATCCCTGTTCCTCTTCTGCCCTGTACTTCCCCGGCACGGTCTTCTCCTGTACCACTTTTTCCTGCGCGACTTTCATCCGCATGCTTCTCCCCCGTCAGGATCCGCTTAAGCACCTCCGGCTCCATCCCCACTCCATCATCGGAAATGAGGCAGACCAGATCTGTCCCCTCACGCCAGCCGGTAATGACGATATTCCCCTGTTTCTCTGGTTTTCTCATGATCCCGTGCAGGATCGCATTTTCAACAATGGGCTGGAATGTCAGCCTGGGGATCATTAAGGACAGCATATCCGGCGGAATATCGATCAACAGGCCGATCTTATCGTCATAGCGCATATTCTGAAGCTCCACATAGAGCGACACATGCTCCAGCTCTGTCTCCATCGTGACCGCCGCATTTTTCTTACTCAGGGTCAGCTTGTAAAACTTGGACAATGCCTGGATGGCTTTTCCGGCCTCTTCTTTTTCGCCTTTCTGGGTATGCCAGTTGATCATATCCAGTGAATTGTATAAAAAGTGAGGATTGATCTGTGCCTGCAGCGCAGAAAATTCTGTAAGCCGCAGTTCTTTTGCTGTTTTTTCCTTTAACTCCAGCAAAGAATTGATCTCATCTGTCATGTAGTTATAGGTATGCACCAGGTTCCCGATCTCATCCTTCGTCTCTCTGACACTCTGGATCCGTTCCGGTCTGTTGAGCCTGACCTTCTGCATCTGTTTCACGACTGTAGAGATCCGCTTTACAAAAGAGCCTGAAAGACGGTATGCCACGATAAACGCGAGGATCACAACTAACAGGTACAGTCCCAGAAACTGAAAGATCAGTACCTTTCCTTTTTGCATGACAGTACTGGACGGGATCACTGATATCATATACCAGTCGCTGTTATCGATCACATGATACCCCAGATAAATCTTCTGCTCCAGAAAAGGTGCCGTCACAAAATTATTTTCTGTCTGGGTCAGTTCCTTGATCCTGTCCAGCTCTGTAAAATATTCTCCTGTCAATGCAGCGTCGGATGCCGCGATCAGAGTGGATTTTTCATTGAGCAGGTACGCGGCACTGTCATTCACTGTGATATTCTGGCTTAAAATGTTCTGAATTTTTTCCTTAGAAAAGTATACCGCAATAAAAGCCGCATCTTTCTCCCCTTTTCCGTATGGAACGCGGGTCATATAAGCCAGCTCCCCATTTTCCCTGATCTCTGTGGGTGACAGGTAGAGAGACGGACAAAAAAGCGACTCTTCCTCTGTGGTGCTTAATATTCCATACCAATAAGAGCTTGTCATTCTCTCCAAGGGCTGGAAAACAGGCGCCTCTGCCGTATTAAAATCGGAGAGCCTGTGATAAGGCGCATCATAATAAATCCGAATGTCCGTAATAAGCTCCTGGTCGGTCATCGCTAGTATGGTCTGGTAATAATTCGCGATCTTCTGTTCATCCACCTCCTCCACGGCAGATAAATCCCTCTCTTCCTGGAACAGTTCCCGGGTGACCTGGCTGTCCAGAATGGAATTTGCTGCATAGACGGCCTGGCTGAGCGTTGCCTTTAAGGTATCGCTGGTCTGCACAGAAAGAGTCTGCTCCGACGCGATCATATTTTTAATGACCATATCATAAAAGCTGGAATATAAAAAAATGGACACCAAAAGCAGAGGAATGATCACGACCACCAAATGTGAGATCGTCAGCTTTTTCCTCAGCCCCATGTCATCCGTATAATATTTTATGATTCTTTGGAATGGACCGCTCATCTTAACATTTTCTCCCTGTACTCAGAAGGGGTCAGCCCCATTGCCTTTTTAAAAGTCTTGCTGAAATAATTTCCGTCGCTATACCCCACCCTGGATGAGATCTCGTTGATGGAATACCGTAAGTCCTCTAGCAGCTGCTTCGCCAGCTCCATTCTAAACTCTGTAATATACTGATTCAGCGTCTTGCCTGTTTCGTTTTTGAACAGTGTACAGGCGTAGCTTGGGGAAAGGTGGGCGTATTCACTGATATCCTTGACGGACAGCGCCTCATTGGAAATATTTTTCCGGATAAAATCTTTGATCCGGAAGATCACGGGATTCTCGTGTTCCCCCTCTTCCAGCGCATCGAATAATTCCTCGATCTGCCGGCAGAAAATCTCATGAAGCTCCTTAAGCGTCTTACATTTCGAGATTCTGCCCCAGATCGTGTCATTCACATCCGGCACATTATTCTCCGGCAGGATCTGATTTCTGTCCAGGGCATTCTCCAGCTGCATAAAATACTTATAATAAATATCCTTTACCTGGCCTGGCAGCATGGTGCGGCAGTCATAAAGACTTTGCCAGACACAGTCCGCCACTTTAAGGGCCTGCTCCCGATCCTTGGAGGAGATCACCTCACGCAGCTTTGGAGACATATCCGTCAGGATCGCCTGAAACTTTTCCGGCTTTCCCTCCCTGAGAACAGTATTTTTCTCATTGAAAAATCCTCTTTGCAGAGCTGCCGCAGCACTGTTGTAGGAAAGAAATACCTTCCTGATCCCACAAACTCTCTTCCCGACAGCAATAAAGTAATCACCGAAGGCTCCTGCTGTCTGACTCAGGATCTCGATACACCTGTCAAAGCCCTGCTCATAGTCCGCATGACCGCTGTAAAAATGTACCAGGAGATAGAAATCGTTTTTATAGGCATACAAAATCTTATGTCTGTGGAGCTCTGCGGCCCGGGAAAATTCTTCCAGGGCATTTTTCAGCTTCTGCCCCGGCATGTCTGAGATCGGCGTCATAAATTCTACGATACAGGTCGTAAAATATGTATTCTCACTGACGGGGAGCTTAAGCTCCGCCAGCATCTGCGCCGCCTCTTCCTGAGACTTTCCGTCCTGCGTAATATAGACTGCCAGTCTGCTGCTTTTTTCCTGATACTGCAGAAGCTCCGAATGCCTGCTGCGCCGGATCTGTTCGATATTTTTTACAGCCTCCTCCACAGCCTCTTTCACTTCTAAATGATTGATCGGCTTTTCCACATAACTGATCGCTTTCAGCTTGATCGCCGCCTTTAGGTACTCCTTGTCAGAATATCCGCTCATAAAAATAATACAGGTGTCAGGATACAGCTCCTGTATTTTCTCAGCCATGGTGATCCCATCCATACGGGGCATGCGGACATCTGAGAGGATGATCTCCGGCTGATGCCGCTTCACAAGCTCCAGGCCATGCAGTCCGTCATCTGCCAGATATACCTCATCAATATGCAGTTCTTTCCAGGGGATACTTTCGTACAGGCCGACCCTGGTCAGCTTCTCATCATCTGCGATCAACAGCTTCATTCCTGTGGTTCCTCCTAAAGCGTTCTATCATCTTTGCATTTGATTTTACCACATAACTTGAAATTATTCTATCTCCATAACTTTAGGGTCATTTGAGCAGCAGTACCTTCTCCTCCGGGATCTTTAAATAATCCGGCATGCCTTTCTGATCCAGTATCTCCCACTGACCGCGCTGTACGAACCAGCAGATTTCTTCCGCATTCTCCCTGGCACCCTTTAGAAAATATTTCCTCTCAAACTGCAGCTCTGCCGCACTTCTCACCTTCACGGGGATACAATTTTCCTCCTTCTCCCCCCAGACAGGCACGAACTCATGGGCACGGACACCGATATACCGGATCTCCTCTGCAACCTTCCGGTTCATCTCAATTGAAATCCCCCAGTCAGGCACCTCTATCATATGTTCTCCTGACCGCCTTACTTCCGTGATATTCTTGCATCCCGTAAGTCTTGCCGCAGCCTTCCACCGGGGATCCTGAAAGATCTCCTTGGTCTTCCCGAAGCAGACTGCATTTCCCGCATCCATGATCAGCAGCTCATCACTAAAACGGTAGATCTCATCCCTGCTGTGGGAAACAAGAATGACCGTCCCTGCATAATCCGCAAGCATCTCGATCATTTCCTGCTGCAGCCTGTCTTTCAGGAACACATCCAGAGCCGAAAAGGGTTCATCCAGAAGAATGACATCCGGCTCATACGCCATGATCCTGGCGAGGGCCACTCTCTGCTGCTGGCCTCCTGACAGATCCCCGGGCAGACGTTCACCAAACCCTTCCAGTTGAAACTTTTTCAGCATTTCCTCCACCCGCCGGCCCTTCTGCGCTTTCGTTCCTTTCAGTCCGGCAGCAATGTTCTCCTTTACTGTCATGGTCGGAAACAATGCATAATTCTGAAACAAATATCCTACGTTGCGGACCTGTGGTTTTAGGTTTACTTTTCCGGAAGAATCATATAATACCTTTCCGTCAATCATGATCCTGCCCTGATCCGGCGTCTCGATCCCCGCGATGCTTTTTAAGGTCATACTCTTGCCGCAGCCGGACGCTCCCAGTATCCCGATCCGCCTGCTCTCACTTTTCAGGCATACATCCAGGGTAAAATTCCCCAGTCTTTTCTGTACTCTAATATCAACAGCCATTCCTTACTTTCTCCTACCACCGTTTTACATGCTTCATGTTCCTGCCGCTTAACAGGTTCATCAGAAAAATAATGCCAAATGCGATCAGTATGACGATCACGACCCATACCCCTGCGGTCAGGTAATTTCCATCCTGGATCACCATGGCGATCCTCTGGGAAATGGTTCCCGTCCTGCCCGGGATATTTCCCGCAAGCATGGAGGTTGCACCGTATTCACCCATGGCCCTTGCAAAAGTGAGGATCGTTCCCGACATGATCCCCGGCCCTGCCGAAGGGACCGCCACCTTCCAGAAGATCCTGCTCTCGCTCATCCCAAGTGTCCGCGCCGCATAGATCAGGTTCACATCCATCTGCTCAAACGCCGCCCTTGCATTACGGTACATCAGAGGAAATGCTATGACGGTCGCCGCAATGACACATCCTGTCCAGGTCTGAACGATCTTGATGTCAAAGGTATCGAACAGAAACATCCCAAGCGGCCTTCTTCTGCTGAATAAAAGCAGGAGAAAAAATCCCGCCACCGTCGGAGGCAGTACCATTGGCAGGGTCAGAATCCCGTCCACGACTGCTTTTACCCTGGGGCCTGCCTTCAAAACCTTTCTTGCCGCAAAAATTCCCAGGAAGAAAGAGAAAATGGTAGCCACAACTCCTGTTTTTAATGAAATATATAAGGGACTCCAGTCCAGCTCCTTTAAAATCTGCAGTATTTCCTCCATTTTTCTTTCCTCCCTGAGTGATCTCTGTCTTATGTTATCATTTCCTTCGATTATACTTGGCTCAAATTATATTTATCTTAGATGCCCTTTTCCTCAGATTATATTTCCCTTAGATCTTATCTCTCCACATCAGTATCGAAATAATAGGAAGCGAAAACATCCTTTGCCTCATCCGATAAAATAAATTCATAGAAATCCGCCGCTGCCTTTGCCTGCAGCTCATCTGCTTCCTCATTGACCACCTGGCAGATCGGATAGATCACATTTCCGGTCAGATCATAACCTACCGTTTCCAGAATGTCCAGGTCGTCTTCATAGCCATATGTGTCGGAATAATATGTGGTCCCGACCTCACAGGAGCCTTCTGTTACTGCTGTCAGCACCTTGCTTACATTATCCTGCTCGCTGATCTGTACACCTCCCAGCGCTTCTGATATCTGCCGTGTGGTGATGGCATCCGGCTCGTCTGTTTTTTCCAGGATCCCCAGATTTATCAGTGCCTGCCTCGTATACTTTCCGACCGGAACACTGCCGCCGGCCAGGGCGATACTCTTAGCATCCTTTAGATTTTCAAGCCCTTTTACTTTCGTGCCGCTGTCCTTTAAGGTTACGACAACGACCTGGTTATTCAGCACATTGGCCCTTGTCCCTTCCTTTACAAGTCCGTCTTTTTCCAGGGTATCCATCTGTTTCTGCGCCGCAGAGAAGAAAAGGTCGCACTCATATCCCTCTTCGATCTGTGTCAGGAGCGTGCCAGAGCTGTCCGCATTGTAGGTGATCTTCACATTGGGCTGTTTTGCGTGATATTTATCCGCAAGCTCGGTCATCACCGTATTCAGGCTGGCCGCGATGAATACCTGGATCTCCGTCTCTCCAAACTGCTCTCCCGCGGCATCCTTCTGATCCGATGTGTTCTCTTTTGACGTATCCTTTGTGCTGTCTTTGGTACCCTCAGTCTTCCTGCCATTGTCTGCCTTTTTGCTGTCAGCTGTCTTTTTGTCAGATGAACTGCATCCCGCCAGACTGAATACCATCACCGCCGCCATCATTGCTGCCAAGACTCTCTTTTTCATGCTTTTCTCCTTTTCTATGACAGTTTTTCTTCCATAGATTCCTTCTTAATTTATTCAAGCGGAATTTCGGCAGCCGCTTTGCTGCCCTCTCCGATTTTGAGCGTTATATTTTTAAAAACATTACGGTCAGAGAGAAAAACAGATGAACAGATCTGTAATTCTCCGGCAATACTTCATCCTGCCCGGACTATGAGCTGATTATGCCTCTTCCGGCGAAATGAGTTCCACTTCATCTCCGGGTTTGATATGCCCGCCATGAAGCACCTTTGTGAACACGCCTTCCCGCGGCATGATGCACTCACCCATTTTTTTGAAGATCTCGCAGTGGCTGTGGCACTCCTTCCCGATCTGTGTCAGCTCCAGCAGCGCGTCTCCGATCCTGAACCTGCTGCCAAGAGGAAGTGTGCGCAGGTCATACCCTTCTACGATCAGGTTTTCCCCGAATGCCCCAAAATCAACGTCAGCACCCTTTTGACGGAACGCTTCTATTTTCTCGAACGATAAGAGGCTGATCTGGCGGTGCCAGTTCCCACCGTGTGCATCACCTTCGATCCCCCATCCCTCTACAATATTTGCTTCCTGAACCTCATGTTTCTGTGTACCACGCTTCTCACTGATACAGATTCCTAACACTTTTCCCATGTCCCTATCCTCCTATTTTTACCATCTGCCTGCTTTCTGTGATAGAATCCACCTTCTCAAAGCAGTGCATTTCCGGCTTCTTACTGATCGTCAGTTCTATAAGTCTTTTGACTTCCTCCAGATCTCCCTGTCTCACCGCATCCCGCAGGGAGACTGACTCCTGGTAACACAGACATGCCTTTAATTCTCCGGTGGAAGTCATCCTGATCCGGTTACAGCTTCCGCAGAATTTGCCGTGGATCGCACTGATGAATCCGATCCCGCCCTGGAATCCCGGTATCTGATAATATACTGCCGGGCCATTCCCATGCCTTGCCATATCCGGCTCCATCTGTGGATAACGCTCCTTCATCTGCTTAAGCAGATCACTGTTGGAGATCATTCTGCTCTTTTTGCCGTATCCGATCGGCATCATCTCGATAAAACGCACATCCAGGCGCTGGTCTTTCGCCAGATCCATAAGCCCCTTCCACTCGTCCTCATTCACACCACTTTGGAGAACGGTATTGATCTTCACACGAAGACCCTTGGCAACTGCGCTTTGGATCGAAGCTTCTACACGGTCTAACAGATCAAAGCCTGTGATCTGTTTGAATTTCTCCGCATCCAGAGTATCCAGGCTTACATTGACCCCATCCACTCCTGCAAGGATCAATCTGTCCAGCTGTTCCTTCAGCAGGATTCCGTTCGTTGTGATCGTAACCTGCTCCACCCCCGGTATCTGTTTTATGCTGCCGATAAGCTCCGGGCAGCCTTTCCTCACAAGCGGCTCGCCACCGGTGATCTTAAACTTATTGATCCCAAGCGACACGGCCACACGACAGACGGTCTCGATCTGCTCATATGTCAATATCTCATCCATGGGGATCCACTCGATCCCGTCAGGCATACAGTACCGGCAGCGCAGGTTACAGCGGTCCGTGATCGAGATCCTCATATAATCAATCGTTCTCCCATAAAGATCCTTCATATTCTATGCCTCCGCTTTTCCAAATCCACAGTTCGGGAATGTACATACCGGGCAGGACAGACATAATCCGCCTTCCCCCAGACAGCTTAAGTCCTCTGCTTTTAACTTCTCGTCGCACATCAGCCGCGGCAGGACCAGATCAAAAATCGTCCGTTTCGCATACATCACGCAGCCCGGCAGTCCCATGACCGGGATCTTCCCGTCGTAATATGACAAAAGGAACATCGCTCCCGGCAGTACCGGTGCCCCGTAGGTGATGATCTCCGCTCCCGTGTTCTTGATCGCCAGCGGTGTGCGGTCATCCGGGTCCACACTCATCCCGCCTGTACACACCACCATGTCACATCCCATCTCCAATAATTTCATGATGGCCCCTGTGATCATCTCATGGTCATCATTGCAGATCTCATGCCCCAGGATCTCAGTATCATATTCGGCCAGTTTTTCCATGATCACCGGGGTAAATGTATCCTCGATCCGATGGTGGTACACCTCACTTCCTGTTGTCACGATCCCCACCTTCTTGTGGCTGAATGGAAGAACTTCGAATATGGGAGTCTCCCCTGATGTCTCCTTCGCCCTGTCCATCTTTTCCTTTTCAATTATAAGAGGGATCACTCGTGTCCCCGCGATCTTATCTCCCTTTTTCACAGGGAAATTCCCATGTCTGCTTGCGATCATCATCTCTCCTAAGCTGTTCACCTTTTTCATCCGCTTAGAATCTACCTTTAATAATCCGTCACAGTCCGCGATCAGTTCGATCTTTCCTTCCTTTGCCTGTGTCGGATGCATGTTTGCGCCCTGGCAGATCTCCCTCAGAACCTCGGCAGCCTCGTTCTCATGCAGCATGCCTTCCTGCTTTTCCCATATGTATAAGTGCTCTTTTCCTACAGACAGCAGCACAGGGATATCCTCTTCTGTCACCACATGGCCTTTCCGAAATACCGCATCCTTGGTCACACCTCGGATGATCTGGGTGATATCATGGCATAAAATCTGTCCTGCCGCATCTTCTGTCCTAACTAATTTCATTGTGTTTTTTTGTCCTTCCTTCTAACGTCAAAGCGAATATTCCAAAATCCGCCTCACTGCCTCCTCATAGCCTCATAGCAGACATCACTGCTTATCGGCGGGAGGTTAGGCTCTGAATCCTTTTCCAAAATATTTTTGATAAATCTTTTCGGTGCTCTTTTGTACCTCTTCCAGCATCTGTCTGTAATTCTCAAGCAGCATTTTCCCTTCTTCGGTCAGCTGGGAGCCTCCGCCCCCGGCCCCTCCGGCCCAGCGCTGCGCAAGCGGAAAGCCCAGCTTACGTTCCGCCTCTTTTACCATCCTGCTCCCTTTACTGTAAGAAAGGTTCATCTGGAGACAGGCCTCCTGCAAAGACCCGGTCTGCCCGATCAGTCCCAGAAGCTGGTAAACACCCGGCCCGAAAAACGCCTTGTCTGCGATCAGCTTGACCTGAACCTTGGGCCGTATCGGATATCCTTCCCCTCGCTGGTAATTCCACTCGATCAATTCCTCGTATTCCTCTTTTGTATCAACATCCCGGCAGACGCCCTCGTCCTCCACCTCCACATTCGTGATCGGGATCCCGGACTCTCTGACCGCTCCCCGCAAGCCTTGATCTCCCTGATAAGCACAAAGCTGATCAGCTGTATCACTGGACAGAATGATCGGATGACCTGATCTTTCATGATAAACTGTCCTGACGACCTTTGCATCGATCATAAGTACCTGCCTCATGGTCTCGGCTTTGACCGCCGGTATGTCCGCAGGCATAATTAAGATTCGTTCGCATTCTCCTGATATCGCACGGATCCCAAGAACAATGGAATCAAACATTTGCGTTTTTTCATACCGTTCGTTTTTTACAAATAGTACGCCCGTATGAGAAAGATGCTCCTCCAGTTCCTCGGCACGATATCCTGTAACTACTACAATAGGATCCACTTCAAGCTTCTGAAGCATGGATACCATATGGAGTGCAATTGTCGAGTCTCCAAAGGGGAGCATCGGCTTGAATCCGTCCATCCGGGATGACAGTCCGGCCGCTACAAGAACCGCTCCTGTCTTTTTCACACCCTCACCCCCATTGCCTATTTTTCATTAGTGGTTATATTATACAAAATATTATACAAAAAAGGAAGTAGTATGGGACATATTTTACAAACTATTTTCCCATACTACTTTCCCTTATAACTTATAGGCTGCTAAAGCTGCTCTTTTCCGCCAAAGCGGCCCTGCAGTTCTTTTTATAAAATGCAATTCCATAACAAAATACCCTCTGGTATCCGTCACGGACCAATTCCTGCTCATAATGTTTCATTTCAATCTGGCTGACGGCCTCAAGACTTTTTCCCTCCATCTCACCATAACTGGATGCTGCTTTCAGTTCCAGGATCATGGCAGGCTTTGACACATCCAGACTTTTTAGACAGATATCATATCTGCCGTCTCCGGCTTCCCTGTTGGAATATACATAGTAGTCTTCCATTCCCTTTAAAAGCCCAAGTATAAAACCATGATAAAAGTTCTCTTTGCTGTCATAGAAACTGATACTTTCCCTTAATATCTCAGTAATCGTTTTCTCGACTCCGGCCGCATCCCCCCGGATCATACTTCTATAGAATGGTGTTAGATCCTTCTGTCGGATGTTCCTGTCAAACCAGGCAAGTACCGTATTTTTATAAATGTACTTTACCTCCTCATTCGGAATCGCCATAGAAATATAACGCACATTTCCTTCCAGCCGTTCCTTCGTTTTCTTCAAATATCCCGTAAAAAACAAGAAGTTCCACAGGTTCTCCTGCATCTTATCTGCACCGATATCCTCATATGTGATATCTTCATATATCGGCTTCTCGATACTTTCACCCTCTATTAATGACTCCAGCTCCTGCTTCACCTGGATATCAGCTCTCTCTACTAGTGTCCGTACGATACTGTTCGAACTGGTATTTGACCAGAACGGCTGTGGGAATGTCTTTATATCCACCCATGCCTGTTCCACATAATTGACCACACTCCATGGATTGTACACTTCCGTTTCTCCAAACAGATAGCCGTCGTACCACCTTTTTACGATATCGGTGCAGCAGGTCCTGTCATAGAATTTCAGCATGTCCAGTACCTCTTTTTCCGTAAAACCGAAATGCTCCGCATACGCTGTATTCGTTATAGAAATAATCTTAAGGTTGTTCAATCCGGTAAAGATACTTTCCTTGGAAATCCTCAGGCAGCCTGTGATCACTGCAAACTCCAGATTTTCATTGGTCTTTAATGCAGACTCAAACAAAGAGCGGATCACCGGAACCATTTTGTCATAAAAGCCGCCAAAATAAGAGCTTTCCAAAGGCACATCATATTCATCGATCAGAATCACAGACTTCTGCCCATAATATTTAAACAGACATGCCGAGAGGAACATCAGTGCATCCAGATAATCTGCTTCCGATCCCTGTACATCACGTATATCCAGGAAACGCCTTTTTTCTGATTCCGTCAGTTTATCTGACTTAAGGATCACATCATGCCGTCTAAACTCTTCTGCAATCATTTTCTTCATCTGTATATAGGATAATTCAAAGGTGGCCTGTTTCATAGACTTAAGTGAAAGATTAATCACCGGATATTGTGATATATGCCTCGTATAAGCCTCGTCTTGCTCCATAATCTTCAATCCGTGGAAAATATGCTCCGCATCGCAGTAGTCTCTTTCAAAAAAACATTGGAGCATACTCACATTGAGGGTCTTTCCGAACCTTCGAGGCCGGGTGAACAGATTTACCTTTCCCTTCATATCCAGCAGTTCTTTTATAAACAAAGTCTTATCCACATAATAATAGCCTTTTTCTATCATCTCCTGAAAGTTATCAACGCCTATAGGCAGAGGCTTAAATGCCATATTATCACTTCCTTCCGGTCAGCCATTTATATGAAAAAAGTATACCATACCTTTCCAACGAAATGTATATATTTTCGTCGGCATTATTTTCACCTTTGTTTTTACATTACAGTTCACACGTCTTCATATACGATAGACAGCGTCTTTACACATACTTATTCATAAACTCCGCGCTCACCTGAAAGGACTTCACCGGAGACTTCTCAATCCAGTTCTTATGGCTTTCCAGTATGACTGCCTCCACACCATACTTTTTCGCAGTCTCCACCATGGCTTTTAAGTTCATGTTACCGTAACCCAGCTCCATGCTGTCTGACTTTAGGATCGACCCTGTCTTTCCCTTCACTCTCGATCCCCGGTCATTGATATGGTACAGCTTCATCCTTTCCCCCAGCCGTTCCATCAGTGCCAGGGCATCCACCCCCGCTTCTGTGGGCCAGTAGGAATCGAATTCAAAGTTCACATATTCCGGGTCCGTTTTTTCTAAAATCAGGTCATACGCTGTCTTCCCCGGTTCT
The DNA here is from genome assembly GCF_058819085.1 of Faecalicatena sp. Taxonomy (NCBI): domain Bacteria; kingdom Bacillati; phylum Bacillota; class Clostridia; order Lachnospirales; family Lachnospiraceae; genus Faecalicatena; species Faecalicatena sp. The sequence continues at coordinate 318,252 of NZ_JBZUUL010000004.1, forward strand.
ACCTTCCGAAATTCACAATTGTGATTATGGTACAGCAGGGAAACTCCGCCCTTTTTTAGAAGTTTTCCTGCTTTGTTCAGGTTTTCGGCCAATTCTAATACCGCGGTTTTATCCGAATAATCGAACTGGTGCATTCCCGTGATCACGATATATTTCGTATGAAATGTTTTCGTTTCTTCTATGATTCCCTCGGGTGCTCTGAGAATGCTGCCTAAATCCTCGTGAATACTTATGACTTCCAGACCGGAAGCAGCGATCAGCTTCTTCCAGTCCAGATTTCCACTCTTTCCCATGGGCATGCCTGCCATCCGTGTGAGAACGCGGACGATCATCGGCATCTTTTTGATCATAAACCCATTGAGTTCAATTCCATTATATCCGGCGGCCTTCATCAATCTCATCGTTTCTTCCGCCTTTTTCTCCGTCCCCATTACGGTACGGAGCTGAAACTGCTGTACTGCTCTGATCGGCATCGTTATCCTCTCCTATCTGCTGCCTGTTAATACTGTTCAGATCTTTTATATCTACTCGGGTTTTTTAATCTGCTGCAGTGCATGGTTGAGTCCCTTAATCTGTTCCGGGGTCACTGCATCCTGCGCCTGTTTCAGCATACTTTCCAGAGTCATACCGGCCATCATCTTAAGCAGATTCGGATTATCCTTCACGCTCTCTGCCACATCTCCACGGCTTGCCGCAGCTCCCGCTATCATCTGGCCGACGATCGCCCCCGTCTTAGGATTGCTGTTTAGAACTGCAAGCGTATCCTTAATGGAGAAATACCCTTCTTTAAAGTCTTCCTTATCAAACCAGTTCACGATTCCGCCGTCCTGGATAAAACGGTACTCCGGATTCGGTTCGTCCACCTTCTTTATCGTGATCCTGTCTGAAACTGTGCCAGTCTTTGCTTCCACACAATGCTCCCCGGAGATCGGTAGCTGGAACCTGAAGATATGTTTCCCAGTCTGCGTCTCCACTAATTTCCCATCTGCATACAACGTTACTTCCGGCTGATTCGAATATACCTTTACCTCTGTTGTATCCTCTGCCCTGTCCGCATAACGTCTGCCGCAGATATGGACGAAGGGCTCACTGCTCCAATGTGCTTTATACAGATAGAAGGCATCCTTCCTCAACTGACGGTCCATCGTCACAAGCCCCTTCTGATTCACTCCGTGCTTACCGCCCTCATCCCGTCCGTCTGCCGCAAAATCAAACAGGTTCCATACATGGGTCGCCCACAGATACGGCCGCTGCCCGATCATATCCAGAATATGCTCATGGTATACGCACTGATAACTTTCCGTGTAGTCCCCCTTTTCCGGCTGAGCGGACTGGAACGACGGATTGGCATCCGCACCGTACTCTGAAAAACCGATGCAGCGGTTGGGATATGTCTGGTGGTATTCGTCAAAGAAACTGTCATTCTGGGAAAGCTCTCCCAAATACCACCCGAAATACAGATTGTAGCTGCCGATATCCGGTATTTCCAGCAGCAAACTGTCAGTTTCCAGCATAAATACATGGGCCATCGTGGTCGGTCTCGTTTGATCCAAAGAGTGGCACAGATCATTCAGCTGACGGTGATTCTCAAGCAGCGCCTCCGTGACTCCGCCGCTGGCAGTGATCTCGTTTGACAGGCCCCAGCAGACGATCGACGGATGGTTGTAATTCTGGATGACCAGCTCCCTCATCTGACTCAATGTATTTTCCACCCCGTTATCCATATGCAGTGTGATATATGGAATCTCAGCCCACACGATCATCCCCGCCTCATCGCACAGATCATAGAAATACTGACTGTGCTGATAATGGGCAAGACGGATCGTATTCGCTCCGATCTCCTTTATGATCTCCATATCCTCCCGGTGCATGTCCGGTGTCAGGGCATTTCCCGCGCCCGCCCGGTCCTGATGACGGGATACGCCGCGCAGAGGATAGCTGCGTCCATTCAGGAAAAATCCCTCCTGGGGGTCAAACCGGATCGAACGGCATCCAAACCTCGCCGAGATCTCATCCCCACTGTCTAACTTCGCCTGTACGGTGTAGAGATACGGGTCTCTGATCCCATCCCAGAGATGTACCTGCTCTAACGTGAGCACAGCCCTGACATATCCGTCTTCAACAGAGGTCTCCACAGACTGTCCGTCAATCATAAACACTGCGGACTCTGCAGGCCCTTCTGTCCATGCCTCCACAGTAACCTCGGCACATCCTGACGTAAGATCCACCTCAGGAGTCACCTTGATCCCCGGTCCGCCTGCATATCCCAGAGCAAAATGAGCCTTGGGCACGATCAGAAGATTGACCTCCCTGTATAATCCGCCGTAGAACGTAAAATCTGCTTTCTGCGGATATACTCTGTCATTATCGGAATTGACCACAGACACGGCCAGTATATTTTCTGCCTGAAGATGATCTGTGAGATCGACACGAAATGTAGAATATCCCCCTTCATGCTTCATAAGTAATTCTCCGTTCAGCCAGACATGTGCAGTCATTGCCGCTCCGGTAAATTCCAGCCAGGCCTCCTGTCCCTCTTTTAATTCCGGTACTTCCAGTTTCCGGGTGTACCAGCAGGTCCCCCGGTAATAATCATTTCCGCCGTCCTGTCCGTCCACAGCATTCCATGTATGGGGAAGACAGATCTCCTCCCCGCACGCATTGACCGCTGCCTCTGCATCCGGTGCAGTCTTCACAAACTTCCAGCCGGCATTTAATAAAATACTTCTTCTCATCATTTTTCCTTTCCGAATGATATGATAGCAGGGTCAAAATACCTTGCCCCGGCATCACGATATTTTTAGTATAAAACCTTTTTACTGCAGGATATTCTTAAGCTTATGCCTGCTCATACTTCTGCATAAATTCTTCCTTCGCCGCAGTTTTCTTCTCCTGAATGTTCTTCTGCACTTCCACCATCTTTTCTTTGGAAAGTGGGCTGAACTTCATTGCCGCCAGTGTGCAGATCCATCCGATGATCGGCAGTCCATAATATAAGAACATCGTCATCACAAGGATCGGTGTGGTCGCCTGATCCGTAGGCTGCGGCATCACGGTCCGGAAACCGATCAGTGCAACACAGCCTGCTGCGATCGTAGAACCAAGTGAAGAAATACATTTATCAATAAAGCTGTATGTGGCAGTCACGGCTGCCGGAAGAAACTTTCCTGAGCGGTCCAATTCATAGTCAATGATATCCGCACACATGGCTCCTGTTGCAGTAGTAATACACATTTTAGACCCATTTAGTGCAAATGTTAAGAGGAAAAACAAAATGGTCGGCACAGCTGCCACGGTCACCTGTTTCAGATCTACAAAGCTGCAGAATAAAACACTGATGACAGCCACAACCAGGGCCACCCACGTCCATGTCACCATAGACTCTTTGTTTCCGTGTTTTCCGGCATATTTTGCTCCCAGGATCGCGAAAATAATAGATGGAAGCATCGCAATGACACTGATCAAGGTTCCCAGCTGTATATTGCCGATCAGAATACCAAACAGCATCGTGCTTACAACTGCCTGGCTTCCTGTCTGCTGAGCCAGCTTATCGGAAGCCGCTGAGACGATATACATCTGCATGGCACGGTTTCCTTTTAAAAGTCTTGCCATATCACGCACGGTTACACGCTCTTCTTTCCCTTTTACAGAGATTCCCCGGAAATTTTCCGGCTTATCTGCGCCGGACACTCCCACACAGCACAGAAGCACCAGTACAAAAGATACTCCCACACAGAAAATACTATTTACACGCAACATCGGCACGCTGTACTGATTGCCGAACTTGGGAAGGATCACCATGGTAACCACCAGAGACATCATCATCGGAACCAGATAGTTATATACAGTTCCCCATACGCCAAACATCGGACGCTGCCTCGGGTCATTGACCATGACCGGTGCAATGATATTTCCGGTGACACTATTGATCGTATATCCAATGACGTAGACCATATACGTCAGGATAAAAAACACGATCCCATGATCCTTCCCGCTTCCCCAGTTAAACATCATCATGACTGCCAGGCTTTCGATCAGCCATCCGGTCAGCAGGAAAATCCTCAGCTTTCCGAACTTTGTATTTACCTTATCGATCACCAGTGCAATGATGGGATCTGTGATCCCGTCAAAAACCCGCGTTGCTGTTAAAATGATCCCGGCCACTGCCACGGCAATACCGTAACCTGCATTTGCAACGTAGCTCGCCATCCCCATCAGGACATAGAAGCACATACTGGCCCCGGCATTCATCTGCGCAAGCGCGATCCGCCAGGTCTTCACGCGGCGGTACTGTACGCCGTCAATCTCACTCTGTGTCATTTTCTTTTTCCTTCCCATGACTCTTCCTCCACTCCTCTTACTTCCATTTTCTTCTGATCGATAAACCGTCTGCGGACGATTCCTTTCTCTATGAATTTCTAACTTTGATTATACTTGCTTCATTTCAACATTGTGTTATCAAATTGGCTTTTTTATCTTAAAATTAGCTTTCAATTATATTCAAAACTATTTTTCACATAAAAAAGCTAAATTATGGACATTCAATCTTCTTTTTATACTATAATATAAACATAAATGAATTCCAAGAGGAGGGAATATAACGTGAAACGGCTAAGAACAGATATTGAGATCACAAAATTCTTAATGCAGATAAAAAAATGTCACGGAGAAGTTTACTACGAAACGATAGAGGGTGATGTTCTGAATCTTTCCTCCGCGCTGAGCCAGTACGTCTTCTGCTCGATCGCCAGACAGCCGCATTACTGGAATACCGGAGTGGTACGTTGTGAACTGGAGGAGGATGATGCACTCCTCTCAGAATATCTTTATGAAGGTGATGAATGATGAATGTCCATAATAATCTGAAATTATTCCAGGAGCTGATCAGCTGCAGCCACAAGCTGTATCTTTGGAGTTATACCCCAGACCTTACGCTGATCAGCACCAACTGCCCCACGGATATGATCGATGGGAATAGTTTTTTCATGATCAACCAGTCTGAACCGCTTCTTAAGTATGCCCAAAACGGACACCGCCCCTTTGTCATGGACAGCTTCCTGAATATCCTGTGGATCGCTGATTTTGAATGGGAGGGGGACGACCTGCAGAAAATCCATATGATCGGCCCCACCTTTTCGGGAGGAAACTCTTACCAGAAATTAAAGGAAAAACTGGATGCGCACAATCTGTCTGTGCAGGCAAAGATCGCCGTGCTCAAACAGCTCGATGAGATCCCTATCCTTCCAACAAACCTGCTTTTCCAGTACGCCATTATGCTCCATTACTGTATCACGGAGGAGAAAATTTCCTCCCAGGATCTGCAGTATCCAGCCATGCTCAGTGAAGAAGAGGGGCCGAAGGATATTCAAAATATTTCCGATGAACACCCGGGGATCTGGGCTTCAGAACAGATGCTGGTGAAGATGTTCCGGGAAGGCAACCCCAATTATAAGGACGCCCTGGAAAAATCCAGCACCTTAAGCAGTGGAGTGAAATTTAATTCGGGGGACTCCCTGCGCCACTCCAAAAATAACATGATCGTGCTGCTTACCCTTTGCTCCAGAGCTGCCATAGAGGGCGGGCTCTCCCCCTCCATTTCCTACACCCTCTGCGACTATTACACCCAGCGGTGTGAGGATGCCGGAAGCATATCGGAGATGACAATCTTAAGCCGCACGATGCTGGAGGACTACATGCAGCGCGTCCGCCAAGCCAGAGCGGACTCTGCAATTTCCAGGACCGTACAAAGCTGCTGTGATTATATCTCTGTCCATGTAAACGAAAAACTTTCGATCGAGTTCCTTTCACAGCGTGCCGGATATACCGAATACTATTTTTCCCGTAAATTCAAGCAGGAAACCGGATACAGCATCAGCGAGTTTATCAAACGGGAAAAAATAAGGAAAGCCCAGACGCTTTTATGCAGCACCAATATGAGCATCCTGGAGATCAGCAATGAGCTTTCCTTTAGTTCCCGGAGCTATTTTTCCGATACGTTCCAGAAGATTACGGGCGAATCACCGGGAGAATACCGAAAACACAATCTCAAGATATAACCGTATACTCATACCTGCCTGGTCCCACGTTGTCCTTCCGCCCGTCCGGGAGGACAACTTCTGTTTCTACAGGTGTCTCCAGCACGATGTGCAGCGCGCCCTGATCATATCTCCACTCTGAACGGATTTCTCCATGCCGTGAAAGATAACTACCGCTGACACTTCCCAGGCGTTCATCCGGATAAGGCTCAAAATGTACCTTTGCAAATCCGGGCAGTGCAGGCTTGATCCCCAGAATATACTGATAATAAAATTCTCCCACACTTCCAAATGCGTAATGATTGAAGGAAACCATATTTTCCCCGGAGGTCCGGACTTTTTCTTCATTCACAGATCCGTCCGGTTTGAGTGCATCCCAGCGCTCCCAGGTCGTTGTTGCACCATTTTTGATCTGGTACATCCATCCCGGACAATTCTCCGAAAGCAGCATATCGTATGCCAGCCGGGTCGCCCCCGCTTCCACTAAAAGCGGCAGAAAATGCTCTGTGGCGAAGAATCCCGTCTCCATTTTATTCTTTTTCACATTCTCCACATATTTCTGCAGGACCTTGTCACGAAGCTCACCCTTGGGGATCACAAACTTCAGAGCCATGATGTAGGCTGACTGATAGTCTTTTGCTACGGTTCCGTCTTTCTTTACAAACTTCTTGATATATACCGCTCTTGTCTTTTCAAGCTGTTCCCGGTATTTCAAAGCATCCTCAGTTTTTCCCAGTTTTTCTGCAGTCTCTGCGATCACCTCAAGATCATGCACGATAAAAGAGTTGGAAACAGGATTATTATGCATTGCCTGCCATGCCATATCCCTTCCCGGAGCCAGCCAGTCACCCAGGGATGCGCCGATCCACAGGTTCTTTCTTCCCATCTTACGAATTTCGGCTTCCACGAAAAGCTTCATACTCTCATACTGAGCCGGCAGTGCTTCCTCGTCACCGAACTGCCAATACATCATCTCTGGCAGGATCGTTACTGCATTTCCCCAGCCAAGCATACTGATGAATCCGATTCCCGCCGGGCCTGTCGCCGGAACTGTCGCACCTACATATCCTTCCGTATTATCCAATTGCCCCAGACGAAGATCTGTCAGGAAATTCTTCCAGAAATCGCGGGTATCAAAGTTGTATGCGCCAGTCAGTGCAAAGACATGCCCATCCCCGGTGTATCCCATCCGCTCATCTCTCTGCGGGCAGTCCGTTGGGACTTCGACATAATTCGACTTTTGTCCCCACACCTGGTTCTCATACAGCTTCTGTACCATCGGGTGTGCACAGTAAAACTCTCCTGTCCGTTTCATATCTGAGTAGACCGCATAGGCCCTGATCAGACCCGGTACATACGCAGCACCGCTTAACTCCATGTAGCGGAATCCCATATAGGTAAAGCGGGGGCGGTATTTTTTTCTTCCCGAAGCCATTCCGCTTTCAGAAACTATACTGGCCTCACAGACCGTATTGGCCTCACAGACATTATTGTCTGCAGAGCCTGCCCTGCTTTTAGAATCTGAATGATACACAATCATCGCCTTTGCCTTACGCAGATTATTCGTATATACACTACCGTCAGGATTCAGGATCTCCCCATGTCTGATCGTCAGGGTTTCCCCTGATAAGTACTGCGGATCTATTTCTACAATACCTGCAAAATTCTGTCCAAAATCCAGGATGACCCTGCCGTCTTTGAGCGACTTGACTGCCTGTACGGGCATCTCTTCCTGAACGCGGACCTCCATCAGTGTCTTCTCCAATTTATCCGGCACTTTTTCCATATAAGAAATGGCATGTCCAATCACTTTTTCACTGTTTTCCAGAGCGGCATGGTAGACTTCTCCGTCATATTCACCCGCATATTCGTACGGAGATTCCAGCTCTTCCACATCCGTACCGGAACAGATCTGCTGCCTGCTGCCGTCTTCATAAGTCACCGTTAAGATCCAGGCTGCTCCCGGCTTTTCTCCATATATCTGTGTCTTGTTCTCGCATAAGAAACGTCCGCAGTACCAACCCTGGCCGAGATAAACTCTCAGCTCATTTATGTCTGCCTTCAATAGTGAAGTAACGTCATGTTCCTGATATAAAAGCCGTCTCGGATAGTAGGTATAACCGGGGGCAAACATCTGCTCCCCCACCTTAGACCTGTTTAACTCTGCCTCATATACTCCCTGGGCCGTGCTGGTAAAAACGGCACTGACCACATGGCTGCCTGCTTTTTCCAGAGAAAATTTTTGTCTTAAGACAGACACCGCGCCCTCTTTGTATTCACTTTCTGTTGTAATAAATTTTTCTCTTAACTCCTTCATGATATTGACCTCTTTTATATTTTAAATAAACTGCCTCATGCTCCCTGTTTTTTAATACCAATAAAGCCTCTGTTAATCTTTGCTAAAGAAAACAGGCCTAACCACCGAAGGTATTGTCAGTGATTAAGCCTATTGTATAACATGAAATGAATCCATGCGTTAAAGGATTATTCTTTTTGTTTAAATTTTAGTCAACATCTTCCAAGACCATGCGAAGACTGCATATGTCCTGTCTTGTTTTAAATTTCTCCTGGGTATAAGTTACATGAACTCCGGCCAGTCCAAAATATACATATAATAATACCAATTCCTATTATCAAATTTGGCATTGAATATATCTACATATTGTGCTAATATATTCCCATCGTACTACAATTAGTATATACATAGTATATTCAAGTTATATCCCAGGTCTCTGCCAATTCAGTAGAGCTTCCTATGGTAAGATGATATAAGAAAGGTGTATCTAGATGATGACAGACAAACAGACAGCTTTATTTCCAGACTTCCCGGAACTTCGGGAGGTTCTCATACAGATCCAAAATGACTTCCCCCAGGAAGAATACAGCATGGACAAATTAAACTCCCGTTTCCGAAGTTTTCTGACCCCCGGACTTTCCAGAAACGAAAAGTTAGAATTCCTCATAAAAGCAGCCATCGAGCTGACCACGCAGGAAGCCCCCAAATGGGAAATGATCGCCGCGCGGTTTCGGATGCTCCAATTTGAGCTTTCCGTGAAAGACACAATGGATCATGCAGGTATCCACAGTTTTTATGAAAAGATCTGCTGGCTTACTGAGCTTGGATTATATGGAGACTATATATTAGATCATTATTCTAAGGAAGAGATCGATCAATTCGAATCCTTAATCTGCCCGGACAGAAATAACTTATTCCCCTATTCCGGGCTGGACCTGCTTCTTGACCGCTATGTAATTTGCAGCAGAACGGGAGAACCTTTGGAGACTCCCCAGGAAATGTTCATGGGGATCGCGATGCATCTCGCTATGAAGGAAACGAATGACCGAAGTAACTGGGTGGGGCGTTTCTATGACATGATGAGCACCTTGAAGGTTACCATGGCCACCCCCACGCTCTCCAATGCAAGAAAGCCTTATCATCAGCTTTCCTCCTGTTTTATTGATACCGTGCCGGACAGTCTGGACGGGATCTACCGCAGCATCGACAATTTTGCCAAGGTCAGCAAGTTCGGCGGCGGCATGGGGATGTATTTCGGAAAGGTGAGAGCCAGCGGAAGTGCGATCCGGGGCTTCGAAGGAGCCGCAGGCGGTGTCATCCGCTGGATCCGTCTGGCAAATGATACCGCAGTTGCAGTGGACCAGCTGGGCGTCCGCCAGGGTGCCGTCGCAGTGTATCTGGATGTGTGGCACAGGGATCTGCCGGAGTTTTTGAATCTTCGGACCAACAACGGGGATGAGCGGATGAAGGCCCACGATGTCTTCCCTGCAGTATGCTATCCCGATTATTTCTGGGAGCAGGCCCGGGATCATATCGAGGATGACTGGTATCTGATGTGCCCACATGAGATTTTAACCGTGAAAGGATATGCGCTGGAGGATTCTTTTGGTGAGGAATGGAAAGAAAAATATCTCGACTGTGTGAAGGATGAGCGTATTCAAAAGCGTGTAATTCCCATCAAGGATATTCTTCGTCTGATCATCCGCAGCGCCGTGGAAACAGGGACCCCATTTGCATTTAACCGGGATTCTGTAAACCTGGCAAATCCAAATAAACATAAAGGAATGATCTATTGCAGCAATTTGTGTACGGAGATCGCCCAGAATATGAGTGAGATCGAAATGGTGGAGCAGACAGTTCAGACAGTAGATGGCGAGACGGTTGTGGTCACAGTCACAAAACCGGGTGAATTCGTAGTCTGCAACCTGGCAAGCTTAAGCCTTGGAAAGATTCCAGTTGAGGATTTCGAGGAGCTTTCTTACCTTACTGAGAGTGCAGTACGCGCACTGGACAATGTGATCGACCTGAACTTTTTCCCCGTGCCTTATGCGAAGATCAACAACCTGAAATACCGCCCCATCGGGCTTGGAGTCAGCGGCTACCATCATATGCTGGCGAAGCGCGGTATCCGCTGGGAGAGCCAGGAGCACCTGGATTTTGCAGCAAAGGTATTTTCTGATATCCATTATGCCGCGGTGGAGGCAAGCAGTAATATTGCAAAAGAAAAAGGCAGCTATGATTATTTTGAAGGAAGTGACTGGCAGACCGGAGACTATTTCCGTCAGAGGGTCCTGACAGAGGGAAGATGGGCAGATTTAGCCGCAAAGGTCGCATCCCAGGGGCTTCGCAACGGTTATCTGCTGGCTGTGGCACCGACAAGCAGTACGAGTATGATCGCCGGGACTACCGCGGGGCTTGATCCGATCATGAACCGCTATTATCTGGAGGAAAAGAAAAACGGACTGGTACCGCGGGTTGCCCCGGAGCTTTCCATGGAGAATTTCTGGTACTATAAGAATGCGCATCTGATCGACCAGACCTGGTCCGTGCGCGCCTGCGGCATCCGCCAGCGCCATATCGATCAGGCCCAGAGTATGAATCTATATATCACCAATGAGTATACCTTCCGCGGGGTGCTGAATCTGTACCTGCTGGCATGGGAGGAGGGCGTGAAGACGATCTACTATATCCGCTCCAGAAGCCTGGAAGTCGAGGAATGTGAGGTTTGCTCTTCGTAAATACAATAATGAATCAGGAGATAATATAATGACAGAATTAAGAAAAAAGCCTTTATTTAATCCCAACGGTGATACCGAAGCATCGTTAAGAAGAATGATCGGAGGCAACACCACAAACCTGAATGATTTTAACCATATGAAATACAACTGGGTCAGCAGCTGGTACCGACAGGCCATGAATAACTTCTGGGTACCGGAGGAAATCAATCTGAATGTAGATATCAAGGACTACAAACTGCTGCCAAAAGAAGAACGCAGGGCCTATGACAAGATCCTGTCCTTCCTGATTTTCCTGGACAGCATCCAGACAGCTAATCTCCCGAACATCGGGGAGTACATTACCGCAAATGAGATCAATCTCTGCCTTTCCATCCAGACCTTCCAGGAAGCAGTGCACAGCCAGAGTTACAGCTATATGCTGGATACGATCTGCGAACCGCAGGAGAGAAACCAGGTATTGTACCAATGGAAGGATGATCCGCATTTACTGGAGCGGAATGAATTTATCGGAGATCTGTACAACGAATTCCAAAAGGAAAAGACCCCGGAAATGCTGGTGCAGACTCTTATCGCCAATTACATCCTGGAGGGGATCTATTTTTACAGTGGTTTTATGTTCTTCTACAACCTCGGCAGAAACCGCCGCATGCCCGGTTCTGTACAGGAGATCCGTTATATCAACCGAGACGAGAACACACACCTCTGGCTGTTTCGGAGTATCCTGACAGAATTGGAGAAGGAAGAACCAGAACTCTTTACTTTTGAGAAAAAAGAAAAGTATCGGGAGATGATCCATGAGGGATGCGAACAGGAGATCCGCTGGGGGCACTATGTGATCGGCGATGAGATACAGGGACTGAGCCGGGAAATGATCACAGATTATATCCAGTATCTGGGCAACCTGCGCTGTAAGGGACTCGGCCTTGCACCGGTCTACGAGGGACACGAAAAGGAACCGGAAAGCATGGAATGGGTCAGCCAGTATTCTAATGCCAACATGATCAAGACAGACTTCTTCGAGGCACGCAGTACCGCATATGCAAAGAGCAGCGCGCTGGTGGATGATCTGTAAGAAGTGGAGAAAGAAAAAATAGAGAAGAAATTGCTATTTTTTATTGATTGCAACCTCTTCTCTATTCGTAACATTATTATTTCAATCCCCAGGTCATACCCTGACAGCTATATTATAGTACACAAAAACATAATATTCAATAATGTTACTAATAGATTGTTAAACAATTTACTATTATTTATTGAATGTTATGGTAGACTATGCTATATTGGTTTCAAGGAACAATCGTGTTGCAGGGTGGCGTTGACCTCATTCTACATAGAATGGGGGTGGTGCTCATGAAGAACAAATTCAGTTTCTCAGACTTGATGCAGTTCGGATTATTTTTAATTGCACTACTGACATTCATTTACTTGATTAGTCATTAGTACCGCATAGAAAAACCACCCAGAAACTTTGGCCGGTTATGGGTGGTGTTTTCTACATCTTCTACAGGTCAAACCACTTGTGGGCGGTTGTTTCCTTTTGTATTTATATCGTAACAGATATTAGAAATTTATTCAAGATTTTTTTGTAATGTGTGCTATTAGTGTACTTTCAGCCTATTAATAACTACATTTTATAATAGCACACATATCTCTAAGTTTAGCTTTTCTTTACTTATCGTACAGTTGGCACAATCTGATTCATTAAGTCATATCATCCCTCAATGCATCAATAATATTTTCCTTCTTGATCTTATTCACGGCATACATCATGGTAATGAAGATGACGGTAAGCACGCCGAGCACGCTGATCCCCATGCTGGCCCATGGAATTCTGAAAGCAAGCCCGTCTTCTTTTCCCTGCATCCCTATATAGATCAGGATACACATCAGAATCGACAGCGGCAGCCCCACAAGCAGCGCCCTCATACCATAAAATGCACATTCAAAACGCATCATTTTATTAAAGTTCTTATCCGACATTCCCACAGACCTCAGCATGGCAAGCTCACGTCTTCTCAGCTTAATATTCGTAGATATGGTATTAAATACGTTCGCAACTGCAATGAGTGAGATCATCACAATAAATGTATAGGCGAATATATTGGCAATGAAAACATAATTCTTATTTTCCTTGAATGCCTCCGCTCCGTTAAAGAGCAGATATGCAGATGAAATATTCGCATTTCTTAAAAGCTCCCTCATTTCAGCCGTTGATCTGGAAGGATTCTCTGATGAGAAGGTCATTCCTTTCACATATACATCTGCCGGAAGATCGTCGGAAATAAACTGATCCTTCAATGACCACGGAACCATCACGTTGAAAAAGTAATCACTCTGGCTGAGATAACTGTTCTTATCCTTTGTCGGAGGGATGTCCTCCGATACAACCTCCGCACAGGTAATTTCTGCTTTTCTGCTCTGTTCTCTTAACGGCTCATCGTTTGCCATAGGAATGATGGAAACTTCCGCTGATGTATTCTTAAAAAGATCATAAAAATCACCGGCTTTCTTTTCACCGTCTTTTCCCTTGTCCGTTTCCTGCATTTTTGCAACAGTCATAAGCTTTGCATTTTCTCCGGTATATTCTCCCGGATCCAATCCTGCTTTTTTAACGAGATCCAGATATGTTTTATCATCAAGAAGCTGAACCTGTATTGGAAATTCAACCGTTCCGTCTTCGGATGGCGTACCGATTACTTTTCCATTATCACCCGCTAATTCTGAAACAGGGGCCACACAGGTATAATTCAGGACTGACTGATAAGAACTTCCTGTAATACCGGAAACTTCTTTTAATTTTTCGTAAAGCTTAAGCATCTCGCCGTCATCCATAGCCTGTGTCCCAAAGCCAATATCATAAGTGGTAAAAGTCGAAAATCCCGACATTGCCTGATTAAGACTATCTACAAAACTACTGGTCGATACAAACAGCACAACACTTAAAACAAGGGACAATATGATACTTCTATACCGTTTTTTGTTTCTTTTGAAATTTTTTAGTGCAAGGACTCCTTCCAATCCATATGTCCGCTGTGCGAATTTTGAAGTCTTTACAGATCTTGAATCCAATTTTATCTCAATGGTCTGCCTGATACAGTCCATAACCGGTATACGGGCCGCCTTTTTAGCCGGAATATAAGCGGAGATCAGAATTGTGATCAAACTGATCACCGTTGCCCCGATCAGCCCTATCCCGGATATATGCAGAGTCAAAGCCACATCGCTGTACATAATATCACTGAACTTAGGCGCCACCACTGTGATAACCAGCCAGATTCCGCCCAATCCTGTCAGGATCCCCAGTGGGATCGCGATGATACCGAGCATCAGACCTTCAAAGAGAACCGAATTGCGGATCTGTTTTCCTGTGGCTCCCACAGACGCGAGAATTCCGATCTGCTGTGTGCGCTCCCCCAGGGAGATACTGAATGAATTATAGATCAGGAAGACGGAGCCTACCATAATAATTGCGATCACAATACCGGCAATGGCATACAAAAAAGCCATGAATATCCGGTCAGAAGGATCTGACATAAATCCTAAGAACCGCAGCACATTACTGTTAAATGTATACCCATAATTTCCTGCATGGTCTTCAGCATAAGTACGGGCTTTTGTTGGTTTTTCCAGAGTAACAAAGAGATTTAAACTGTCCGCCTGAGTGTTGTCATCTGTTTTTGTGATCAAAGTATACCCCGGTGCTGTCTGTTCCTCAAATGCCGGTCTCGAATACATACCAACGATCTGATAGACCTGTTCTTTTGCAGGCTGAAATGTTTCCTCTGCCATAAAAGGATCATGCTGGCTGAGTTTCTGCTCCCCATTCATACGGTTCCCGACGGTAAGGGAAATGGTATCCCCCACTGCCAGTTCCACACCTCCGTTTGATTGAAGATGTGACGGGATCATAACCTCCCCGCTGTTCTCCGGCAGCCTCCCGGAAAGCAGGGTCTGAGGAAGAGCCTCAAATGCATCCTGTCCAAAACTGGTGATATAAAGATATGGTTTGTCAGGATTTTTTCCGTCCTGAAGCCGGGCGTATCCGATATTTCCCGTAATCAGCTCACTCTTTGCCTCCGGATCACTGGAGCGTTCCTGTACAAAGGCCGAGTCCACATCCATAAACTCCACATGCCAGCTTCCGTATTTCACTGAGGCGCCGGCTGCGGCATAGTCCATCAGGGAAAATCCAAATGTGACTGCCGCCGTGATCAGTCCGGCAGACAGTATAATACCGATAATGGTTACAATTGTCCGGGTACGGTTTTTTATGAGACCGCGCAGAGCAACCTTATGGAAAATATTCATGACCGGGCCACCTGCCTTTCATCCCGCACGACTCTTCCGTCTGCAATGGTTATGATACGGTCAGCCTGCAGCGCAATATTCTCATCATGTGTAACCAGAACCAGGGTCTGTCCATACTTCCGGTTACTCTCTTTTAACAGCTTGACGATCTCATGTCCGTTGCGGCTGTCCAGCGCACCCGTCGGCTCATCTGCAAGCATGACCTGTGGTGCGTTCATCAACGCCCGGCCGATGGCAACACGCTGCTGCTGCCCTCCTGAAAGCTGGTTCGGAAGGTGTGTCTTTCGTTCTTCCAGCCCCAGCAGTTCGAGCAGATCATTCAGCCTCTTTTTATTTACCTTCCTCTTATCCATCAGAATAGGAAGCGTAATATTTTCCACTACATTCAGCGTAGGGATCAGGTTGTTGAACTGATAAATCAGCCCCACCTGACGTCTGCGGAAAACGGCCAGCCTTTCATTATTCTGCGCATATACATCCTGACCGTTTAAGTACACCTTTCCGCTTGTGGGAATATCCACTCCCGCCATGATGTGTAAAAGTGTGGACTTCCCGGAACCGGATGAGCCGATGATGGCTGTAAAATCCCCCTTATCGATCGATAGAGAAACATGATCCAGAGCTGTAACCTGGCTCTCATCCTTTCCATACACCTTGCATAGATCTTCAACTTGTAAAAATTCCATTCTATGAGCCTCCTTTTTATGACTGCCCGGGATCTGTTTGAAAATCCCCCGGGGTTTTAGTGAACTGTTATGTGCTGCGTTTTTTCCTCTGACTGTGGAGCGCAGCTCTTTGTTTACCCATATCATAAAATTTTCAGCTTACATTTTTGTGACTTTTTTGTGAGATATCCGTCACTTTTACTTTGAAAAGCGTATAGAGAAAACGGCGCCTCCCCGTGGATGGTTTTTGGCCTTGATCGTCCCGCCCTGTCTGATTATGATGGTCTTTGAAAGTGCCAGTCCAATTCCATATCCTGCCGTATCTGTATTTTTCCCACGATAAAATCTATCAAAAAGGCCGGCTAAATCTTCTTTGGAAAAGCCCGGACCGCTGTCATGAATCTGGATCTCCGTAAACAGAAGGTTATCTTCACAGGTAATCTCAATCTTCCCGTCGTCACCGGCACTTTCCATGCAATTCTTCAAGATGTTCTTAAGGGCCTCAGAAAGCCAGCGTTCATCACCATACAGGACAACGCCCTTAGGAATGTCCGTATGTATGGAGATGTTGTGCAGCTCCAGCGCGATCTGGAATGAGTGCACTGCGTCATTGATCAGCTTTGCAACTGCTATCTTCTCTTTCTGGAATACCACGACTCCCGCATCCAGACGGGACAATTTCAGCAGTGAGGTAAGCAGCCAGTCCATTTGGGCAAACAGCCCTTCCGCTTCGCGCAGCAGAGTTCGCAGTTCCCGTTCATCCGGATGATCTTTCAGCAGAGAAAGGGTCAGATTTGCCGATGTCAGAGGGGTGCGGAGCTGATGGGCTATATCTGCGAGTGAATCTGCAAGATTCGTTTTTTCTTTGATCAATGCCTTATTCTGTTCTCGGATGCGGAGTGTCATTTTCGTTATTTCGCTTTCCAGAATTGCGAGCTCCCCTTCCTCCTCTCCACTGATAAATACATGATCCTGATCGTGCAGCACCAGATCGATCTGCTCTGAGATATCTGCAATCCTCTTATATCGCTCTCTGGTAAATATAAAAAATGCCGCCCCGAAAGCAGCGGCAGAAATAAGCGCAAAAATTCCCGCTGCAGAATGGACTGTAAATCCTGCCGCGGCCAAAACTACTGTAATCACGATATACCAGATCGTAAATTTCTGAACTTCTCTATTCCGAAACATGACTTCCTCCCAACCGGTATCCGGTTCCATGAACTGTCAGAATGATATGCGGACTGGCAGGATCATCTTCAATCTTTTCCCTCAGCCGCTTGATATATACCGTCAACGTGTTATTATTAACAAATTCGCCGGACGCATCCCACACTTCATCCAGAAGTCTGTCCCTCGTAATAATACTTTTCGGGTTGTTGACAAACACTAAGAGCAGGCGGTATTCCAATGCGGACAGGAAGACCTCCCTGCCATCCTTTTTTACCACTCCGTTTGCCACATCCACATGAAGCCCGCAGATATCAAAAGAAGAGGGGGCGGCCCCGGATTTGCGCAGCGCATTGGCAATCCTGGCTACCAGCTCCCGCGGCCTGAAAGGCTTTGTGATATAATCGTCGGCTCCCATGTTCAGGCCGGTTACAACACTTGCCTCATCCCCCGAGGCAGTCAGGAAGATGACAGGAATGCTCTGAGTCTGCCTGATCTCCGTACAGACCGCAAAACCGTTCCCGTCAGGTAAGGAGATGTCCACCAGCGCCAGGTCATATCTGTCTTCTGCAAGCCTGGATAAGGCTTGTGCCTGCGTGGAGGCATGGGTGACCTTAAATCCTTCCGAACAGAGCAGGCGCGTAAGGTTCTTCGCGATCTCTTTATCATCTTCTACTAAAAATATCTGCTTCATGTTTTTTACACCATCCTTTGAGTACTTCTAAAACTGTTGATACTATAATGAGTCCAACTCAATTTGCCAGTTACCGACTGGCAATTCTCATAGCTTAAATAAAATGCTCTCATAAGAAGGTCATGCAATGAGAAATGTCCTTCGATTATTATAATTATAGCACGAAAAAAGCTGCATCAAGCTTAATGTTATAGTTTTGTAACATTAATATATTTATGTTTTATCTTTAATTCATAATTAACTCTCGGTATCAGGGTGACTTTATTATGCGCTATTTTAGCATATCCAACAATTTGTTACAATTTGAAAAAACGCCCTCCCAAAGGCGAGCGTTTCAACCTAATATATGTAATTCCATTATCTTCCTCTATTGCAGGAAATTCATAAACACTGCCAGTGCCACGATCCCGACCATCATCAGAAACCACACTAAGGCGATCACCATAGCGGCAATATTTACGCCGCTTCGGCTTTCTTTGCTTTTTACGCAGATAACCGAAAGCAGCAATCCCAAGATCACACAGGCGATATTCCCTCCTGCCCATATGCTGTTCACACTGTCAGCTACCGTAATTTTAAACAAGATCGGAATATAAGTCGCCAATGGCAGTAAACTGACGATCAATGCAGCAATACTTAATTTTTGAAGCTTCTTATTTTTCACACTATCACCTCATCTCTTTCTTCCCAAACCGGGTAACACTAACGGCAAGCAGCAGCACAAAAGCCAATACTGCGCATGGCAGAAATGGTATCACCGAAAAAGCAGTACCGGAGCTTTCGGCTGTAAAATCGTGTAACGAGCAGGACACCAGATAACCGCTGTAGCAGTACGGATATGCGATCCAAAGGGGCGTGTTTGCTACAAGGACGCCGGGTATGACAAGCAGCAGGTTCAGTCCCACGCTAAGCAGCGGCTTTTCAAACAGTACCGTGATCGCCCACATCGCGGCTACACAGGGCAGCATAGTCAGGAACAGTCCGGCACACCATTTCAAAAGATAGAGGACGGGAAGTGTTTCCTTGATCCCCATCGTGCTTGTGGCGATCCATCCGGCAGCGATGAACACTGCAATGAAAATGACGATCTCCATCAGCAGGTAGAACATCAGCACGCAGAACTTTGCAAGAGAAAGTGCCTGCCGGCTGACAGGCAGCGCCAGCATTTTCAATATGCCGTTATTCTGGGTCTCCCGCCCTGCGATCATCACACAGACCACGATCATGCTAAATGGAAGCAGATAATAAGCGTAGACCAGCGCACTTTGAATAAACATGGCAGGCCAGGCATTGGTGTACTCCGGTGTGAAATAACTGCTTAGATTCGCGATTCCGGAGGCTACGACCAACAAAGGTGCAATAAAAATCAATGGTATGATCTTTGAACGTTTTACTTTTGTGAACTCGATCCCCAATAATTCTAAAAATGACATATGATCCCTCCTTACTCATACCGCAGATTTTTTGCCATCCACAATCCTGCAAGCAGGAAAAGAACAGTTTCCACCGCGGCAGCAATCACAACGGTAACATCGGGCCGGGCGCTCATAGCAACGGCAGGCCGCAGCATGAGGACAAAGGGATGGATCATCATAAGGCCCTTATCCGAATTTGCCAGTGCCATCCCGCTTAAAAATCCGGCCACACCTACCCCCAGGGGAACCCACATATTTTCAAACCGGGATGAGATCAGCAGCATAAAGGACAAAACCGGCATGGACGTAACAAAGGAGTAGCCGGCAAATTTCAGCAGCGTACCAAGTTCAAAGGCCCCCTGCGGCAGATCTGTCATTCCAATTGCTGCCAGAGCCAGATGCTGGATCGCTATCGCCGCAAAAAGCAGGACGGTCAGGATCAGAAACTTGCAGGCATACATTCCCGGAACACTCATGGGAAGCATGTAGATCTTCTTGACCGCGTTTCCCTTGAATTCCATGTTATAGATCATGCAGGCAGCCACCACGATACCAAACATATTCAGCACCATGATCATACCGTAAAGCTGGGTAAGCAGAACATCCATCGGGTCCAGCGGCAGATTTAAAAGTGTGTCTTTCCGAACAAGAAAGTTTACAAAAGCGTATGCAGCCCCCAAAACTCCTACCGCCAGAAGAACGGGAATCACGCCGGTGCGTTTTTCTTTTTGCAGTTCAATCACCAGTGTTCTCATAGCCTCGCCCTCTCCCTTCTGACCGCGTTGTCCTCCTCCACCATAGAGAGGAACATCTCCTCCAGATTATCGGCGGCAAAACCGGACTGCATGGCCTTTTGTCTAAGCTGTTCCATACTGCCCTCAAAGAGCAGGCGGCCATGATTGAGGATCCCGATATCATCTGCGATGAGCTCGATTTCCGACAGCATATGTGATGAGATCAATACCGTGCAGTCGTAGAGATCAGGCAGGGATCTTATCAGATTACGGATCTCATGGATTCCGGAGGGATCCAGGCCGTTTGTAGGTTCATCCAGGATCAAAATCGGCGGCCTTCCGATCAGGGCGGCAGCAAGTCCCAGACGCTGCTTCATGCCCAGCGAATATTTCTTTGCAAGGCGGTCACCAAACTCGGATAAGCCTACCAGTTCCAGCGCATCCTCCACGGAACGTTTCGGAAGTCCCAGGATACGCCGGATAACATCTAAGTTCTCACGCCCGGTCAGGTTGGCATAAAAGGATGGCTGCTCAATAAAAGAACCGATCTCTTTCAAAATAGCCAGGCGGTCAGCGGGAAATCGCTTCCCGTCAATAATAAAACTGCCTCTTGTGGGAGCCGTCAAACCCAGCAGCATTTTCATCGTGGTCGATTTCCCGGCACCGTTGGGGCCAAGAAAACCATAAATGTTTCCCTTACTAATATGAAGAGAAACATTGTCCACGGAAGTGAAACTTTTGTACTTCTTTGTTAACTTATTTGTGGTAATGATATTATCCATAAGAACATCTCCTTTCGATATCTTTATGGTACACCTTCTACCTGACATCTCCATTCTCGTGTCCTTACTTTTTAGTGATTCTTAAATGACTTTCCAGTGATCCCCACCTTACTTTTACCTTACTTTTTGAATGGGCTGCTTTATAAAGAAAAACGCTGTGTTATAATCATCATATGGAGGAGACTGCTATGGAACATTCATTTTTGAACAATAAGAAAATCATGCTCGTAGATGACGAACCAGATCTGTTAGAATTGGTATCCGGTATTTTGGAAGACGATGGATTTTCCAATGTTGTAACGGCGTCCACGGTAAAAGACGGTGTACTTCTTGCTAAGGAAGAGAAGCCTGATCTGGCAGTTCTGGATGTCATGCTCCCTGACGGGGACGGCTTTTCATTGATGAGGCAGATGAGAAAATTCACAGATATCCCGATCATGTTTTTGACCGCTAAGGATGAGGCTGTGGACAAGCTGGCCGGACTGGGGCTTGGTGCAGATGATTATATCGTGAAACCTTTTTTAGCCCAGGAACTGCTTCTGCGCGTCTATGCAGTTCTGCGGCGCTGTTACAGGGACGACAGCGATCTCATAAAGCTGGATGGGTGCACGATTGATTTTAGCCGGGCGGAGGTCAGCAAAAACGGAGAAATCTTTACACTGACCGCAAAGGAACACCTGCTGCTGGAAACACTGGCCCGAAACGAAGGAAAAATCGTCACAGTGGATGCGTTATGCGAAGCACTGTGGGGTGACAATCCATTTGGATATGAAAACAGCCTGAATGCCCATATCCGCCGCATCCGTGAAAAAATCGAGAGCGACCCGTCAAAACCGGTTTCCCTGATTACGATCAAGGGACTTGGCTATAAACTAAACATGAGGAAATAATACAATGAAGTCATTTGCAAAATATATTTCAAAATACTTAATGTCTTTCGCTGCCTTTGTGATCCTTCTGCTGTTTACCAACTTTTTGTCTTTTGGCCTGACATTCTACAGTGCGATCGCAAAGGATTACGGCGACACTTCCCCCCAGAATATGCTAAAGAAGGCTGCCGCTGCTTCCACAATAAACGGAACGACAGACGAAATAAAAGCACTGCTCCGTGAGAATGGGATATGGGCGGTTTTCTTAAGCCCGGATGGGAAAACAGCATGGTCCGTAGACGCACCCGGGGAACTTCCCTCAAACTACACCATTCAGGATGTCGCGGTTTTTTCCAAAGGCTATCTGGAGGATTATCCTGTATTTGTCTGGGATGACGGTGATGGACTGCTGGTACTTGGTTATCCAAAAGACAGCTATACAAAACTCATGAGCAACTATTTTTCCATTGAGGCCATTCAGAAAATGCCGGTCTTTTTTACCGTATTACTGATTTTTGACTTTCTGCTTTTATTCGCCGTCTTTTATTTATCCAAACACCGGATCATCAAAAGCACGGGACCGATTATTGCCTCCATCCAGACACTGGCCGAAGGAAAACCAGCCTCTTTGTCCACCCAGGGCGAATTATCAGAGGTGGCTGACAGTGTGAACAAAGCCTCCCTGATCTTAAGCCGTCAAAATGAGGCCCGGGCAAACTGGATCAGCGGGGTCTCCCACGACATCCGTACCCCTTTATCCGTGATCATGGGCTATGCAGGCCGGATCATTGCGGACAATACAGCAGGCAGCACCGTCAGGGAGAAGGCCGCTGTCATTCAGAAACAGAGCACTAAAATCAAAGAGCTGGTCCAGGATCTGAATCTCGTATCCAACCTGGAATATGAGATGCAGCCGCTTCATAGGGAACCTGTCCGTTTGTCCAGGCTTCTCCGCTCCTATCTGGCGGAATTGTTAAATTCGGGAATTCCAGATGGTTATACTGTTGACATCGAAGTACCCCCTGATGCAGAAATGGCAGAGCTTAACTGTGATGCCCGGCTCATCTCCCGGGCAGTCAATAACCTGGTCCAGAATAGTATCGGGCATAATCCCAAGGGATGCGATATCAAGCTCTCCATCGACTGCACCGACACCACCATTTCCCTGATCGTGGCAGATAATGGCGTGGGGCTCACCCCTGAAAAAATGAAGGAACTAAAAGAACGGCCCCATTACATGGAAAGCATGGATGAGCGGCTCGATCTGCGCCACGGGCTGGGGCTTCTGCTGGTTCGCCAGATCACGGAAGTCCATAATGGGACGATGACCATTGAAAGCGGACCGATGCAGGGGTATCGGGCCATATTGGAGTTTCAA
Source organism: Faecalicatena sp. (assembly GCF_058819085.1). Classification (NCBI taxonomy): domain Bacteria; kingdom Bacillati; phylum Bacillota; class Clostridia; order Lachnospirales; family Lachnospiraceae; genus Faecalicatena; species Faecalicatena sp. The sequence goes on from NZ_JBZUUL010000004.1 coordinate 341,333, forward strand.
AAGTAAGCAGACATGTATTAGCGTGTCGGCAGAGAAAGAACTTTACGACAAGACAGGGCACTATCACCCGGATGGGTGATAATGCCCTGCCTCATGTCTGCACCTAATCTAATACTTCAGCTATTAAACATCTCTTCGTATAATCGATCTCATGAGTCTTATCAACCGTAACTGTGTCAGAGCATATAACATCTTTACTGTTCTTTCCTAAGTAAAATTCAAAGTCACCTTTTTCAACGATCCAGTGCTTTGGCTTATCATAAAATGCCAGAATATCAATATTGAAACTAAATCTGACTGTTTTTGTTTCTCCCGGTTCCAGTGTGATTCGTTTGAAACCGATCAGCTCCTCTGCCGGCCTTATAACAGAAGCCACCTTATCAATGCCGTAGAGCTGTACTACCTCATCTCCCTTTATGCTTCCTGTATTTGTCACATTTACCGAAACAGTAATCTGCTCATTTTCCTCCATATGTAATGAAAAATCATGATACGCAAATGTAGTATAACTAAGCCCATGGCCAAATGGGAGCTGCGGCCTCATATCTTCATTGACGTAACCTTGTTTATTAATCGCGCCGTTCCTGAAAGATTCATTTTCTGTTCCCCGGTTAAAATAATGTCCCACCGGTCCATGTGCCAGACTGCGGGGCACATCTATCTGCAGACGGCCGCCCGGATTATATTCTCCCGTAATTGTTTCAGCAATGGCAATTCCGCCATAAGTACATGGAATCCAGCCTTCTAATATAGCTGGTACATGTTCATAAATCCATTCACTGACAACTGGTCTGACATCTGTATGAACCAGGATCATATTCGGATTCACATCATAGACCTTACGAAGCAGTTCTTCCTGATTACCCGGCAGTCCGATATCAGTGGTATCGATGCCTTCTCCACTCGTACAATGCATACCCCAGCCATTTCTTCCTCCGAGTGTCATAATTACGATATCTGCCTCCTTTGCAGCCTGCATTGCAGAAACGTAGTCATTCTTCTCATCACCTGCATAATCACAGCCTTCTGTCCATGTCACATGGTCAAACCGGCTCTTCAGAGCTTCGTATGTGGTCTGAATCTCCGGGTACACTGCACGTATGGTATCATCTGTAATATGAAGATCGAGTTTTTCTGTATCAAAGCCAGAGGTTACATCCTCACTATTTGCTTCCACTCCGGCCATTGCACTTTTACCGGTGAACATCATGTCAAACCCTCCGCAAATGGAATAGCATCCATAAAATGCTCTTACAGAATCACCCATCGGTCCAATGACAGCGATTTTTTTTGTTCGGTCTGTTAATGGTAAAATTCCATTATTTTTTGTAAGTGTCATGGTCTTTTGTGCTGCTGCATGAGCTTTCTTATTATTCTCCGTATTATCATAGGCAGCTGCCATCTGTTCCGGCTGTGCATAGGGATTCTCAAAAAGGCCTAGTTCATATTTCATTGTAAGAACACGCTCTACGGCACGGTCAATGTATGCCATATCAAAAGTTCCCTTATCAGCATCCTTTGCCATTTCCCTGCTATAGCCCAGCCGGCTTGGGAATTCCATATCCAGCCCGGCTTCCAGACACAGCTCACCTGCCTTCGTAATATCGTCCGTTACACGAAATACATTGCGCAGGCGGTCAACAGACGCATAATCGCTAACTACAACGCCCTTAAATCCCAAGTCATCACGAAGCAGATCTGTTAGAATTTCCTTGCTGGCACATACCGGCTTTCCATTGTATTCGCTGTAGCTGTTCATAATCCCTCTTACATGTCCATTACGAATTGCCATCTCAAAGGGACGGGCGAAATTTTCCCTGAGATCACGCTCATTTACAACAGTCTGTGCCATATTCAAACCACCCGCGGTCGCTGAATATCCAAGAAAATGCTTTAGTGTTGCCGCATTTCCATAGCCGTCCTCATTATTTTGCATCCCCTTTACATATGCGGTTCCCATGGCGCCGCACAGAACAGGATCCCCGGCATAAGTCTCTCCCAAACGTCCCCAGCGAAGGTCTCTCACCAGATCAACCACTGGTGAAAGAACATGATGGATTCCCACTGCACTTGTTTGCTTTCTGCATATTGATGCCATCTCTTCCACGATTTCTGGTTCAAAGGCCGCACCTAATCCAATCGACAGCGGAAACTGAACACCGCCTGCGATCAACGGGCCTGTCAGTGATTCACAGTGGAACATAACCGGTATCTTGTGTCTGGAATGTTCCAGTACATATTTCTGTATTCTGTTAATATCTTCAGCAATCTGATCTGGTGCACCGCCAAGGATCGGCATCGCGCCAATGCCATTTTCTATACCAAGAGTTTCTGGCTGTTTCATATCTGCCGGCATCAAACATGTCAGCTGTAAAACCTTTTCTTCTGTTGTCATTTCCGCCATTAATTCTTTGATTTTTTCTTTTATTTCTTCTCTTTTCATCTTTCTAACCCTCCAGTTGTTTCATTTCTTTTTCCATCCTGCACAAGAACATGGTTATGAAACCTATCGCACCAATCAAAGCCGGAACCAGGGCATATACTGTAAAAATAGCAGCATTGGCTCCTGCACTCTGCACTTCCAGTGTTCCGTCAAAGCCACCCATATCCAGAACTCTTCCCACGATAAATGGTGCAATGCCATTGGCTACTTTATCAGCGAATCCCCGAATTGCTGAGTATACTCCTTCATTCTCTCTTCCAGTCTTTAATTTTCCGTAATTCATGGTATCTATAAGAACAAGACTGCTGACACTTACGCATAACGTAGTCCCGGCCATGGCTAAAACTGTACACAAGGCAAGCCATCCGACGCTTTTCGGGTTCAAATACTTTGCAAGATTCCCGGCAATAATAAATGCAAAAGAAACCATCATCACAGCTCTGTTGCCCAGCCTTTTAGTCATAACCGGAATCAATGCCAGAAAGACATATGCAATCATTGATACTACTCCAAGCATCGAAGCTATTGTCAGGTCACCGAATACATATTTAAAGAAAAATGTACTTACATTTCCATTAATCCCACTTGTCAGTGTGCCGGCCAGAACAATAATGATAATCATCAGCAGATATTTATTTTTCACTAATTCACTAATAAATTCTTTAAAAGAGACTTTCCCAGCTTTTTCTTGTTCTTCTGTCGGTTTCATTTCCGGCGCAAAAAAGAACATACACAATGACATAAGGATTCCCGGGATCGCAAATACTCCCGTTATTATAATCCAGCCATTTGGTTCATTCTCAAGATTATCAATTAGTATGGGCAGTATAATACCCGCAGCGGTCGCAAACACGGCTGTTAGTAAACCAGTTGCTGCAACAGCCCCTGATCTTTTTTCCTCTATAAATGTTCTTTTCAGACGTACAGTACCCGCAACTGATGTAAACGTATAACACACAGTCTGACACAGGTTATACATGACAAAAACATATATGATTTTTCCTGCAGTATGTAATCCTGGAACTGCAAAACAAAGAACCAATGCAATCCACATGGGAATTGCAAACAGATCAAACGGACGTGCCTTTCCCAGCTTAAAATGACATCTGTCTATCAGATAACCTACCAATAGATCTGAGATCCCGTCAAATATCCTGCTGCACAGTAAAATTGTACCGACTACTGTTCCTGAAAGTCCTGTCTGCGTTGTGAGAAAGTATGTCAGCATTCCAAGTACTACTAAACTCATTCCTGAGGATGCACCACCTAAAGCTATCGGTAACACCCCATGTCTTCCATCTCCATATTTTTTCATTGATTTTTATCTCCTTTTTACTTTGCCGTAATCGTTATCTCCACAGGCTCATAACCATCTGCCTCAACTTTTAACGTCATCCTTCCGGCTGAGGTTGGTCTGAGAATAGCCATAGCCTTCCCATCAAAACTGGTATACCTGCCACAATGGAAGGTCTCTTCTGTTTTTGGATTTGCCGAGCCAAAGGCTATAAGTTCTCCATTTCCAGATACTGATGCAGAGAGCATGCAGTCTGCCATATTATCCACGATTCCGTCTTCATCACAGATAGAAATGTCCACATAGCACAAATCTGTTTCTGATGCTGTAATTTCAGTCCGGTCCGGTATTGCCCGAATGTGGAGTTCAGGCTTCGCAGAATGCAGGCTGTAAGTGCCAAGCTCTGCACCCCCTTTATAGGTAATTACCTTCAACTCCCCAGGTTCATATGTAAGCTCTGCACATCCACGTTTTTTTACCAGTTCTCCACTGCCGGCTTCTTCCCCATTCAGGAACAATTTATAGCTGTCCCCGTTTCCAAACACATGTACACGGATTGGTTTTCCTTCATAGCCTCTAAAGCTCCAGCTGCCGATGCCATCGATGAAATCCCACATACCAGGCTGTAACGTTTTATCAAAATTCTCCGGGTACTCCACTCCGAGATAAGGAACATCTGTCAGGCCAAACACAATTTCTCTGTAATAACTGATTGGTCTGCGATTTCCCATAAGATCCAGATCGGCACAATACCCCATCATCCAGGGATACTCCCCGGCAAATCCTGCATCTCCCTCCAAAGCGATATCCTCTGCATATTTCGTTTTTCCTGCTCCGGCTTCCCCAAGATAATCCCATCCTGTCCAGGTAAAGTCCCCGATCGCCTGCGGATATTTCATGATTTCTTCCCAGTTATCTGCAATTTCCCTTGGGGATGTCTCACTTCCCACCAGTATCCGGTTCGGGAACAATTCACTGTCAATTCCGTAACGCACCGTAGCATAATTGTATCCGCAGATATCCAGGCAGTCGAAGCTCTCCTTCGTACACTCTGTTACCATTTCCGAACCTGTTAACTGTGCCATAGCCTCTCCAAGATTCATCATCAGATTGTTGATATCCTGTCCTTCACCATTTGTCTCCGAATTCTGGCTCATAGATTCCGCAAGCTGATTTAAAACAGATAACGTGGCATTGATAGAATTTAATATATAACGGGTATCATCAAGGCTCCTGATCTTTCCAACCAGCTTTCTTCCAATGTCAGCCCCTGCTGCAGTCCCTGTTTCCTGAATCTCATTTCCAATAGAATACATAATGACAGAGGGATGATTATAATCCTTCTTTACCATAGCCTCACAGATCTGTTCCCAGCTAAACGGAAAAACAGATGCATAGTCACGGGCTGTCTTAGCCCTCGTCCAAATGTCAGATACTTCATCCATCACCACCAGTCCAACCCTGTCACAGGCATCCAGAAATGCCTTGCTGATTGGGTTATGGGCACTTCGAACTGCATTAAAGCCTGCTGCCTTTAAAAGCTGGGCTCTCCGCTCTTCTGCCCGTTCAATTGCTGCCGCCCCGAGCATTCCGTTATCGTGATGAACACAGGCGCCTCTCAGTTTCACTACTTTTCCGTTGATACGAAGCCCATGTTTTGGATCCAGCTGTAAAGTCCGAATCCCCAGGGCAGCTTTCTCTTCATCAAGAACCTGATCTCCTGTCATAACTTTAGTTTCAACCTGATACAAATAGGGTTCCTCTATACTCCATCTCTTGATTCCATCCAGATAGATGGACTGTCTGCACTGCTGTACTTCTCCTGCATAGGCGGTTATTCTGCTTTCATTTTCTCCTACAATTGTTCCTTCTCCGTCGAGGATTCTGGTTACAACAGAGGTCACTCCACTCTTATGTCCCAGATTACGAACAGCAAAGTCAACCGTCACCCGCGCACCTTCCTCATCGATCTCCTTCGCAGAGATACGATAACTGTCCGGCTGTATATGGATCAATTCAGAAACCATCACATTTACATTACGATAGATACCGGCTCCGGAATACCACCGGCTGTCCTCTGCCGTTGTAAACGACACAGTAATTTTGTTCTTTCTGCCATATCTTAAGAACTTATTTGCCTCCACATAGAATTCTGTATACCCGTGTGTCATCCCACCTGCGTAATCATCATTGATAAAGACACTGGCATTCATATACACACCTTCAAAATCAAATACAACATATTTATCTTCCCACTCCGCAGGGACTTCGAAATACTTGGTATAAGATTTTGCCACTGCCGGATAATACCCTGAAAAAGAGGAGGAAGGTGCATCCTTTCTTCTCACCTCATCCTGCATGCAGTCATACGGTAATGTGATCTTTTTAAGATCCTTTGGCGGAACCGGCTGCGGAATCATTGCATTGACTGTTCCAACTTCCCAATTCTTATTAAATCTCTCTCGAATCATCTTGTTCCCTCCTAAAATGAATTCCATTTCTTCGCACTATATTTTATTTAACATTTAACCAGCCAGTTACCGCTCCCCAATCTTATTGAAATATGGTTATCAATAAGCTTTGCTTCCGGGTACGTTTTCCTGATCTCTTCCAGATCTTTTGCCAAACCGGGTATTCTCACATGTGCAATCGTATTGACAGGCACTTGAATCTCATATTCTATTGTCTCCCCGCTACGTTTCCACCCGGAGCATATCGTTCCATAAAGACTTTCATAAACCGCTTTCGCTTCCGTAAGGCTTCCGCCGGCCACAGGCTCCACAAGAAATTCCTGATATCCCGGTTTTTCTATCATAGGTCTGATCCCCGCGATCCTCGAAAACAGGAAATCACAGACTGCCCCATAACTATAATGATTAAAGGAACCTGCGTGTGTGTCCATCCCGTCCCACTCTTCCAGAATAGAGGTGGCTCCTTTTTTCACGTTATAAAGCCAGGACGGGCACCCTTCCTGCTCTAACAATTGATATGCAGTCTCTGCATATCCCCCATCTGCCAGCACGTTCAGGATATAAGGTGTTGCTAAAAAGCCTGTATTGATATGATAATCACAGTCCCTGATCATCCGTACAAGTGCAGTCAAGACTTTCTCCTCATGCTCCTCATCACAGATACCGAACGCCAATGCCCTGACATTCGGCGCCTGGCGGCCTTCTTTTATGACGCCATCCTCTCCGATGATGTATTTATTGAACATTTTCTTTACTTTTTCAGACTTTTGCCTATAAAGCTCTGCATCCTCTTCTTTCCCCAGGATCCGTGCAATTTCTCCAAGCAGCCTCGTGCTGTAGTAAAGGAATGCTGATGGAACCTCCGGATCAGGATTTGTAAATTTCTCCATCATCCGCTGCATTTCACCAGCCGATCCCACGTCAGCCTCAAGCCATTCACCCCAGTGGAATTCTGTATCCCATATGTAGTCTGCATCCAGCTCACCATCCGTCCAATTTCCATACTCCGGTGCACTTTTACGGTTTGGATTTGCGTTTTTGGCTTTACTGAACATGTACTCTACATGTTTCCTTGCAGATTCATATTGATTTTCAAGGATCTGTTTGTCGCCATAGCATAAATACATGGTATACGGATTTATGACCGCCGCATCGGACCAGCCTGCGGATCCGTCCGCCACTCCCTTATCTTCCTCATCGCTCTGATACATCTGGAGTACCATATAATCCGTCGTGGACAACTCTTCCTTGTCTGCAATACTCTCAAAAAATGCAGCCTTTGCTCTCTCATTTTCTTCTGGATTTTTAGAGCCGGATGGAATCGTACTTTTCAGTTTCCCATTTTTTAATTGATCACAGTTAAATTCCTGCATCCATTTTTCAAAAAACGGATATACATTCATGAAATCAGCAGCCGTTCTTATATAGACCTGAGAATCTCCCGTCCAGGGGCTTCGTTCCCTTGTAGGGCAATCTGTCGGAACATCTAAATAATTTCCTTTTTGACTCCATCTGCTGTTTTTCACAAGCTGATTGATTAATGGATTAGAACACGTAAAATCACCCGTTTCCTCCAATGCAGAATATACGGCGACGGCCTCAAAATCCCCGGGTCTGATCTCTCCTGCATATCCCCTGACCAATACATAACGAAATCCAAATACTGCAAAAGTCGGGCAATATGTTTCCTCAGGTTCGCCGCCGGAGATATACTCGATTCTCTGGAAAGACTCATTTTCAAACATGTCCCCCATAAGATTCTCCATGTTGAACAGTCCGTCTTTTATATCCTCCCCGTGCTGCAGAATCACTTTCTGTCCCTTTTGGCAGCCTCTAAGCCTCATCTTCACATATCCTGCAATGTTTTGACCAAAGTCTAAGACAAGCTCTCCTGCTGCATCGCGAAATGGCCTTGCCTCAAACCTTTCCTTTTCAAGAACCGGGACACTTGCAGAAGCGATCAGCGTATCTTTCGTGCAGTACAGACCTTCTGTCTTTACTGCCGGTTTCCATAAGGCATCATCAAATCCTCTGTCCTTCCATCCCCGCGGCTCCTGCAGCGAGTCATAGACCTCACCGGCTCTTAAGTCACATGCCCGGATTCCGCCATAGGAATACTTGAATTGGTCATCGGAGCACACATATTCCACACTTCCATCCTCATAAGTGAGGACAATCTGCCCCAAAAACTGAAGCTTATATCCCCAGTTATTTCTGCTGCTTCCTCCCAGGGTTCCTCTCCACCAGCCATCCCCCAGGGACACGGCCCATACATTCTCTCCTTCTGCCAAATACTCTGAAATATCATAGGCCTGGTACTGTATGCGGCTCTGATAACTGGTAAATCCGGGCTTAAACTTCTCTTTCGTTCCGAGCCTTCCATTGATCCAAAATTCATACAGACCGTGGGCTGTTTGATATATTCTTGCTTTTTTCAACCCACTCTTAACCCGAAATTTACGCCGCATGACAGGCGCCGGCTGATAATGAAAATAGTCGTTCTGATCTAAAGGCTCGATCCAGTCACAATGCCAGTCTTCCTCAGTTAAAAGACCCATCTCAAAAAATACGGTTTCGCTTTCTGACTGTTCTTCGATCGTCCCATTGGCAATCGTGGACTTCACCTTCCAGAATACTCTTTCCATGGAGCTTAATTTCGGCCCGTTCCACAGCACTCTCTGTGAGGAAGAATCTTCTATCACCCCGCTATCCCAGATCAGATCAGTTTCCTCCTCGTCTGCAAAAGCAAGGATCTGATAAGAGGTCTGCATCATATTCTGACTGCTGCTTTTTATTTTCCAGGATAATCTCGGCCTAAGAGTATCAATTCCAATAGGATTTGTGCGGTATTCTGTCTTTAACTCTGTTATGATCACTTTACTGTTCCCCTTCCTGTAATTCACATTGTATTTCCGTGCCTTTTAAGACCGTATATTGTTTTCCATCCGGCATTACCACCAGCGCCGATACATTTTCTGGCAGAGAAATCTGTATGCAAAACTGCTTTCCTTTTCGTTCCCATTTCACAGCGATCTCGCCATACATACTGGTGTATGAAGTTTCTGCCCATGTCAGCTCCCCGACAGCAAACGGCTGTATCTTTACTTCTGAAAATCCGAGTTTCATTGGGGTTATACCGCCGACTCTTGAAAACAGCCATGCTGCGGCGGCCCCCATCGCATAATGATTCTGAGAATCTTTTGGTACTCCGTTTTCATCAATGCCCAGCCAGTTCTCCCAGACAGTAGAAGCTTTCTGATCAATCTCATACATCCAGCCCGGACAAGCGCTTTGCGTCAACATTTTATATGCCGTTTCACCATATCCATAATCCGTCAGCACCTGCAGAATCTGGTATGTTGTCAAAAATCCCGTTCCTATTTTGTATTGATTTTTTTCACACTTTTTCTTTAGCTGCCTGACTATTTTCACCGATTGTGTTTCATCCGTCAGGCCCATCGAAACCGGTCTTACATATCTGCATTGTCTTTTTGAGTGGACGCTTCCTCTTTTTAAGAATTCCTTCCGGTAGGCATTCCTGATGTTTTGGGCCAGCACACCATACTTATGTTGATCGTCCTTTTTCCCTAATATCTCTGCCATCTGGCTTAACTGGTCTGCAGAATGATAAAACCAGGCTGTCGCAACCTCCGCATCGGGAAATGACAGTGCTCTGACAGAATCTTTCATCATGCTTGATCCCGGCTCCAGCCATTCTCCCCAGTGATACCCGGTATCTAATATGTATTGATAATGTCTGCCAAGTTTATAAAAATGTAATTTATGCTTATCCTTCGCCCTGTTTGTATTAAAATCCACATATCTCTTTGCTGTGTCATACACCAGCCGTATGATTTCTTTATCACCGTAAAACTGATACATGATAAGAGGCACATTGAGCAGTGCGTCCGACCATCCTGCACTGCTATATGGAAGATTCTGCATATCTACACCGTCTGTGAACATAGGAACCTCCGGCACGATGAACGGAAGGCTGCCGTCCTCTTTCTGCAGACCGACAAAGTCCTGGAACCATTTTTTCAAAAACCTCCTCGTGTCCGACAGATAACAGGCTGTCTCTGCAAACACATTAACATCACCGGTCCACCCCGCTCGTTCTCTAGTTGGGCAGTCTGTAGGGATATCTAAGAAATTAGATTTTTGCGACCATCTCACATTTTCTACGAAACGATTGATTTTTTCATTGGAGCAGGTAAACCTTCCACTATAGACAAGGTCTCCATAGACTGCTATCGCTTTGAAGTTTTTCGCTTTTACCTCTTCCGGCCATCCTGTTATCCTTACATACCGAAAGCCGCTTATAAGAAATGCTGGCTTATAGCTCTGCGTCCCGTCTTTTAAGATATACACAAGTGTCTGTCCCAATACTGACTCCGGTATTTCCATGCTCTCTGCTATTTTTTCGCACTTCACCTCAGACAAATTCTTTATAGTAAAATTTCCATCCTCATCCAGGGTTTCTCCCATTTCAAGGGTGACTTTTGTCCCGGCAGCCCCGGTAACTGTAAATTCTACACGCCCTGAAAGATTCTGTTGGAAATCTAAAACGATATCTCCATTCGGCGTATTGATTATTTGAGGTATGAAGCATTCATGCTCTTTTATATTGTCGCCCTGTTGGACAATGATTTCACCATCATAGGATGAGACCACGCATGAGTGCCATTCTTTGTCATCATAGCCTGGTTGATTCCAACCCTCCATTTCCTTTGTCATGTCAACAATCTCAAAGGTTTTCAGGTCATTCCCCCTAAGCGGTCCGTCCTGACAGGCTTTCGTATTTTCGTCTGTATAGATCCGGCAGATCCCCTCTTCTGTCTCAAGTTCCAGAACTGCCGCAAATTTTATTTTGTTTCCGTAAAAAGCCCTTTTGCTGAACGCGCCAAGAGAGCCCCGGTACCATCCGTCTCCGATTACCGCTGCAATCACATTCTCTCCCTTACATATCTGTTCGGTCACATCTGCAGAAAAATACTGCACGCGCTTGTTATAGTTAGTAAATCCCGGCATAAGCAGAGAACTGCTCACATCACATCCATTGATGAATGGAACATACACTCCCAGTCCAGTAGTGTATAATGTTGCTTTGATTACTTTTCGGTCTTCGTAAAAGACTTTACGGATATAAGAAGCTGGCTGCAGCTTCTTCTCTTCCGGTTTTTCTAATTCAGGTTCTACAAAATAAAATCTGGGCTCTTTCATATCATTTTCCTTTCATTTTTTGCTTGATTACCAATGCAGCTGCCCGCATCTGCTTTTATATATACCTTAATCTGCAGCTTGCCGCAGATCCGTCCCTTTTGGGGCATGTTTTACGGGCTGCCCTTTAGGTATACAATCTTTTCATTGACTTTTTCATCATATCAAGTTATCATCAGGCTTATAATCATTAATGTTGCTGATAATTTATATAATCTTGCTATTTTATGTAGGGGGACTTATGTTTGATAAATACCATTTAATCCACTTTGAGATTAAGAAATCACTATCTGAAAACGCCAATGGACGAATCTCTGTGACTGAAAAAAACAATACCGATGCCTATGATAGTACTGTGAAATGGTCTGAATTTGCTGAGGATTTAAACAATACCCAGCGCTCTTCTTATTGTTTGACTGGTAGTTTTGACATGCTTCTTTCAACCATTTCACGCCGAAATAGTCTAGAAGCTTTATATCTTCAGAGTTTTTGTATCATGAACAATACAAAAGAATATTTTACTAAACGGGCAGATTATGAGTCTCTTTTGTTATCATACACATATTCAGGCGAAGGGGGATTGGTATACAATGGTCAGTCCTATACGCTGAAAGAGGGCCAGGCATTCATTATTGACTGCCGCACGCCACACGAATATTTTGCTGCAGCCGGGAATTGGGAACATGTGGATATTCATATATGGGGGCAAAATGCCGAATCACTATACAAACATTTCTCAAGTCAAAATATTGTACAGATTTCATTTGCCCAGGCCAGCTTCACCCCTATGGTGGAAAAACTGCTTGATTCCTGCACTACCTTTTCAGATCACAGGGATCTTTTTATCAGCAATGCGTTAAGCAATCTTCTATGTACCTTATTAGACCATGCTGAAAAAGAAAATAATTCTTCTATTCCGAATATATATAAATATGTGATCCGTTATATTGAAAGTAATTATATGCATCCATTGTCGCTAGACTCACTCTCTTCATTCGCTAATCTCAGCAAGTACCACTTTGCAAGAGAATTTAAAAAGTATACAGGATTTTCCCCTAATGATTATCTTCTCGAGCTGAGGATCAACCATGCCTGCATCCTGCTTATCAATTCCGATCTTTCTGTTGAACAGATTTCAAACGAAGTAGGGATACACAATATGTCCAATTTTATAAGGCAATTCAAAAAACGCACCGGATCAACTCCCAGTGCGTTAAGAAACAATAAATTTACCTCCAGCCCCTTCTGAAAAATATGGCGAAACTTTATCACAATACTGCTTAATCAGCAGTCGCAAAAAAGCCTTGTAAACTTCCATGCTTACAAGGCTTTTTTAACTCCCCGAGTTGGATTTGAACCAACGACCCTTCGGTTAACAGCCGAATGCTCTGCCGCTGAGCTATCGAGGACTACGACGCTCCCTTCACGGGAGCGTCTTTGTATTTCTTTATACTCTAGTATATACCATTTTTGTAGATTCATACAGATTTTTTTATGAAATTATAAATCAGTTTATACGAAAATGTAAAATAGCATTTTAAACAATCACAAATGCAACGGATGCCGCCGGAATCTCCAAAGCTCCTTTTCCCACCGATTTTGCAGTAATCTCCGGCATATCCTCACCATCCGCCGGTTTCACTGCTTCTTTGTTGACACGGATTTCCTGTACCCGAAGCTTTTCAGAATCCAGCAGATACAGCTCACCGTCTTTCGGAAGCTCTATGGTTGTCGCATCTGTCTTCGAATTGTTGATCACCACATAAGCATAGCCTGGTTTTCCGTCTTTTCTGGAATGGGCATAGACATGAGCGCCCTCCCGGATCTCTTCGCCGGAATCATAAACTGTTGTTCCCATCAGCTTGTTCCAGAGGTATACCAGCCAGTAATTCGGTCTCGGAAGATGTGTGGCATGATCCAAAAGTCCATAATCAGAGGATGCAAGCGTGTTGTGGAAAATGATCCCGTCTGTGACTGTAGCAAAGCTTCCCAGTTCATCTGCATAACGGATCACGTCCATATAGGTTGACCCCCATGTATTTCCGCCCAGTCCGGCATCTGCGGATTCTGTCACCCACATCGGTGCTCCCGGACAGTATTGATCACGGAGCTTTGCATAATTTTTCGCGGTTCCTGCTGCCACTCCAAGATATGCCTCACTCAGTGCCTCCCCGGCATTCCAGTGTCCGCCCATTGACGCCCCGCGTTCGGATAATCCTGCATAACAGTGATAACTGAATACATCCGCGTTCTCCCTGCAATGAGTTAACAATTCGTCTGTCGGGATAGCCTGGAGCATTTTTGCCATTTCCAGCTCCTCACCGCTAAAATTATCTGCACATGAGCATGGGCCTACAAGCAGTACTTCTGGATAGTTGTCCCGGACAAATCTGAAAAATGCATCCTGGTCTCTCCCGAATTCTGCTGCGTGATATCCCTCTGCCGGTGGTGTCATAGGCAGCACGTTCGGCTCATTCATAAATTCTGCAGCTGAGATCGGCACGCCGTATTCTTTACTATAATCAAAAATAAGTTTTGCCTGCTGGGGTGTCCATGGCTTTCCATCCACATGATCTCCCGGACAATTAGATACAGAGATCAACAGCTTTGCATCTACAGCCTTGACAAAATCCAGCACACCGTCCCACTGTTCCTTTGTAAGGACCGCTCTGTATCCCTGGGGCACAACGCCTCCTGTATGTCCGTCAAAATCATAGTATGTATCTGTTGCCCAGCTTCCGCTGACACGGACATATACACTTCCCAGCGCCTTCGCATATTTGCGGATGTTCTCCTCATATAAATCGATCGGAGGATACACCTGCATCAGCTTTGTCATTTCTGAAAAATCTTTTACCGGAGGAAACTCTTCCGTTCCCGCAATCTGCTCAGGAGTGTACGCTTTCCAGAACGTACCGCCTGTCACCTCCGTCATTTCAACATTGTAAGACACCAGTCTTTCATCAATGTCTCTGATCTTTTTTAATCCATCTGCATGGAGTTTTACTGTCTCATTCATATTCTTATTTTCCTTTCCCTGCAAATATCTTGGTCAAATGATACCAGGGTTAAAAGGCCATGCTTTTCATATCTGCATGAAAAAACATAACCTTTTAACCCTGTATTACTATATTAAAATACACCCACTCTCGTCTGCCTTCATCGGCAGTGCGATCATAAGATCCACAATGGCAAGAGCGATCGGAAAGCCGCTCCAGCAAAGAGCAAGATAGAAGATCCCCAACATCCAGCGTTTCTCATAAAACCTGTGGATTCCTGCCCATCCCAGAAAGATAGTCAGAAGAATATAGTTCCTGCGGTTCACCTCATGAAGCTGACGGTTTTCACGCCATTCAAAATAACGGTCCCCAAGGCGCTGCCAGAGCTTGAGCGGTTTCTCTACTCCATATTGTTCTTCCACTTCATGGAGTTCATCCTCCATCAGTGCCATTTTTGCAAAATCAACACGTTCCTTCACTTTTATGCTTTGGGATTTTCTCATCTTATCTGCTCCTTTTATCTATACTTAGAGGGCATGGATCACGGGATGCCCTTTGGGTATACCTTGTTCTGCAGCTTTTGCTGCAGACCCGCCCGCCAGGGCATGGATCACGGGATGCCCTTTGGGTATTACTTAGCTTCTGCCTGTGCCTTTGCCTGTGCTTCTGCCTTGATCTCTGCGATACGGATCTGGATCTCTTCCATCTTCTCTTTTGTCAGCGGATAGAATTTTAATGCGATCAGGTTCATCACCCATCCTACGATAGGTGCTCCGATAAAGCAGATCATTGTTACCCAGAAAATACTGCTGCTGTAAGGGGTATCCGGTGTGGGCTGTATTTTCTTGAATCCGATCGCTGCGATCATCAGAGATACGAATGTTCCAGCCAGTGAAGAGATCATCTTATCAACAAAACTGAATAATGTTCCCATCAGGCCCGGCACATACTTACCGGAACGGTACACTTCATAATCCGCACAGTCTGCAGTCATCGGGATAACGATATTTCCTGCCACTCCTGAGAACCCTGCCATCACCACGTTCAACACAAGGAAGAGGATGGAGAACAGATTGAATTTTGTAAAGCTTAATGAAGTCGGATCTCCCAAGCACATCAGGAAGAAAAATGCAACTGCGGAGATAATTGATCCCCAGGTTCCAACCAGCATCGCTGATTTCTGTCCCATCCGGCGGGCAATAAAGTTCATTAAAAGTAATGTGACGATAATATTTGGAATACTTGTGATCGCACTGTAGCTTCCGTATAATGTATAATTTCCGCAGATAATGCCAAACAGCATAACGAATATGATCGTATTTCCTTTCATACTTGCAGTCAGCTTATCGGAGGAAGCAGAGATCACGAGCATCTGGATCGCGCGGTTCTTTCTCAACACTTCCCAGTAGTCTTTGAAAGTAATTCTCTGTACCACACCTGTTCCATAATATTCCAGACGGTCTTTTCTCCTCAGTCCTATAATAGCAAGTATTGCCAAAACAAAGGATAACGGTGCGAACACCTTCCAGATTCCCTGGAAAAAGGCCGGGTTAACAAACGCTGTATCCCCTCCGTATATTGGGATGAGGACATTCGTAATAATAACCGGGATGATCGCAAACAATATGGTATTGAATACTGCGTCAAACATAGTAAAGATCGGACGCTGTGACGGATCATTGGTCAGACAGCTCTGTGCTGATTTTGTTACTACACACTGGAATGTATATCCGATAATGTACAGCATATACATCACAATGTAAAATGGAAATCTTGCAGCCTGCGGGATCACAGGTGTCACCCAGTAGATCAGGAAGCTGGTCACAAGCAGGATCAGGTTACCGATTAAAATAAACGGACGGTTCTTACCGAACTTCGTATTCGTCTTATCTATGATATAACCGATGAATGGGTCTGTCACACCATCCCACATACGCATTACTGTGGTGATGGTTCCTGCGAGTACGACTCCCACCCCAACAATACCGGTTAAGAAATATGTGATATACATAAATATCATCGCATAAATATTCGTTGATGTATTGTTGAAAGCATAAAATGCGATTTCCCATATTTTTGCTCTATGTACAACATTTGAAGCTTCTGTGTTTGTTTTCCCCATAACGTATTCTCCTTTGTACTCTCATTTTAATCTTTTATAGTTCAAACCAATCTCCATAGCCAAGCTTAATTAAGTTATCACGGCTGATCTTCAAGCTTTCAAATGAATCTCTTCCGTAAGTTGCATCCTGTTCGATCAAGAAATATTCGCTTCCGCCGGCGAGTCCTGCTTCGATACATTCCTTGATTGGAAGACTTCCTTCTCCGACTTCTGCAAACTCTACAATGTTTGAGAATGCATCCATAAATGCTTTCTGATCAAATGCCCCCTCCGGCATCTTGATCGTTCCGATCCTGTAATCTTTCAGATGCAGCAGACGGATGCGTCCGTCGTACTTTTTAATGAACTCTACCGGATTCTCTCCGCCCCTCTGGATCCAGTGAATATCCAGTTCAAATCCCATATGTTTTGTTGAATTTTTAATAATATCGAGCAGATATTCTCCATCGTACTTTATGAATTCAACATGATGGTTGTGATAATAGAGGTCGATTCCCTGCTCCTTTAGTCTTGCCGCCATCTCATCTGCACGTTTCACAAAACCAAGTGCCTTCTCTCTGCTTCCCATGCAGGTCATAGGCAGCATGCCGATGCGCAGCATATCGCAGTTTAATTCCTTACAGTCAGCGACGATCTTATCAAAATCATCGGTCAGGTTCTCTCCCGGCATTCCCGGCATCATCGGTTCTAATGCCGCTGAGCATGCTGCAATCTTAATGCCGAATTCCTCACTTGCCTTCTTCATTCCGGCAACATTTTCAGCGGTCATGGGGATCTGGCTGACTTCCACACAATGATAGCCCAGCTCAGCACATGCCTTTAATGTGCCATAAGCCCCCAATTCACCGATCTTGTCCTTAATTGTACTCATCTGAATACCAATTAGTCCTTTTTTCATTCCTTTTATCTCCTTTACTTTTTATAAACGAATCTGTTGTCCCGTACGGCCGGATTCCTGAATGGCATCGATCAGACGTACACTCATCACTGCATCTTTCACATGGATATAGTTCTGTGTATCCTGCTCAACGGCCTGATAGAATTTTGCGATCAGCTTCTGATGGCTGGCACCGTAGTAAAACTTTGTACCCGGAAGCCTTGCATCCTCGGCCAGACGCTCCTTACTGCCGTCTCCACCCATTCGGTATAAAATATTATCAATGATAGAAAATTCTGCCTTTTCCGTCTGTACAGAAATCTGTACGCCTTCGTTCTTATAATTTGCGTTGGTCGCCAGGAACAATCCCTGTGCACCGTTTGCAAAGGTCAGTCTGGCTGACACGGTATCCTCCACCTCAATGCCATAGTCAAGAAGCTGGCTGACACTGGCCCTTACGCTTAGTACCGGACCGCCCAGATAGTACAAGAGGTCCAGAGTATGTACAGACTGGTTGATCATGCACCCGCCGCCTGCATATTCCCAGGTTCCCCGCCATGGCTTCACATCATAGTAGGATTTCGGCCGGGACCATGGTACGATTCCTTTCATTCCGGTTATCGCGCCGTATCGTCCGCTGTCAAGAAGCTCTTTCAGCATTTCGATCGATTCATTCAGACGGTTCTGCAGACAGATCCCTATGTGCACTTCCGAGTGGGCCGCCTCAAATGCGGCAAATTCCTCTGCCTGTGAGGTATGAAGTGCCACCGGTTTTTCACAGAACACATGCGCGCCCATTGCTGCCGCCTCCTCTGACACCGGAACGTGCAGGTAATGTGGCAGACAGATGTGAACCACATCGGGCTTCACATCTTCGATCATCTGCCTGTGATCCTGATAGAAAGGGATTCCTTTCGGTGCTCTTGCCTCTGCACTCTTATCTATATCACAAACCGCTATTAACTGAATCTCCGGGTTCGCCTGAATCGCTGCAATATGTATGGCTGAGATATCTCCCAGACCAATGACTGCCGCTGTTTTCATGTTTACGTCCCCCTTTATATCCGCTCTTTATTAACGAGTCGGGAATTTTCCTTCTTCTGCGATCTTTTTATTCAGTTCGCTTAAATAGAGCTCTTCATCCACCGGATTGTCTACTTCTTTGCCCAGCCAGGAAGATAACTGTGTCGCATTTGCAAGGTTTACTCCGTTGATTCCGTCAGATCCCGGTGCAAGAAGCGGTGCTCCTTCCAGGATGTGTAAAGCAAAGTTTTCCATTACGGTTGTGTGCTGTTTTCCCCAGCCGTCTGTATTTTCAAATGTCTCCACTGTGTACATGCCGTCTGCACCTGCCGCATTTCCCATGGTCAGCTTGGCAACATCCATCATGCTCATGGTCGCATTCATTTCATTCTCATCTTTTTTCAGACGGTATACTGTAGCTTTTTTGCTGTCTTCCACAACGATCTTACCACCATCCAGGTCGATCTCCAGACGGTCCGTTCCGATCGGATCATGTGTACAGGTGATGAAGCTTCCTGTTGCTCCGTTCGGATATTCTGTCACGATCGTAACGTCATTCTCTACTGCGATATCACGATGGCATCCATAGAGGCACTTCGCATAGACTTTACTTGGAATTCCGCAGATCCACTGCCACAGATCCAGCTGATGAGGTGCCTGGTTCACAAGAACACCGCCGCCTTCTCCGCCCCATGTTGCACGCCACTCGCTCTGCGCATAATAGCTGTCCGGGCGCCACCAGGAGTTAATGATCCAGTTAGAACGGCGGATCTCTCCCATTTCTCCTGAAGATACGAGCTCTTTGATCTGCTGATATAATTTATTGGTGCGCTGATTGAACATGATACCGAATGCAGTATCCGGGTGGCTTGCTGCACACTCATTCATCTCACGTACTGATTTTGCAAAAACTCCTGCAGGCTTCTCAACCAGGACATGCATACCGTGCTCCAGGCAGTAGATTGCGATCTCTGTGTGCAGGTAGTGGGGAACGGTTGTGATCACTGCATCCACATTTCCGGAAGCAACCATTTCCTTCCAGTCTTTATAAAATGGATAGTCCGGGTACTGCTCTGCACACATTTTTTCCTTTTCCGGATCAATGTCACAGAGTGCTCCCAGCGCACAGTGCGGCGGACACTCTGGTGCCGGCATTCCCGGGAATCCTGCTTTTCCGGTCAAAAATCCTGCATATGCTCCCCCCTGTGCTCCTACTCCGATGATTCCGTAACGAATTTTACTCATTTTCTTTTTCCTCCGTTTTTTATTTTTTCTCGATGTTCTCCAGAATCGTACATAATGCGTGGTACTGCATTGCGTATCCCTCTGCTCCATCCTTTGCCTTGTTTTCTTTGATGATATTCTTTGCGTCTGTTGTTTCCAGCGATGCCAGGGAATCAAAGAGAACCAGATGTGGTTCCAATGTCAGGAATCCCTGATAACCTTCCTGATTGACTGCACGGTCCAGAAGCTTCTCGATCTTTCCTTCTCCTGTTCCGCAGACCACGTTTTCATTATCTGTTGACACAGCATCCTTGATGTGAATATATACGATATACGGCCTTAGCATATCCCAGCAGACTTCCGTATCTTCGCCGCATTGTACAAAGTTTGCAAAATCAAAAACTGCCTTAAAATGCGGATCTTTGATCTCCTCAAACAAAGTTAAGCAGCGCTCCTTGGTATCTCCATAAATCTCTTTTTCGTTTTCATGGATCAGAACCACGTCATACTCTTTTGCGATCTCCACGAACTGCTTCAGCTTTGTGAGTACCGTCTCCTTATATGTATCCGCGTCCCGTCCCTCGGGGATGAAGAAGCTGAACATGCGGATAAACTTACAATCCAGCAGCTTACAGATCTTGCAGATCTCTTCCAGCTGTTCCTTCTGCTTTTTAAACCCCTCCTCATCTTCCACGCCGACTTTTCCGATGGGAGACCCGATCGATGAAACCCTGATCTGATATTTCTCCAAAAGCGGCAGCAATTCTGTCTGAACTTCCTGCACCGTATAATCTGCAATTCCCTTTTTATCAGCAGACCTAAGAGAAATGTAGTGCATTCCCAGTTCTGCAACTGTCTGAAGCTGTTCTTCAAAATCTGAACTGATTTCGTCCGCAAAACCTGAAATGCAGATGTTCTCTAACATAATACTTCCTCCTTTCACTTTTTAACCTAATATCAGTTTTCACCCACGATAAAGCAATCAGTGGGATGGCTTATGGATACACTATATCCACTATATCGATTTTTTGTTATTACAATTTTTCTCTTTATTAGTATTATTTACATCATTACTTTTTCAAACCTGAATATTATGCTATAATTAAAGAATCAAATACGAATAGGAGCTTCCAATATGTACCAAACCCTGATATCCTTTACCCAATCTGTCTTAAAAGATGTGCGGGTACAATCAAGAATTTATCCGTTTTCTTCGGAATATGATGCTACTTTTGATCTGGGGCTTAGAAAGACTATTTACAGTTTAGATAAAAATGCATTGGATTTTATTAAGAAATCTACCCGGGATTTTTTAAAAACGTTTGAGACCTATACGCTTTTTCAGACTACAGACACTTTTGGATGTGAGTATATTTTTTTAAATCTTCCAGACACAAAACCTGCTTCTTTCCTTTCCATCGGCCCGTTTTCTTACACTCCGTTCACGAACAGCCATATTCTGAATCTCTGCCGCCAGAATCAGCTGCCGGAAAGCCATTGGGATTTTATTCAGCAGTACTATTTTTCACTTCCGGTGATCAATGAGAAGCAGTGGATGGAAAGCCTGGTTTTCACCCTGGTGCGCAGGTTGTGGGGGAATGAGACCCGGACGATGACACATCTTTCCAATGCCGCACCTATAGCACCTGTATTTACATCATCCATTGAGGCTCCCACCAACTCATCCCTGTCTTATATGGAGCAAAAATATGGGAGTGAGGACTTCCTGATGAAATGTATCAGCACCGGGGATACAGAGAGGATCTCTCAGATCCGCCAGCACTTAGATCTCGCCTCCATCAAGCAGCGCTTTCCGAATTCACTGCGTGACCAGAAGAATAATCTGCTTGTATTTAATACCATCTGCCGCAAGGCCGCACAATATGGGGGTGTCCACCCGATCTACCTGGATACACAGTCTAATAAATATACTGCCAGGATCGAGTATGCAGCCAATCTAAAGGAGCTGAATGCTCTTTACAGGGATATCCCTCTCAAATACTGCCTGCTTGTGCGCAGATATTCCCTGAAAGATTATTCGCCTACCATACAGAAAGTCATTATGCATATTAACTTTAATCTCAAGGAGGATCTGGGGCTGCAGGTGATCGCAGAGCATTTCTCCTTAAACAAAAATTATCTGTCTACGGTATTTAAAAAAGAGACCGGCATCACACTTACGGCTTATGTCAATCAAAAACGGATCGAGCATTCTCTTTATCTGCTCAATACCAGTTCTCTGTCCATACAGAATATTGCCGGGGCCTGCGGAATCCAGGATCTGAATTATTTCTCCAGAATCTTCCGACAGCAGGTGGGTATGTCTCCGTCCGGATACCGTTCTCAGATCAAGGCGGATCATAATACCTGATAGATTCAAAGATGTCCCGGTGTATTTGCGGCAAAGCTTTGGATAAATGTCTCATTTCCCTTTACAATAAAATATCCCATAAACATCATGTCTATGGGATATTGTCTGTTTATGCAGTTTTTATGTGATCCTGTCTGCCGGACCCGGGCCTGTTTTAAAACTTCACAAGCTTCTGGAGCAGTATATTTTTATCATATAGGAATGTGAGTATCTGGCTGCTCTCTATCATATCAAAGCACTGTTTTCCAACTACAGTAGAATACACCATCGTAAGGACCAGAAATCCCAGCCACACGATCAGAAGCGCCACAAAAACACCCAGCAGAGCACCTGCAAGGTGATTGAGCGTGCCCACCACCGGCAGCTCTCCGATCACATCTACTGCGGTCATCAATGCCTTTACGATAATCACGGCAAGCAAAAATGTCACCAGGAATGCCAATACCTTGATCACCATTCTGGCAATATATGAGGCCACATACTCCGGAAAGCTGGCTACACTCAGTTCATTATAGATGGCGGAATTGTTATTTTCCAAGATCAGGTCCTTTAAGAAGGACGGAAGTGTTGAATCCTCGATCATCTTGATCTGGATGTCTTTCGGGACCTCTCCTATCACTTTGAGAATATCTCCTGCCGTAATCCCCAGACTTTCCCAGTCCAATTGATTTAAAGCCGCCATATCGTCTTCGCTCAGATCAGCGAGCGGTGTGCCGCTTAGATCCGCTTTTGCCAGCTCTTCTGTAGAAATCTCCGGCATAAATGCTTCCACACATTTTTTCTCTATCATATCATCGATCGGCGTATACTTCGTCAGTGCCTGTGCCACATAAGGATTCAGCACGATCATCAGCACAATGGTAAGTACTGTGGAAAGGAGTGAAAGTGCACTTTTAAAAAAGCCTCTTACAAATCCTACCACAATACAGATCAAAAAAATCACGCCTACAATTATCAACAACCAGTTATCCATACGCTCTCCTATTTCGCTAAATAAACTACCCGCAGTTCATTTGCGCTCATCACAAGGTATCTATTTATCCCGAAGGCAGGGATGACTTCTAATGCTTCCGTTTTCAGATCCCCTTTAAATCTCTGCACACCATTTTTCGTTATAATGCAGCACTTGGAACCTGAAAACATGATGATCTCATCTTCAACCATCTTGATATTACTGTATTCCCCGGTAAACGCTTTGTCCATGACCTCTTTTCCGGACTTATTATACAGCCTTGCCTCATATCCTGACTTCTTTTTGTTCAAAAGCGTGAAACCGATATATTTGTCTGTATGGAACACACTTTTGATCTCTTGATTCAGCTCAATCTCTTTCTTTTTCTTCGGCACATCTGTTCCTTCATATATAATGAAGGAGCTGTCGCTGACTGCTATGGATGTCGTATCATCCATAAAATACACTTCCGGGATGATCTTCCCGTCATATTCTTCCATACCCACTTCATTATCGGTCTTTGCCTTTCCTGCCTCCCCGAAATTATAGAATGCGACCTTGGACTTGAGTGCACCGTTTTTCGTGAAGAGGTAGGATACTGCCAGCGTCATGCCATCCCGGGACATGTCCAAAGCTAAGGGATAGCCTGTACTGCTTACAGTGACCTGATGCTCGACCAGGATATTGCCTGTGGCATCATAGGATACGATCATGGGTGAATTTTCATTTTTTAAAATAACGCTCACGATCCCCTGATTTGAGACGGACATCTTTTCAATCGGGAGCGTCGTCTCTATCTCGCCTTTGAGTCCCTCCTCTGTGAATACGAGGATGGAATTTCCTCCGTTATCTGCTACGGCAAAGGTTTCTTCATTTACATCGATCACGGGATTCTGCATCTGACACGGTGAGATCCACTGCTCTTCATTCTTCCGGTTTAGATAAACCACTCCGTCCCTGCTGTACCGGACGATTCCCTCTGCAAACTGTGCATAACGGTTGGTATCCGATGTCTCGTCGGCGTAAGAGGCGGCCTCACGCACGGCGGTATAGGACTGATTCTTAATAAGCAGGTAGGTTCCACCTATGATCATAACCGCCAGGACTGTGATGATCCCCCATTTCTTCATGGTATCACGCTTACGCTTTCTGGCGGCCTTCTTTAACTTCTCCAAATTCGCAGGCTCGGCTACCTTTAAATTCGGGTTCTTCTTTTGCTTCATGTTGGTCCCCTTATTACTGTTCGTTCATCTTACCCGTGCATTATATCACAAATTCGATTCCCGTGAAAGCCCTGCTTTACGGGAGCACCAGTTTTTGGCCTACATAGATCAGATTTCCGTTGGTAAGCCCGTTCATTTTACAGATCGCATCTACATGGGTCACGTCCCCGTACATTTTCCGGCTTATGATGGCAAGAGTGTCTCCCTGCTCAACAACGTAGACGCCATCGCTTCCATTCGTCCCTTCGTCTGCCTTCTCTCCATCACCACCATCTTTTCCGGTGTCTTTCTCATCCTGGCTGTCTGCATCCTGATCCCCGGCACCACCGGCGGTTTCACCCAGGGCTTGTCCCTCTTCCTTTCCTGCGGCCTGTCCGTCATTTTGCTGCCCTATCTGCTTACCCGCGGCCTCTCCCGTGACTGCAGTGACCGAACCGCTTGTCTCCTGTGCCTCGACCGACTGTGTGTCATTAGATGAGGAGCTCGATATCTTGTTCAGTGCGGTCTGAACCGATTTCATCTTGTCAAAGTTATTGATCGTGGTCACACCCATAATGATCACGATAAGCACCAGACAAGCGCTGACCGCATACATCAGACGGTTTGTTTTCTTCTGACGCTGTTGTTCCTCCCTGGTTCTGACCAGACTGCGAAAGTCCTTTGCAGCTCGATCCTCAACAGTCTCCGAGGGACTCACCCCATTCTTCTTTCTTGATGAAATCATATAGTTCTGCATACACGGGTTTTTCTCATAATATGTATAGTGCCCTCCGATCTCCATCAGATCATTGAACTTCTGTACAAAATATACCTCGTCCTTCTCCACAGGATCTTTCATAATAAAGATCGTATTCTTTTTCGGGAACGATTTCTTATGAAGCTTTACCGTGCCATGCTCCGGCGTAAGCGGCACACCCGGGTGGGCAACAAACCACCCCAGCATCTCTCCGTCCTCAAAATACTGTTTGCAGTCCTCATACGCTTTCTTCCATGTATCATCATCAATTACATAATCACTGCCCGACATCTTCAAGTCGTGCATCTGGACCGCACCATATATGTAAACATACTCCTCCTCATCCGTTTTCTGCATATCACCTATCAGGAACGCACCTATCGGTGTCTCCCCCGCTTTTTCGCATAACTGGGCGAAAAATGTATCTACATAATCTTCTACATAAATCTTCGGGCTGTCACTGACATTCCCGATCTGACGCACATTTTTAGGAATCTGTCTCTCCATTACACTCACCTCAAATAAAATTTTTCTCAAGCATAGCATAACGAAAAGGCTGAATTTATCGCTTGGTGTCAGGTGCGTTCGACAAAAAGATTTGCAAAGGGGTCAGACCCTTTTGCTGTCCATTTTCAGAATATTCTCAATTTTTCTCCCAGAAAGCCCCGTTTCCCGTTTACATGCCTTCAAGAAGTCTTGCTTTACCGGGCCGATAGTTAGTATAGTCTGAACCTCTTCAATCTGATGTTCAAACAGATATTTCTCGACTAAAATCTTAACTCTTTCATAGTTATGAATCCGCTCATCTTCAACGGTGTCGAGGAATGACTTCTGTTCAAAAAGATGGTGGAAGTTCCAAAAGTCTTCTGAAGTCTGAAAGCGGGTCTCTAACATCTGGTATGAACCCTCTGAGATCAGTTCACAGGTTCCTGCAAAATACTCGGCGGCACTGCTGAATTCATAGGCATAGGGCTCCTTTACCAGGCTGATTTTCACTGGATTGTTATGGATGTACCGCAGACAGCACCAGTAATATTCCTCTGTTTCCACACAGTCGCTGTAGTAACGCCCCTGGAAAACGTGTCCGCTTCTGTCGTATTTGGCATTATACCCCTCAGCGTATGTCGAATTCAGGGACTGCATGAACCTCGCCAGCACCTCAATCTCTGATTTGATCAAAATATGCACATGATTAATCATTATACAGTATGCATAGATCGTAATCGGATAACTTTTCATCTTCTTTTTTAAAATTTGAGTAAATGAAATCTTATCGGTATCCCTTTCAAATATTTTCTCTTTGTTGTTTCCGCGGATAATAATATGGTAGACCTCTGTTCCGCTTTCTCTCCGTTTCCTTCTCGGCATTTGTACCTCCTTAAATTATTTTGTTTCTGCTTTCTTACTTGTAAACCAGTTTGTTACTTTGTTTCCTATTTTAAATAGTATCTCTGTGTGAAAATTGTCCCGAAATGGAACAGATTCTCTGACGGGCCTTTTGCCCCTCATGACCAATACCGCATAGATTGAACTGTGAATGGTTCAATGAAACTAAAGAAATGCAGTATAGATATTAAGAGAATATCATATTTTTCTTAAGATTTCTACAGAAAAATTGAATCTCCATATTTCCGATGTTATGATAGTAAAAACAACAAAAGTAAAATAATCCGAGGTGTTTATGATGAGATTAAAAAATAAATTACTTATGAACTTAAGACGTGAAGCATCAGAGATCAAAGAGGATCTCAGACGGGACTGGGGAGATGATTTCTATGAATGTATCAAAGATATCGCGGAACATCCTGTTGTCCTGCGTATGAAGCTTTATCCGCACCATGGACATACAAACTGCTACCAGCACTGCCTTCATGTCGCATATTATAATTATGTCCTATGCCGCTTTTTTCAATTAGATGCACGGTCAGCCGCCCGGGGTGGGATGCTCCACGACCTGTTCCTGTATGATTGGCATACCCATGCTGCCAGGACCGGGGACCATTTCCACGGAATGACGCATCCAGCATGTGCTCATAAACATGCCAAAAAGTTCTTTGAATTAAATCATATTCAAGAAGATGTAATTAAAAACCACATGTGGCCTGTGACACTTTTTCATTTCCCACGTACGAAGGAAGGTTGGATCACCACCCTGACCGATAAATACTGTGGGGCTCTGGAGACAAGCCAGCGGTAATAAGCTATGCCTATAGAAAAGCCATTTATCAGAATATTCTGAAAATGGAATCGAGTAGGAGGGAGTGATTAACTCCCGTCCTCTCACAGCACCGTGCGTACCGTTCGGTACACGGCGCTTTCAATAGTTGACGCGCACA
>NZ_JBZUUL010000005.1:0-153750 GCF_058819085.1 Faecalicatena sp.
ATCTTCGATGCTTCCTCGCCGTTTCACGGCTCTTTTTGCTCATAAACTGGCGCTCCCTCCGTCTGTTATGGGGCAGCAGATCCTTGTGCAAGCACAAATCTGCTGCCCCATAACAGACGATTGAACTGTAACCCCAAAATATAAATTTTATATTAATTGAAACTTTTTAAGTTCTATTTAGGTATATATTAGTAAGAAAGGGGTGAGAACATGGAATATATTGATATCATTACCCGGCTAAAAGAAAGAGATCCAAAAGCATTAGAAGAAATCATACGAGAGTTCAATTCTTATGTCGCTAAAATTGTCTATACGATTTTACAGGGTTATGCAAATGAAATTGATATACAGGGCATTGTGAATCAGGTATTTTTTACGTTATGGGAAAAGGCGGATCTTATTGACAGTACAAATTACAATGACTTAAAACCATATCTGGGAGCAATTGCAAAAAATACGGCTATTAATGAGAAAAAGAAGATAATACATACCCTCCCGTTAAATGAACATATCATTGGAGACCTAAATGAAAGACTATCACAGGTTGAGTTGAAAACCATTCTAAATTCTGCTCTGAAGCAACTAAGTATGGAAGATCAAATGATACTGTTGAAATTCTATTTCCAGGGAAAAACCGTGAAACAGATAGCGCAAGAAGGAAAAATGCCAGAGTCCACAATAAAGACAAGGCTGAAAAGAAGCAAAACAAAACTAAAAAAAATATTAGAGAAAGAAGGTTTTATTTATGAAAATTAGTTTTTATGAAGCCTTTGATTTGATTGCTGATGAGGCGGTTGATTTACTGATTAAAGATTCATCAAATAAAACAATCATGCCGGACTTCCCTGTTGATACCACAATAAATAATGTCATGGAAAAGGTGACAAAAGGAAACAGGATAGGAAAAAGAAAGTCAACAAGAACAATCCGTCTTTTAGTTGCAATTCTGGTGATACTTGCATTATCCACAACCGTCTATGCAATTACGCAGGGGTTATCAGTAAAAGATGGCGGGGCAGAGTTATTGACAGACTCTAACAGGAATTTGATCGGTAAGGAATCAAAAGGAGAATCCACAATAAAAGATTCCAAAGGAACTATTGTTGATCAGCCAGAAACTGCTGACTATGAACCATATGACTGGAGGACAAGCTCTGTCATAAAAAGCGTCCAGAAAAATGCTCATATCCCACGAGCGATCAGTGAATTTACGGTTGTAAATGAAGATGATTTTTTTACCACACCAGAAATTATTTTTACGAATGATTGTATGATTATTTTGAAAAAAGAGGATGGAAGTGGATGGTATTTGGAAAAAGGGGATCTCCTGAATTTCAAAGTAGAGCTGTTCCCTTCAGAAGTTAATCCAGGCAAAGGACAAAACATTATATATCAATATATTCAGAACGGTAAATTAATGAAACAAAGTTTTACAGATGATGGACTGGTTCAGAATTATAGCATCAAGGCAGACAAAGCAGGCGAATATTATATCTGTTTAACCGGTGCAAGTTCTGATCCTATTTCACTAAAGCAAGGTGAGATCCTGATAAAATAGATACATATAAGCAGCTATTTCATATTTCATTAACATTTTTTTAGTATCTCCTTAAACCTCTCACTGTAACCTGATACTCATAGAAACCACAGTAAAAAAGCTATTTTAAAGGAGAGATTGAGATATGAATAAGACAATGTATTTAGTAACAGGAGCCGCAGGTTTTTTAGGAAGTAACGTATGCAGCCAGCTATTAGAGCGGGGTGACCGGGTGCGGGCCCTTGTCCTGCCAAATGACCCGGCTAAGAAATTTGTACCAAAGGAGGTAGATATCTGTGACGGAGATTTATGTGATCCGGCATCTCTGGAGCGCTTTTTTACCGTGCCGGAAGAGATGGAAACGATCGTCATCCACTGCGCAAGCATGGTCAGCGTCAGCCCGGACTACAGCCAGAAGCTTATGGATATCAATGTGGGCGGCACCCAGAATATCATCGATCAGTGCCTGGCTCACAGGGAATGTAAAAAACTGGTCTATGTCAGCAGTACGGGCGCGATCCCTGAGGCACCAAAGGGACAGCCTATCCGTGAGGTCTCCCAGTTTGACCCCAAGAAGGTTCTTGGATGCTACAGCCAGTCAAAAGCCATGGCCACCCAGGCCGTTTTGGACGCAGTCAGGGAGCATGGGCTCAACGCCTGTGTCGTACACCCCAGCGGAATCTTAGGGCCCAATGACCACGCTGTCAGCGAGACGACCGGGACGATCATCCAGATCATCAACGAAAAGATGCCTGCCGGAATACAAGGTTCCTTCAACTTATGTGATGTGCGGGATCTGGCCGCAGGATGCATCGCCGCGGCGGACAAGGGGCGAAAGGGACAGTGCTATATCCTGGGAAATGAAGAAGTCACACTGAAAGAAATCTGCCGGCTGCTCAGCGCAGAATCTGGATGTAAGCCATTAAAATTCTATCTGCCTTTAGGAATTGCCAATTTCTTTGCCAGAATCATGGAGAAACAGGCAAAAAAGAGTGGGAAAAAGCCTCTGCTGACTACCTTTTCCATTTACAATCTGGCAAGGAACAACACCTTTGATTACAGTAAAGCCAGGAAAGAACTGGGCTATCGGACACGCTCCTATGCCGAGACGATCCGGGATGAGATCACGTGGCTGAAAGCAGAGGGAAAGATTACCCCCTGCAGCCCTCTTTTGCAGTGATCTTAAATGTCATTTCTGTCATACTGATCATCAAAATAACAAACACAGCGAGATATACGGGAAGTATCTGAAAGCTGATCAGGTTCCCAAGAAATCCAAATAGCGGCGGCATAAATGTGGAACCCACATAGGCGCTCGCCATTTGGATTCCGATGATCACCCCTGAATTCTCCGGGCCGAAGTTATTCGGTGTAGAATGAATAATGCATGGGTAGATCGGTGCACAGCCAAGCCCGATAATGATGAATCCGGCAAATGAGACGATCGGCGCTCCCGTAGGAATCATCAGCAAAATAATTCCCCCGGACAAAATGAAGGTGCCGAGAATAATCATCTTTCTGTCCCCCAG
The DNA here is from genome assembly GCF_058819085.1 of Faecalicatena sp. Lineage (NCBI taxonomy): Bacteria > Bacillati > Bacillota > Clostridia > Lachnospirales > Lachnospiraceae > Faecalicatena > Faecalicatena sp. Next base: position 3,067 of record NZ_JBZUUL010000005.1, read on the forward strand.
CTTATTCATGATGAAACCGCCGAGAAATCTTCCAATGGTCAATCCTATGTAAAACAGGGAAGCAAATCTTGCCGCACGGTATACTGAAATCCCCTTCACTTCAACCAGATAGGTGCTGGCCCAGTACATCGCAGTTGCCTCCGCAGCGCAATATGCAAAAAATCCTATCAGGAGATAAGGAACTCCCTTGATCTTCAAAGCACCAGCTATTCCCACGCTTTTTGAATGATCCTCAACACTTTGATCGTTGGCTTTCCATACGGGAAGCGTGACAAGGAGAAGCAGGCCGATACCAAGCTGGAGAAATGCAACAATGCGGTATCCCGTGTTCCAGGTCGAATATGTTAACGCATAGCTCATAACAAATGGACTGACGATCGTTCCCACGCCCCAAAAACAATGCAGCCAGCTCATGTGTTTTGATGTGTAATGGATGGCAACATAATTATTCAGTGCAGCATCGATTGCCCCGGCACCAAGACCGTAAGGAATTCCAAATGCAATAAGCATCCAGAATTGGTTCGAAAAGGAAAAACCAAACAAAGCAATCACGGTAAGAAATACACTGCCTACCGTTACGATCCGGGTACTCAGTTTTCTCGTTAACTTATCAGATAGAATGCTGGATACGATCGTTCCTCCCGATATGATCATAGAAACAACTCCCATATAGGAAATCGGAATATTCAAGTCATTATGCATCACTGGCCACCCCGAGCCGAGAAGCGAATCGGGAAGCCCAAGGCTGATGAATGCTAAGTAAATAAGTGCAAGTAAAAGTGTGTACATCTCTAAATAGTCTCCTTTATCCAGTGAATTCTTCTTTGTATAGCATCTTTTAACAGATTGCTTTCAACCGCCGTCTCAAATCCATGGCAGGATTTTGGAATTTCATGAAGTTCAACATTGACTCCACTTTCTCTTAGTTTATTACAGAATAAAATCCCTTCATCTCTAAGAGCATCATACTCTGCCACTTCAATATACGTTGGAGGAAAAGAAGCCAGCGATTCTGCCTCCAGCGGCGATGCATATTCAATCTTTTCAGGGATCCGCCCTCCCAGATAAGCATCCCACACCATTTTGGTCAGATTCGAATCCCATACCGGAGTATCTGTATAAATCTCCATGGATTTTGTGATCATTCTTCTGTCAGTCACAGGGTAGATCAGCATCGCCGCGCTTGGAGAAGGGATTCCCCGATCCCTGCTCATCAAAGTTACTGCTGCAGCGAAATTTCCACCTGCACTGTCACCGCCTATCATCACCTGGTCCGAGTTAATTTTTAATTGATCCGCATGATCTAGTGTCCACTTGTATGCCTGATAGCAGTCTTCCACAGGAATTGGGAACGGATTCTTCGGCGCCAGCCGGTAATCTGCATAGATCACTCTGCAGGGCACCATCCGGGCATACATTTTAGCAATCTTGTAATGTGCACCGGACGCTCTTAATATAAATCCTCCTCCGTGAAAAAACACAAGACCGGGAAGTTTTTCATCCCTTTCTTTCGGTTCGATGACCTGAACCTTAATCTTCGCATTCTGATATCCCGGTATCACGTATTTCTTAACTGCTGTGCAGTCATCGGCTTTACATTTAAATAGAAGCCCCATCATAACATTCAAAAATGGGATGATCTTCAAATTCGAAGGTGTTTTTTGTCTGGCAATTTTTTTCAGCTCATCATCCAAATCGTATGTCATGATTCCCCTCCATTTTACGCTGACTTTTCTATCTTATCCCGCGGCTTTGGCTGCGGACCCGCCCGAAGGGCATGTGTTACGGGATGCCCTATGGGTATACCTTGTTCCGCTGCTTTGGCTGCGGACCCGCCCGAAGGGCATGGATTACGGGATGCCCTATGGGTATGATATAGTCTGCCCCCTTTGGTCACATACTATATCATACTATCTCCTATCAAACTAATACAAGAAGATTTTCTACTTTTCTCCCAGCAATTCGCTGCTCAACGCCCGTATCTCCTCCCCATACTTTTTCTTTCCCCTTTTCAGCATGATCTGATGGACCGGATACGCTGCTGCCAGCACTGCGATCCCCAGTACCCCCACGATGATCCCGGCGGCCATATGCCCCAGTGCCAGGGAAAGGCTCAGCCCAGTCCCTAAGATCAGCGTCCCACCGACTCCCATACACAGCGAAACTGCCAGCGCGGGGGTCTTCGCCTTCTGATCCAGCCTTCGCAGACGCTTTAACTTACCCTCTTCCTCCCGCTCCCCCTCTTCTATATACTGACTCCTGATCCGTTCCACTTCATCCTGAATCCCCTTCTGTTCTCCTGCTAAATAACGGAACTGATATCCATCTGCGGCTCTATGTTCTTCTTTCATCTTCATTTTCCTCACTTTCTATACACCTTCTATACAGGATGTTTCCCTGCCACAGCCCTGACTGAGCAGCTTTAACTGTACAGCTTTCCCCCGGCTTTTCTCACCTTGCTGCTTCCTTCCGGCTCCTGCGGCACGATCACGGTAAATGTACTGCCTCTGCCCAGTTTACTGTCCACGTAAATCTCTCCTCCGACGAGATCCACGACCCTTTTTACCATGGCAAGCCCCAGGCCGTTTCCTTCCTTTGCATGGGAAGTGTCCCCCTGGTAAAATTTATCAAAAATATGCCGTCCGGTAGCTTCATCCATCCCGCATCCACTATCCTTTACACTCACGGCAACGGCCGTCTGCCCCTGTTTTACCGATACTTCCAGGCTCCCGCCCTCCGGCGTAAATTTAACCGCATTAGAGATCAGATTACTCCACACGATTTCCAAAAGCCCCTCATCACAGGAAATGACCGCATCCTCAATCTCCGCCCCGATCTCCAGATCTTTCTTACTCCACGCACCCTCGTAAGCCAAAAGCACACCGCGCACCTGCTCTCCTACATTCAGCTTTTTGTCTTCCAGGATCATCTCCTGGTTTTCCAGCTTATTCAGTTTGAGCATATTCGTCACAAGCCCGGAAAGGCGCCTTGATGCGTCCAGGATCGTCTGTATATATTCCCGCCTTGTCTCCTCTTCAAGGGTCTCATCCTGCAGCATAGCCGCATAATTCTGGATCAGTGCCAGAGGAGTCTTAATCTCATGAGTCACATTTGCAATAAAATCAGTCTTCAGTGTCTCTGTATTCTCCAATTCCTTTGACATCCGGTTGATCCCGTCGATGATATCGTCAAATTCATTGATCCGCCTGGTGTACGGCGCTTCGATCTGTACCCCGTACTTTCCCCGTGAAGTCTTACCGACTGCCTCCAGGATCGTTCGCATCGGCACTTCAATCATGAATCTTCTGCGTATACTGTCAATCACCGTAATGACGGCACTGATAAAAAATACATTCACAAACACCGCACAGATCGCCCGCCAGTCATACAAATTGTTTCCATAGACACTCACGGATTTCGCATATAACAAAATACTGCACAGGCAGATAAAGCATACCAGCAGAAAAAAAATAAGGTAACTTTTGAAAGAAAATAAACTGCTTCTTTTTCTTCTGTCCATTTATACTTCTCCCTCATGTATGACCGCTTTATACCCCAGACCATGTACCGTCACGATCTCAAAAGCACTGCATTTCTTAAATTTGCTCCTCAGTCTGGTGATATACACATCCACCGTCCGGGGATCTGTCTCCGTATCGTACCCCCAGAATTCGTCCATCAGCTGAATCCTCGTAAATGTTTTCTTCGGATAAGACAAAAGCTTATGCAGTACGTGGAATTCCCGGACAGTGACCGGAATCTCCTCCCCATCCAGATAGGCCGTCATTTCATCGGAATCTAACAAAAGACCGCCGACTTTAAGCTGTTTTTCATCCAGTACATTTGCCCGCCGCAGAAGTGCCTGTATCCGCATCAATAATTCATCAAATTCGATCGGTTTTACCATATAATCATCGATCCCCAGACGGAACCCCTTTTTCTTGGATGAGAGATCATCCAGCGCCGTCATAAAAAGAATCGGGATGCGGCTGTCCAGCCTGCGGATCGAATCCGCAAACTGGAACCCGTCCATTCCCGGCATCATCACGTCTGAAATGATCAGATCAAACATCTTCTCAGACATCTGATCCAGGGCCTCGTCTGCATCCAGACATCCCGTCACATCGAAGCCGTTCCCCCGAAGATATTGGCAGACTGCTTTATTGAGTCCCGGCTCATCCTCTAACACTAATATTTTAATCATCGAACCTTCCTTCCCTCATCATCCAGTTATTTGAAATCCCATCAAGACATCTCGCATCCACTGCCTCCCGGTCACTTCCTCCCGGTCACTGACTACCGTCCTGCTACCAGGCCGCCGTCGCACAAGATATCTGTGCCTGTCAGATAAGAATTCCTCTCATCCGCACAGGAGGCCAGAAGCCAAGCGATCTCGTCCGGATCGCCCAGACGCTTGATGGCCGCATATTTCAGATAGCCAAGCGCTTCCTCCTTCTCCACTTCTCCCATCGGAGTCTCAAAGTTTCCCGGTGAGACGGATAATACCCGGATTCCCCGGCTACCATATACGCCTGCACACTTTTTAGCATACCAGATATCAAAGTTTTTTGACACCACATATGCAATGCCGGACCGTAGTTTTTTCGGAAATAAATTTACACGCCCCATCATTTTACGGTAAAATTTCTCCTGATCCTGAAATGCATACTTATATGCTCCTCTGGGCATCACAATTCCTGGTGACAGATAGGCCGACATGGAGGAGACATCCAGAATACAGCCCCCTTCTCCCATAACCGCTGCAAACTCTTCGTTCACATAAATCGTTCCCATCGCATTCACCTGGATAATCTATTCACCCGTACCCATGTGAGGGCTCATCCCTGCCGCATGGACAATGGTCTGCACTTCCCCCAGTGCAGCTGCGTGTTCTGCCAGACGTTTTACACTTGACCGGTCAGAGACATCACACGGATATGCCTCACACTCCGCACCTTCTGCCTGCAGTCTCGTAACAGCGGATTCCAGCTTCTGAACGGTACGCCCGCAGATGATCACATAGTGTGTCTTTCCCATCAGACTGGCTGTAGATAGGCCCATGCCGCTGCCTCCGCCTGTAATCACGCATATTTTCTTTTCCATCACATATTCCTCCTGTTAATCCATCCTCATTTTTTCATAAACCCTTTTATTGCTTTCTAATTCTTCACTGCATTTATCAGCTCCTGAATGGAATATAACACAGGAATATGAATGAAATGTTAAAATGCACCAGGGCGTGTTCGATGAATGATCAAACACGCCCTGGTCTTCTAACGTTCCGGTTCAAATCTAACATTTCAGCTCAAAACTAAAATTCCCGTTCAAAACTAACATTCCAGTTCAAAAGGAATCGCCGGAATCCCTGCCTGATTATAAAGGTTTATTAAGTACCAGGGAGTCTGCGCATACAGAAGCTTCACTGTCCCTTCCACCTCTTTGTCCAGGCTGATCAAAAGAGCTTCCCCCTCTGTCTTCGCAGTGTATTCCAGCGTTTCCTCTCCGCAGCATACCTGCAGCGCACTCAAAGCACTGCCTTCTATATGAAGCCCTCCTTCTGCATTTGCAAAAGTGACCGTAATGCAGGTTCCCTCTCTGAGCGCACACTTCGCCTTAGGTGCATCGCAGAGTATCCGTTCACCATATACATGTCCTCTCGCAAGTAACGCCAAACGCTCTCCGACTGCCTTCTTGTTCTTGGGATGAATATCTTTCTCCTCACCCACATCTGAGATGGAGCACAGGTAAACTTGATTCACCGTATCTGCGGTCCTCTCCTGACATTTTCTGATAATCGGGTAATGATTGGACTCCGTATCCAGCATCCATTTATCAAAGCCCGGAAGCTGGACGATCAGAAATGGCAGTTCCTCCTTCCACAGCTTTCTCCAGTCCGCAATCATTCCCGTCAGCATATCCTGATACAGAATATTTCTTCCCGGCACATCATCGCTCTCCCCCTGATACCACAAAACACCCTGGATACTGTATGGTGCAATGGTTTTTAACATATGCTCATAAAGACATCCAGGAATCTGCTGGGGCATAAGCATCGTCAGGTATTGTTCGAACCCCTCTTCTCCCACGGATCCGAAGAACTGGTGCAATTCTTCCTGAGTCGGCGTCTTAGGCAGAATAAACTCGCCAAACGGATCTGCAAATGGATTACCCTTATCATTGATCGGATTATGATGCTGAATCTTCCAGTATTCTTCCATGTCCATATCGGCAATTTTACTTTCATAGTCTCTCATCCATGGTTTTCCTGCCCTCCTGACCGTATCTGGTTCCATCCAGGCAGAGGCAGTTGTTCCGCCCCAATTGCATCCGATGATTCCCACAGGCACATCCAGAGCCTTTTTTATCTCCTTCTGAAAATAGTAACCTACAGCGCTGAAATACTCCAGATCCTCCGCTGCAGCCTGTCTCCAGACGGCTTGTCTGCTATAATCAAACTCCTGGCGCTGTCCCTCATAGCATACCTCGGGCACATCGTAAAAACGAAGCCTTGTATCAGGACAGTCCTTTAAAGCCTCATCCTTGTGCTTCTCGTAACGCATCCAGAACTCCATATTAGACTGTCCGCCTGCCACCCAGACTTCACCGACCGCTACCTCTGTATATGTAACAGACTCTCCTCCTGATTCCACCTTAAGAACCTCGCTCTCTGACGCTTTTAGAGCCGGGATCTCCAGCTTCCAATTCCCTCCGCCGTCTGTAACACATTCTCCTCTATGTCCCTGGATCTCGGCGGTCACCGCTGTTCCCGGTGTGTTGGTTCCCCACACGATGATCTTCTTTCCTCTCTGTAACACCATTCCATTTTGAAAAATCTCTGCGGTCTGTAACATACTGCGCCTCCTGTTTTTAATATTTTTTACAGTTTCTTATGTATTAATTGAATTAACACTATGTTAACTCAATTATATGTACAATACAAGAAGCAATATTGCACAAAACTCGATGATCTTTTTCATCCAATTTGCCATTTTATTTTTTAACTGCTATAATGAAAAACAACAATTAGAAACGGTCTGTTAAGAGGATGGATAATTATGGATAAAACAGCTTATTTTGAACAAATGCGCCGAAGACGCAGGGATGAGATTCTGGCTGCTGCCCGTGAGATGATTTTAAAACAGGGGGTGTCTGCCTTTAATATCCAGCAGTTAGCCCGCAGCCTGGATATCTCCACGGTCACACTTTACAAATATTTTAAAAATGCCGATGATATCATGCTGGCCCTAAAAGAGCAGATTATCGACGAAGCCTTTGCCATGTCAGCTTTTACAGAGCAGGAGGCAGAAGATAAGAATGCATTGGACAGCGCGCTCAAGCTGCTTCACAGCTTCTATGACAACGTCTTAAACTCCAGAGGAGACATAACTCTTCTTCTCCTCTTTGAAGTACATACACGCAGCCTTCCCTCATCCGAAGCCGGAAAAAGTGTATTTTACGCCTACACAGAAAAGTTTACCCAAAAGCTGGAAGAGCTTCTTACGCTGGCCAAAGAAAGCGGCAGTACCAGAGCGAACCTGAATATTCCCGGGGCAGTGCACTTTATTACCCGGATGAACATCTCCATGCTGCAGCATATCGGCCTGTATTCTGACGATTGTTTCGAAAAAGAGAAAGAGGATATCCAGATCCAGATCAAACAGCTGATCCAGATGTATTCCCTTTACCTTACTTTTTCAGGAAGCTCTCAGTGATCTCTGCCAATATCTCCAGGACCTTCTCAGGATCATCCCCCATGTGCTGCTCAAAAGCCCGGAAGGTCCCCTGGATCAATACCGTAAACAGAATATCCTTCCTGCAATCCCCCTGATATTCAGGACAGTTATGGTAGATCACTTCTTTCAGCAGTTTTTCCAGCCTGTCCACCAGCAGAGGCCGCCTGCTCCCCGCGTAGAGAATATCAAGCATGGGTCTTCTGGAGATCAGAGCATTCGCGATCTCAACCAGTCCTTCCCTTGGACTGGACAAGAGATATTCCGGGTGGTTCAGATCGTTGATCGCGGAAGTCAGCACTTCCATCTCAAGCTTTTCTGATAAGTCATAAATATCTTTATAATGCTGGTAAAAAGTTGCTTTGTTGATACAGGCCAGCTCTGCTAATTCCTTAATAGTAATCCTCTCCAATTCCTTTTTAGACCGTAATTCAATAAATGCATTCATGATACTGTTCCTTGTCTTCCTCACTCTTAAGTCCATACACATCACAGTTATCCGACAATATTTTCAAAACGTTGAATAACATACTCCTTTCTAAAATCGTTGATTGAATCCGTCTGCACAAGCTTTATAATAAATATAGTACTAAGAAAAACGACTCTGGTCAATTATGCTAATAAAGTTAATTTATATTATTAGAAATAAAATAATGAACTATAGTAATTATTTGCCGAAACTGAATCACCAATTGCAAAATTCATAAAAATGAAAAAACAAAAGGAGAACAAAAGATGGATTATTATGGATTCTATACAGGTAAGATATTTGATGCGTACAAGTATCTCGGCTGTCAGCTTAAGGGAAGCCATGCTGTCTTCACCGTGTTTGCACCGTCTGCCAGAAAGGTATCCCTGATCGGGGAATTCAACGACTGGACCGAAACACCCATGAACAAAATCTATAACGGACAATTCTGGCAGATCAAACTGGATGGGATGAAAGACGGGATGCTGTATAAGTACAAGATCTATAAGAGTGACGGCCGCGTAACCGACCATTGTGACCCCTACGGATATGGAATGGAGCTGCGCCCCCAGAATGCTTCTGTCATACGTGATCTGAACAGCTACAGATTTCATGATGAAAAATGGATGCGCAAAAGAACAGACTGCAAGAACAGTCCGCTCAATATCTACGAAATGCATCTCGGCTCCTGGCGCAGAAATGAGGAGGAGGAAAACGGCTGGTATACCTATGCCAAGACCGCTGATCTTCTGATCCCTTATCTGAAAGAATACGGATATAATTATGTGGAGATCCTGCCCATCAGTGAACATCCATCCGACGAATCCTGGGGCTATCAGTGTACGGGATATTACAGCCCTACCGCCCGGTATGGGACGATGAATGATCTGAAATATTTTATCGATCAGTGCCATCAAAATGAGATCGGAGTGATTCTGGACTTTGTTCCCGTACATTTTGCAGTAGATGACTATGCCCTCGCCGATTTTGACGGGACGCAGCTTTACGAATACCCAAACAGTGACGTAAGCTATAGTTCATGGGGAAGTAAAAACTTTAATCATTCCAGGGGCGAGGTACAGAGTTTTCTGCAGTCCAATGCCAATTACTGGCTTGCGGAATATCATTTTGACGGGCTTAGGATGGATGCCATTAACAACATCATCTACTGGCAGGGCGAGGCACAGCGCGGGATCAACGTCAATGCAACAGAATTTTTGAAAAATATGAACCGTTTTATAAAGCAGACCTATCCTGATGTCATCCTGGCTGCCGAGGATTCCAGCTCCTATGTCGGTGTCACCAAAAAGGCAGAGGAGGGCGGCCTGGGCTTCGATTATAAATGGGACATGGGATGGATGAACGATACCCTCGAATATTTCCGCACAGATCCCTTGTACCGGGGACGCGACTATCATAAACTGACCTTTTCCATGCAGTACTATTATGATGAACATTTCCTGCTGCCTCTCTCTCATGATGAGGTCGTACACGGAAAAGCCACCATCACTCAGAAGATGCACGGAGAGTATGACGTAAAGTTCCCGCAGGCCAGAGCGCTGTATCTGTACATGATGGCACATCCGGGCAAGAAGCTGAATTTCATGGGAACTGAATTGGGCATGTTCCGCGAGTGGGATGAAAAACGGGAACTGGATTGGGACATCTTAGAATATCCTCTGCATGACGCGTTCCATTATTATATGAAGGAACTGAATTCCCTCTATCTGGAGCACCCGGCACTTTCCGCGCTGGATTTTAGCAGAGAGGGATTCAAGTGGATCGATTGCAGTCAGGAAGAAAAGGTGATCTATGCTTTTGAACGGACAGATGGGAAGGAAAAGATTATCGCAGTGTTCAACTTCTCCGGGGAGGATGTAGAAGAGTACGAATTGGTGGCTGAAGATGAAAAAAAGCCCTTGAAAGAGAAGAAACTTCGTCTTTTGATTGCAAGTGATATGGACCGCTTCGGTGGAACAACGGCTTATAAAAAGAATCAATGCTGGAAAATGAAAGACGGGAAAGCAGTATTGAAGATGCCTGCATTCTCCGGGAAATTACTGGCAGTTGATGTCAAATGACATCAACTGCCCTCTAAATAGACATATCTCCATAGCACAGCAGCCGCTGCGCGAGGGCGATGCGGCATTCGGTGATATAACTGAAAATTGTCTTTCCTGTATGGTAGTAGTTTAAAATAAATAGGTCTATAATTATAATCCAAAAGATAGAAATGGACGGTGCAGGAATCCGCACCGTCCATTTCTATCTTTTAATTACCGGAGCATACCTGCATCAATTCCACTTCCCCAACTATTCCCGTAGGTTCCATCGCGGTATGCGACATCACAAACGGAGGTTCCGGATAATTCAGCTGGTCTCTGGCAGGAGTGGTTGCCACCTCCACACAGATGGCATTCTCCCCTTCTTTCAGGAGATGGCCGATCTCCATCTGGTATGGCGGACGAATGCAGATCCCTGCCTTTACCTCGTTCACCCAGAGTGTCATCACTTCATATACATGCTCAAAACGTATTACGGCCCTCTCCGGTTTTTGAGTAAGCCGGAACGTCTTTTCATACCGGATTACCCCCGAGAACTTAGGGTCTTCCCAAGAAACGGGCTTCAGCCTGTCCACAGGGATCTTGTTTCCAAAATTAGGATATTCGATCGCCCTGGCTTTTGAATAACTCCAGCCTTCTGAAAGCGAAAGCGTCTCTTTATATTCTGCCAGCATCTCATCCTCAGGATAATATACGGATGCATTTTCCGGAGTCTCTTCCTCTTTTGACGGACATCCTGCGATCACGCAGGATTCTCCCGGATACAGCTGAACTTTTATCTGCTGACATCCTTGTCTCTCCTGTGCAGGAAGGCGCATCCACTCGTCCCCCATTCCTTTTCGGATCTGCAATTTGTCTAAACACGGAAGGCAGATCTCGCCGCAGAAGGTCTTCTCTGCTGACTCGTTCATCACAAAGAACAGATCCCTGTCCGTTCTGTAATGATACGTTGAAAGAGACGGGAACTCTTCCTTCAATGAGAGCTCAAAATACCCCTCCTCTTTCATCCTGTCTGCCAATTTCTCCAACAAGACAACCGTGCAGCTTCTGACAGCCTCCATAAGTCTGGATTCTTCTTGTGTATCGCTTGGATCTCCATTCACGATCTGTTTCGGAAGCGCCTCAATAAACCAAACCGGGAACTGTGGGTTTTGCTCTATAAACTGTGCCAGCTCCCTGGTGATCCGCTCTGCATAAGGAACGACCAGTACATCGAAGGATTCCTCATTCACTTTCAGTTTTCCATCCTCCACCCTGGTGCGGTAGTACTCTGCTTCCTGGTACAGCATATCTGTGCTGACTACATCGAAGTCGATCTGGTGTTCCAGCAGCTCTCTTCCTGCCTTCTGCATTGCCATACGTTCCCCTGCCCACTCTGCCTCAGCATCATACAGGACCGCCGCTGTGGCAATGTGCCGGCCGCCGCTGAACAAGGTGCACATTTTTTCCGCATATTTCATCAATTCGGCAAAGTATGGGAACTCCGGATGATTCCCCCGGGCATAAAAATGCGGCGGGCAGTCCATATCCGGGTATTCTGCCATAGAGAATGCATGAGGTACCAAATAGTTGATCCCCTTTGCCAGCAGGTGATCCAATATATATTTCATATCACGGACACCCAGGTTCCAGCCGTATGCTCCAAAAAGCTCGCACATGGTCCGCCCCTTCTTCTTCGGGTCCAGATGTCCGCAGGATGCCCCCATCTTCCCAATGAGATAATGATAGAATTCTCCGTCGATGGTGACCATATCAGTACGCAGTGCATCAGGTGCCCCATATACGATCTGACCGCCGATACAGTCGATCCCTGCCATATGCTGCCCGCTCATAGCGCGGAAATAGTGGGCCGCTCCCATTCCCAGACGGCTGTGTGTACTGTCATCTTCCACCACATGACCGATATACTCCACGCCATGCTCCTCACACCAGCTTCCGATCGCCCGGCTGAAATGCTTCTCATAAAGCCTGGACACACAATCCATATAGGCAAACCGGATCTGTGGAACGATCTCCATCTCCTCACTCCCATTCCAGAGATAGGGAAGGAGCTTAGAAAGCCTGTCCCCGTATTTCTCTGTAAGCATCTCTTCCAGCTCATCACTCCACGGCAGCGGCATCTGCTTTTTCCCGACAATCGCATCTTTATCGAATCCGGCAATATTTCCAAACTGGGGTTCATCAGAAAAGAATCCGGCAATCACCTTCCCGAATTCGGCCCCGTACCTGTCGAAATGGGCCTCATACACCCCTTCGATCTGCGTATGGGCAGATACCTCGTCGATCAGATTAATATAAGCTTCATCCCCGCCGTCCGTACGGGTCTTATAGACAACGACGATCTTCCACTGCCCCTCTGGCAGTTCAAAGGTGGCATACTCTCCATCAACTGTATCCGACAGATCAATACTCTCTTCGGTAAATACATTCCCATGATGAAACTTTAATGCTGTCATAGAAACGAATTCATTCTTTTCTCTTTCTTCCTTATTAAAAGGCTTTCCGATCTCCCAGAATTTAATGGTCGGCTTAAGCATCCTTTTCACATTCAGCGTCAATGGACGCGGACTGCCGAACACATCTGCGGAGGAATATTGGATGTATGTCTTCTTCCGCTCGGGATACTTTTCCTCGATGAGCCCGTTTGCATATCCCGTGGGGAAATGCTTATCATCCAGGATCCATACCCTCATTCCCCTCTTTTTGGCTTCATCCAGAATGATATCCATATCATGCCACCAGCCGGGTCCGCAAAAATCGGGATGAGGGCGCGCCTCTACACAGATTTCCCGGATCCCGCATTCATATATCTTCTCCATCTCTTGGCGCATGACAGACTCCTCTTCACCGCGCATCCACAAGAATGGAAAGATATGGTTTTCTTTCTTTTTCTTCTCTATCATAACTTCACTCCTTATCCTGCACCTCATCCCTATATTTCCGCCACGACGATTGCCTGGATCTCCTGTGCAGACAGCCGTGTCTCCACGACCAGGGTATGGTCTGCTGCCTCTATCTTATGGATCGTCAGTCTTGGCTGGCATATCCGTTCCAGATATTCGATCTCCATGACTGAAAGATCACTAATATAGTCTAATTTTCCCCATTCACTCTGTACATTCCCGGCATCCTGGTTCACGGAAAAAATTTTAATCTGATAAGATCCATTGTTCACATGGTGCAGCTTAAAAATCATCTGCATGCTCTCGTTATCCTCATACAGACGCTGCTGATTCTCTATTTCTATTTCATCCTCATTCGCCGCATAATACCGAAAATTAAAGTGTTTGTAATTGTGGCAGCAAATAAAATACAATCCCCTTGCATTACAGGAAACAATGGCATTCTGGTTCCTGCCTAAATACCAGTTTTCCAAGTGATTCATATGCTCATAGGCAAAATACGCCGGTTTCCTGATCCCATCCTGGGTAAGCAGACCACACCCGCCAAAGAGCAGCTTCGATGAATCCATGCTCTCCGAAAAAATATCCGAGGCCGACCAATAGGCGACAGCATCCGCTTCCCCGTAATTCTGTATCAGGTTCTTTACGATATAAGCGCTTTTATAACAGCCGTCATTCAGACTGTTCCGGTTAGATAACGTAGAACTCCACTCTGTCACCAGTAACTCGGGTACATCAAACTCCTTTTCCCGAAGAATCTCCCTTGCTTTCTGAATCTGATGATAAAGATAACTCTCGTCCGAGGAATAGGGGTTGCGTCCTGCATCTAAGAGTTCCTCATTCATAAGATAGGGGTAAGAATAAATCGAGATAAAATCGGGACGCTGCTTTTTATACCTCCAGCTCTCTATCATCTCAGGAAATTCCTTGTCCACATAATTCAGGCTGAATCCTGCCCCTCCAATTTTCACATTGGGGGCATAAGTCCTAAAAATCCCGGCAATCTTATCAAAGGCCTTCAGATACTGTTCAATCGTCACCTTTTTCTGGTTCACGGGATTCCACTCCAATTCAAAATACCAGTTCTCAACTTTCTGAATTCCATACCGTCTGGTAAGATGCTTGATCAGCTCCTCCAAGAATATCTGGTTCTTCCCGATCACATCAAGCTGGTTTTCCTCATCCATAGGCACGGTCTCACGGTTCACTCGTGCAAAAAAGTTCACACATTTAAGGCCCAGCTCTATATGAGGCTTCACATCAATCTCCATCAAAAAATCCAGCACCTGATCCACAAGCTTAAAGTTATATCTCGCATTTACCGACTTGATTTCAATCATCATGTCATCCGACAGCAGATTCCAAAAACGCATATACTCAAACTTTAAATTTTCTTTCAAAAAGCGGATCTGTTCTCTTACATCATACCTTAAAATATCCTTTGCCTGTCCGATGTTAATCATGCGGCACCAGTTTTTCTTTAACGCCTGCCTCTCCCTCGTATCAATCTCCAATACGGATACTGTTGAACTCGCTGCATCCGGCGCAGATACGAGATTGGAGGTCAGATACTGCTCCACCCGTTTTAAGATTTTCTGGCTGTTCTCATCCGACTCCGGCTTTTCTCTTTTTTCCCGCATCTGTGCGCGGTACTCCGCAGGTGTCGTCTGATAACTCTCCCGGAAGGTATGGTTAAATCCTGCCTGATTGTGAAATCCGTTGTCCATAGCGATCTTAAGTACAGTCTTATCTGTATACAGCAGGTCACTTACTGCATGCTCCAGGCGGATATTATTCACGAGCTTTAGGAAGCTCATCCCAAAATTCTGTTTGATATATTTGGACAAGTATGTATGAGATAAGAATAATCTGTCCGCAAGCTCCTTTAAGGTGATCTGCTCCCTGTAATTCGTCATAATAAAACTCAGGATCTCATTGAGCCGTTCATCATGGATTCCCCGCAGTGAATCATACTGGCTCATTCCCTTTTTCACAATAAAGTCCGTTGTGATCAGATAAATCAGCTGATAATAGATGCTGTTTTTGAGCACGATCCCCTGCCCCTCCGCGGTCTGGTAATAATTGAAGATCTGGAGGATATAATACCGCATCTTATCGTAGCTCTCGGACTTTTCTTCTGTGGAGTCACACCAAAAAAATAACTGTTCCCCGCTGAATATTTCCGTAAGCATTGTATAGTCAATAAATACACTGCCCAGCAGGACTTCTCCCCTGGCATGATACTCATGACGCACATTTGCATTGATCAGAAGGAAATCATCCGTATTTAAAAAATGGCAGCTTTCCTCATAAGCCACCTCCAAACACCCATCCAGGACATAGATGATCTCTATGTCCTGATGGAAATGCATTTCTTTTACTTTTTTCGTTGAAAACTGACATCTGACTATATTTTCGTATTTCATATCTTCCCCATTCTTAGGACCGGATTCTATGGAATACTTCCCATGAAGGGTGTTTTACTGAGCATTTCTCTTAGCGTTTCTTTCGTCCAATTCCACACGAATCTTATCCATCATCTTTTTGTCTAAATTATACCAGAATAATGGAATCATAGAAACAACAATACAGATTGTCGGCATTAAATTTACCACTGCATTGATTCCCGTTTTTACTGCATCTGTCTGCTCCTGATTCGGTACATAACCGGAGGCTGCAAGAAGGAGCACCGTAACGGATCCGCCCACTGCTGTTGCCAGCTTCACGCCGAAGCTCATATAAGAATATGTAAGACCTTCCTCACGGATATTGTATTTCCAGTCTCCATATTCAATGCAGTCCGAAAGCATACCTGTAGATACATTTGCCGCAGAGTTTCCAAAACCGATCACAGCGCTGACGGCGATTAAAAATACACTGTTATTTGCCGGCATGAAGAACATTGTTACGAATCCTGCCACCATGATCACATTCAGGATCAGCAGCCAGTTCCTCTTCCCGAATTTCTTTGTACCCCAGGGAAGTGCCAGGCATCCGAGCAGTTCTGTCACCGTCATTGTTGTAAAGATCGGAGCAATCATTGTAAAGGAGCCAACCACGTAAATAATATAATATGCCAGCATAGACATACGGCACATGATTGCGATCGCACCTAAGAATACATTCACGACTGTGATCATCAGCATCTTATTCTTACACATTAATTTCAGGGACTGAATGACCGGTTTTTTCTCCATTGTCTGGATAGGTTCTACAACAACGGTTTCTTTACATCTTGCTGCACAGATCCAAAAGCAGGGAAGCATAACAATGGAACAGATGACGGTCGTAATAAAGTAACCTCTGGCATTCGCAGTATCACTCTGGCTGAAGAATAAGATCATCGGCATGGCTGCGGCTGATAAGATCATTTTAATAACAGATGCCCCTGTTGCCCTGCATGCCGTATAGTTCATACGCACCTGTGAATCTCTTGCAATCAGATTGACCAGACCGCCGTAAGTTACACAGATCGCGGTGTAGGCCATACCTGCACCTATATAACAGACCAGACACAGGACGACCTTTGCGGTTCCTTCTACCGGGAATACCGTAAAAGTCAAAATATTGAATATTGCCAGAAACGGGGACGCGAACATGAGATACGGCCTGAATTTTCCCCAGCGTGTTCTTGTCCGGTCAGCAATCACTCCCATCATCGGATCGTTGATGGCATCCCATACACGGGCGATCAGCATGATCAGTGAAATGGCTGATGCCGTCAATCCCACCACATCGGTATAAAATACGGTCAGATATGTGTTGATCATATACCATGACAGCTGAGACCCAATCTCACCGAAGCTATAACAAAACCCGGTAAGTTTGTTCGTTTTTTCCTGCGTTGTTACCTTTGTTTCCATAATTTCCTCCTCTATCTCTCTCTTCGTTTTGATAGATATATCGTAACAAGCAGTGCTGTTTTCTTCGATATCGTTTTTTCCATAAGTAAGTACCTTTTTTGTCTTTTTTTGTCTTTTCTTACGATATCAGTTTTCAGGATAAATATCCACTGTTTCTTTTTGTCTCTATCTCTTAAATCTGCCTACCTTCACTAATCTGTTGGGCAGCTTCGGAAGTTTCCCGGATGTCTTTTGGATGGCACCTGCCTCACAGACCTCCATACACTTCCCACATCCGTCACAATCGAAATCATCGATCATGTGTATAAAGCCAGCCTTTCCTTCAATACAATCCTTTGGACATACATCCATACACTCCATGCAGCCTTCACATGTCTTTGGATCAATGTATACCGTCTCTGCCGAGAAACATACCCCTGCCGGACATGTTTTCTTCCTGATGTGTGCCTCGTATTCACTTTTAAACTTTTCCACCGCCGTAAGCGCAATTTTGGATGAAACCTGTCCCATCGTACAAGGGGTTGAGATTGTCATCGCCTCTCCGATCTCCTTTGTCAGCTCAAGAAACTCTGCCTTTCCCCGGCCGGCCTTTATTTCCTTCTGCATATGTGCCAGCTGGATCAGCCCTTCCCGGCAGAAGACACATTTCCCGCAGCTCTGCCTTCCCGAGGCAGTCAGGCTTTTTTCCGTCTCCATTACAATACAGTCCTTTTTTGTCAGCACACGGATGACACCGTTTGTAATTTCCGCGGTTTCCAGAGTCAGTTCCATTGCTTCCCGGGGTGTGTAATACTGGTACCCTAGCTGTACAGCCTTTGCATCTTCGAATGAAACACATTCTGTAAGCTTTGTGTCACAGGCCTTTTTTTGAACTGCCCCTCCATTTACGGACACATAAATTCCCGGTTCATAACAATCACTGAATATATCAGCAATATTTCTTGCTGTGATTAGATGCAGAAGGGCACAGCCCTGATTGGCACGAACATCCACTGATCCGCACCTAAGGGCAACGTCATACTGCCCTGCTGCCTGCTTGACGCCCTCCTCTTCTGCCAGATCACCTGCATATTCGGGCAAATACAGCACCTTGTTTTCCGTCCCCAGCGCATACGCTGCGACAGAGATTCCTTCCATGACCTTTTCAGGCTCTGTACGCAGCACTTCCAGAAGCACCCCTTCTGTATCTGCGTTATCCAATGCACATACTACACCCGTTTCTTTTCCCTCTTCTTTACTTTCCTCTGCCGCCATGATAAGGCGGTCAGACAGCCTTTGGCGGCAGAGGCCATATTCCTCCAGCCCAAATGCTGTTATCTTTTTCAATACTTCTTCTCTGCTCATTTTTTCGGTTTGTTCTAAAGCCCCCATCTTACTCGGCCTCCTTCTGCTCTGCATAATCGCCCCATAAGCTTGGTCTGGATATCTTAAGCCTCAGATCACACTGCAGACACCGTCCTGCTTCTGCACCGATATCCTCCTCACTGATGCCATGATCAAATAAACAGAAATCACTGCACCGTGCCTCAGGAGGATCTACCTTTGTATGCTTCCGCTCCTGATAACCAAAGCCCGGGCATTGGCCGATATATGGATCTGCTTTCTGTTCAGGTGCCAGTACCTCTGAAATATCCCCGGAGCCCCCTAAGAATCTGTCAATCTGGCTTGCTGCTTCCCTGCCGGATTCAATCGCAGCAATAACAGATCTGGTCCCATAAATCACATCTCCTGCTGCAAAAATCCGGTCAACGGATGTGGTCTTATCCTTTTCTATATCTTTTACGGCAATGCTGCTGCCTCTTCCTAATTTCAGGCCTGCTTCCTCCGTGATATCCGGTCTCTGTCCAACGGCGAAGATCACCGTATCAGCCTCAATATGATGCTCAGATCCTTCCTCTTTTTCAATGACAGCCCGGCGGTTCTCATCAAACATAAAGGATTTTACGTTCATAAAATCCACGCCTGTCACATGCTCTGTCCCCGTGATCCGCTCAAAGGTCTGCGCCGGATGGACGAAAATCCCTTCCTCCCGGGCCTGTGTGATCTCTTCTTCATCCGCAGTCATGGCCTCTCTTGCCTCCAGACATGCCAGATGTATCTCTTCTGCGCCCAGCCTTTTTGCCGTCCTTGCACAGTCAAACGCCACATTGCCGCCTCCCAGAACGATAATTTTCCTGCCGATCCCGGTCTCTTTTCCCATGCTTGCATTTCTAAGGAAGTCTGCATTCAGAATCACACCCTCCAGGCTGTTTCCTTCCATTGGAAGGCGCACTCCCTGGTGGCCGCCGATCGTCATCAGCACTGCGTCATATTCTTTCAGAAGCTCTTCTGGCTTCTCAACTTTTGTATTTACTTCTATTTTTACACCCTGCTCCTCAATGATCCTTGCCTCTTCTGCAACGATCTCTCTCGGAAGACGATAGGACGGGATCCCATATGCCATCATGCCGCCCACACTTGGAAGTGCTTCCTTGATCGTGACATCATGTCCCTGCTTCCTCAGATAGTATGCCGCTGTCATTCCTGCCGGGCCTGCTCCCACAACACAGACTTTCTTATTGGTATCTGCAAGCTGCTTACCCCGGCCCCTCCAATAGGAACCAGTATCATGCTCCATGGCATACCGCTTGATGTTACGGATGGACATTGCCTCATTGACTTCCTTCCTCTTACACTCCAGCTCACAGACATGGCTGCAGATGTATCCAAGTGCTTTCGGGAACGGTACTTTCTCCCTGATCACGGCTGCCGCTTCATCGTACTCGCCATTTTTCACATGCCTGATATAACGGGGGATATCCGTATGTGCCGGACATGCATAGCGGCAGGGAACGATCGCATCCTCTCTCTTTACTTCTGGATCTATCAGCTTGTCCCGTATCGTCCCGGTCGGGCATACCTCTGCACAGGCTCCGCAGAACCGGCAGTCTGCATCCTTTAACAATTTATTATGTAAAGTGCCGACATACGTTTCCATTTCCTTCTTTTGATATTGAAGGACCTTTACCCCGCGCAGTTCGTTACATGCACGGACACATCTTCCGCAGAGTACACATCGGTTCATATCATGAAGAAGAAGAGGATTTCCCTCTTCTGTCTTAAAGCCTTTCGTGCGCATTTTGAGACGCCCGGTCTTTGGACCGATATACTGAATCAGCATCTGCAGTTCACAATTTCCATACTTGGGACAAGTGGAGCAGTCTTCCGGGTGTCCCGTCAGAAGCAGCTCCAGTGCAAGCATCCTTAATCTCTCAAGCTCCGGTGTCTTCGTTTTGATACACATTCCATCCTTCGCCTTTAGGGTACAGGATGTCTGGATCTGCTCCTCTCCTTCTACCTCAACGATACACATCCTGCAGGAGCCTAAGGGATTTAAATCTTTGTGGTGGCACAAATGTGGAATATAGATCCCGTTTTCCAATGCGCAATCTAATATATTTCTATTCTCTTCAACTTCCAGCGTCTTTCCATCTATTGTGATGACTGCCATTCTGGTTTCCTCCTTCTTAAGAGCAGTAAACAAACACGGCCCTTAATCTTCCTCTTCTACATATTCTGCTGCGCTCATACCTGCAATGCGTCCGGTATTGACAGCGAATCCCATAGAGTTTCCGGGAAGCAGGAACATATAACTGTCATCATAGATGTTGCAGGCATCTGCTCCGGCTGCAAAAAGGCCCGGTACAGGTTCAAATTCTTTATCACATGCCTCGCAGTTTTCATTGATCCTGATGCCGCCCACTGTTCCATATCCGCCGGGACGGATACGTGCTCCGTAGAATGGTGCTTTTGTGATCGGCCGCAGGAATCTCTTGTTTTTGAAAAATTCCTCATCCACACTGTCACAGAAATCGTTGTATTCCTCTACGGTATCTACCAGGTTATCGACCTTGATCCCGGCCATTTCAGCCAGCTCTTCTATGCTGTCGGCAATGAACAGACCTTCATTCCCATTTTCCTTTGCCATCTTCACTCCTTCTACAAAGTCAGATACATCCGGGTCCGGGCGCACCATCGATACGTTATCCACACCATTTCGGATGTAATACTTCACGATGGATGAATCTACGATACTGATACAAATGCGGCCCTTCTGGTGGGAGACGACATTAGAAAGATAGGTTGCATTCTGCATGTGCTCCTCATTCATCACACGTTTACCTGCCAGATTCACAAGGAGATTGGGCTGGCTCATGATATTGCCGACGCTTCCCGGAAGGTCATCGACTCCCTCGATCGCCGCTGCCTGCTCGATCCTGACCGGAAGCTTATCTGCTCCGGCTTCCCATGCCATTCTAAGGCCGTCTCCCATAATACCCGGAATTGCAAAGTTGAACATGTCTTCCCCATGCCTGTAGCCGGTCTCTTCCTGAATAAACTGCTTGTTGCATCCTGCTCCGCCTGTACAGATGATCGCAGCCCTGCAGGCGATCTCAACTTCATTGCCGTCTCTGTCTGTGGCCAGTACCCCGGCAACCTTCCCGTCCTTCATGATGATCTTCTTAGCCGGTGTCTCTAATAAAAACTTCACGCCTAACTCCTGCGCTCTGGAATACAGTGCTTTATTCATAAAAGAGGCTGCCCTCGGTCCGATTCCCTGGTCTGTCTTTACAATATGCCAGGTAGCTTCTGACTTCGGGAAATAGCGGTATGCCCCTTCGAATTCAACGCCCATGTCCTCCAGCCATTCGATCGTCTCTCCTGACTGTTCAAAATAACGTCTTACCAGTCTTGCGTCTACATTGTAGTGTGTGTATTCCATAAACATATTGAATGCTTTCTCTACTGTGATATCAACCATCTGCTGTTTCTGGTATTTTGTACCGATCCCCAGCGGACCCATTCCCATATTGGCAGCTCCGCCTACGGCTGCTGCCTTTTCAAGTACGATCACTTCTGCTCCGTCCTCTGCTGCCTGTACTGCTGCTGACAGACCGGATGGGCCTGCTGCTATCACAACGACCTGTGTTTCATAATTTGACATGATGTTTTCCTCACTTTTCTATTTGATTCTTCTCTTCGTCTTCCTGATTATCCTTCGATTGCCCTTCTCATTGCTTCCTGATGACGACGTACCTGCTCAATGCTGTCTACCGGCATATCTGCACGCAGATGCTCTCCGCCCTCGTATTCTGAACTTAAAAAGCCTTTATATCCGGCTTTCTTAAATGCTTCAATTACCTCCGGGATCGCCACTGCCGTTTCCTTATAATCTTCATGTACATTGTAGAACTTCGCATGTGTATGGAATATATAGTCGATATTATCAATGATATCCTGGGGCTCAGACCATGAATATGTGAAGGAGGTTCCTGCATATTCCATGTCAGCCGGTCCGCCGCCTGCTGCCTTGACAGCTTCCATCATTTCCTGCATTCCATTTGCCATCCGGTAATCCATATTGGCCTTTCCAAGATTCAGATCATATTTGATCTTCACAAAGCCCTTTTCAATTCTCTTGGCATATGCATCATCAACAATCTTAATACACTCTTCGGAGGCGCCGTGTCTTCTCGCCTTGTCACGAACTACATCAGGAATATTCCTGCAGAAAATCCCCATATCCGGGATAAATCCAAAATACTTTGTACCTGTGCGGCGGATCATTTCCATATATCCGTCCGCCCATCCTGAATTCAGGGAAAATGGTGCATGTACTTCCAAACCTATCTTTACATCCATCTGTTCTGCATACTCAAGGCTTCCCTCAATGACATCCATCGGTGTGGAAACAAGTGTACGCAGATTCTTGAAGCCAAGCAGGGATGCCAGACGGATGTCACGTTTCATCATATTCACCTGCTCTCCAAGACAGAGCATACGGTTATCATAAATGTGATTTTCCAAAAAAGCATCGTAGCAGGATGGTTCCAGGTTATATTTTTCAAGCCATCCAAACCACTGGGCCCTGAATTCTTCTGTCTCAATCGGAAGCGGGAATCTGCGGATCATCTGCTCGGCCAAAAGCTCTACCCCTGTTGCCCCTGTCCTGGCTGTCTCCCGAAGACATCCTTCTAGATCCAGCTTTTTGTCGTAATATTCATCCTGGTAGCTGTACAGGGAAACACTTCTTTTAATATCATAACTCATGTTTACTTCCTCCTTATTCAATCGTAAAATCTGCTTCACACACTGCTTCAATCATAAACGGCATATAAGACGGGTCGATCACCTGTACTGCCTTGATATGGTGGCTTCCTTTAGAAAGCCCGCCTTCCTTCATCACGGATACTGCTGCATAATCCCCAAATTCCCAGCGGTAATCTGAATCAATTACCGTCCTCATCTCTTCCAATGTAAAAGTTTCATTGTTTACTGTGAAACGGATATCTTCTCTTTTAACATCCTCCCCATCCACATTCACCTTGATATCTCTTACTATAGATAAGGTGATTCCACGGTAGTACTGTGCCTTAAACTCAAACTGATATCCAATGATCCTTCCATCTGCTTCCATATTCCTGAATCCGTCCGGATTATAAATCTGTCTGCCAGCCATATTCCATATTCCTCCTTATGATCTTAATTTTTTTACCTTGTTTTCATTATACCGGGTCCATTTCCAAATAACTCTCTTACAAATAACCTTATTTACCACTGTATTTGAACCCTTTTTCTCCTGGTATGTAAAAAAGGGCAGAAAAGGCATATGCTTTTTTGCCCTTAGATCTCATCCGGGGTCTAAAGCTTTTATTCCCCGACTCCTACATACTTCATCTTTAATTCCTTCAGGCCCTCAACCTTTTTCTGGGTCATGGCACCATCCCTGATTTCATTGGAATGCTCCCACTTTCCGGCATCCCGCAGGCGTGATCTTGACTGTTCTGCTTCCGAAAATTCTACCTGTATCTCTCCATCCTCCAGACGAAGCGTTCCTTCGATGCCGCAGATCGGACATTCCACTTTATTACCGCCAAAACCAACAGTCAGAAGGTCCTCGTGGCAGACCGGGCATGTCCCTTTTTCATCTCCGCGGTATCTCACACGCTCTTCTTCACTTTCGGCAGTCAAAGCCTCTGCAATATGCTGTCCAAGCTGACGCATACGCTCCATAACATCCGGTCTTCCAAGTACATGTTCTATATTCATAGCTCCGAAATATTTATACTTATCGATCACATCGATTCCCATTGGAAATGTGAACTCATACATATTAGGCAGGGATAATGACAGCCAATTCTCTGTCCTTGCACCGCCTACCGTGATCAGGGCACCAACACGCGGTTTTGTGCTTCTCGCATCCGGGTAGGTCAAAGGGTCCCGGTTCTCAGCTTCCCCCTGCTCAATGGCAGGTCCGCGGAAGGTCTTATCATGAGAGGGTCCAATCCGGTCACAGACAACCTTGAAATTCCCTGTCGGTGCAAACTCGTAGGTCGGTGAGCCAACAATCACGGCATCTGCTGACATCAGCGCTTCCTCGATTACATAGAATTCATCATCCTTATGGATACAGGTGCCTCTTCCCTTTCCTGACATCAGTCCGCCCACACAGGCACAGCACCCGGTACAGATATGTATATTCAGGTCATCACAGCGTACGAACTGAATCTCCATCCCTGCCTTCTCACATTCCAGAAGTGCCTCTTTTATCATCACCTCTGTATTGGACATCTTACGTCCGAATGAAAATCCCACTACTTTTTTCTTTCCCATAAACTTACATCCTTTCGTCCGTTTGATAATAATTTTAAGTTCTAGTATCCGCTATCTTATTTTAGAAGATTATTTTATTTGTATCTTTACATCATTTATCCAAAATGGGGAAGATCTTTTACTTGTTGCATTTTCAAAATAGTAAACATTCAAAAGGACAAGAAACCACTGCGGTTTCTTGTCCTTTTACTAGTACTTATATAATTCAACATATAAGCATTCCGGTAACTCTCCAAATTTCAATGACATCTTTTCATCTCCATTCAGAATTCGGCCTGCCTCCCACTTGCCCTGTATTACTTTACCTTCTTCAATCTTCAAATAGTCAGCCTTTAAGTTTTCCCCTGCTTTAGGCCGGAAGGTTAATGTACTCATCATTCCAACTAATAGAAATTTGTTCTCTGCAAGTTCATAAATCATTCCTGCCGCCAGCGGTTTTCCTGATACCCTTGGAGCATAGGCAACAGATACATTATATTGTTCAAACCGAAAATACGCACCGAAATCTGTCTCTGATTTTTTCACATAGCTCTGTAAATGTTCTGTTCCTCTGAATTTTAAATATAACGGTTTTATTTCATCGATTAATTCATATGTCTTACTGAGGCATTCCTTACTGCCCTCAGTGTCAAATGCTGAAGGATCAATGTTAAGAGCCAGCATGACTTCCATCGGCGGCTTATCGATCTCCTCCGGTGACAGTGCAAGATCTTCTATTCCAAAAGGAGAATATCCGATTGCATTTTTCTTCCCGAAGGCATACATACAATAGGAAGCCGTCACGGAGTCTTTTCTTACCTCTGGTACTAACAGCGGATTCCCTTCATATCCATATTCATCTAAAACCTCTGCCACATATGGTACATAAATATCCGGCGCTAAAGTGAACAAGGACGGAGCCGCCAGTTTCCAGATACGATGTACTTCTTTTACCGGTCCACCAGACGGATAGGAGCCTGCGTACCATGGATACTGTTTTAACCATGCATTTGTATAGCAGGGAAGTGGATACTTCTCCCGTCCTGTTTTTGTAATCTTTTCCACTGCCTTCGCAAAGTAATATGCCATAAAATTTTCTTCTGCTGCTTCTTTAAATGCCTCTTTCCAGGTTCCGTTTACCTGGAATTCTCTGGTAACTTCTTCCGGGATTGTTTCTGCAAATGCCTGGGACGCATTCTTACTATAATCACGTTCCGTTGAGAGTAATCCTATTTCATTCTCGACCTGTATAAAAATTACCGTGGATTCCTGTTCATCTATCTCTTTTAAGTGCGCCATGACTGCCGCAAAAGCTTTTGCATCTTTCTCTACAGCGGCTTCACAGAGGGGTGAAATCGTATTAATCTTCTCTCCATTCACCCTTTCTACCAGATAATAGGTGTCTGTATCTTGTTTCATCCACTTTGGCACATACATAGATTCAGAATTCTTCCACAAACCAAACCAAATAAAGATGATATGCATCCCGTGATTCCTTGCCTGTGAAACCAGACCGTCCGGCAAATCCATGCAGTATACCCCTTCCTCTGGTTCGATGGTCTCCCAGAATAGCGGAACGATTACTGAATTCATATGAAGACCCTCTAATTTGGGCCAGACTTCTTTTTCCATATACTCCAAACTGCTTGAACTGGAATTATGGATTTCACCGCTCAGAGCCAAAAATGGCTCTCCCTTTACATACAATGTTGGGATCCCTCTATCCTCTTTTATCATTGGAATATGACTCATCTTTTTATCTCCCTAAACTATAGTTTTTTCTTACACCTGTTTTACCCTGCTGCCTCTAAAAATACTTCTTCCTATTCCTTAATATACTTCTCAAAATTTTTAATTCTGTCCATCTGCTTCTCCAGCAGCTCTTTATTTGCCATAATCTTTGGTCCGCAGATAGAACCAAAGCTCTGGATCTCTGTCGTATGCTCACGCAGTCCCGCAAATGTTCCGCGTGCTCTTGCTCTTTGTTCCTCGGAAAATGTAACATTTAACTTGTCTCCCTCAACGGAAAGCTTTCCTTCAATACCACAGATCGGACACTCTACGGTTGTCGTGCCATTCACGGTGAGCAGGTTCTGATGGCAGACCGGACATGTCCCATTCCCCTGAGGACCGAACCATTCAATCTCATGATCTTCCATGCTGTACGCCTCTGCCGTGCGTTTTCCCATTTCACGCATATTTTGGATCAATTCCTCATCCAGATACGGGTTGCCGATATGTCCCATATCGTATGCATTATAGTTCCCTACTACCTTCATCATAACAGGGAAACCGAACAAATGCAGGGTAGCAGTTCCCATGGATACCCAGTTAGAGGTATGTGCTCCGCCGACAGAGATATAGGATACGGTACGTCTTCTGAGCCTTTCCTGCGGAAACGCATCCGGGTCCCCAGGCGCCTCACCACTTCTTCTTTTATCAAGTACCCAATTGATCGCGGATACATCATGTCTGCAGGAGAAACGGTCCACCAGATTCTTAAACTGCCCTACCGGCTGTAATACATATACCGGAGCCCCTAAAATAATGGCGTCTGCCTCACGGATCGCTTCCTCCACCATCTGGAAATCATCCTTAATAATACAATCATTGTCTTTTCCTTTTTCCAGGGCAGTTGAACATGCTCCGCATCCGATACAGCGGTCGATCGTCAGCCTCTGGGTGTTTATAAACTTAATCTCTGCATCCGGGACCCCTGCCTTCGCTCCATATAGCGCTTCCTTTACAAGAATATCTGTATTCGCATTTTTCTTACCAAATGATAATCCTAAAACCTTCATCCTTTTCTTCCTTCCTTTATCTAAACTAATTTATATTAACACTATACATGATTTCAGGATAAATGACTTCCGAAAATATGCCGCTATTCAGTGCCATATATTGACTTTTTCTTTGTCTGATAAAGGAAAGGAACGTGGACGAGGTCAAGTTTATGTATATATTTCTGACCTCTTATCTTCCCATATTCTTCTACTTCATTTCAAACCAGTCAAAGCCTGCACATTTACTGCTTTTCGTTCCATTTGCTGACGCATACATCCCAACAATCGTTCCTGACATACACCCGACCTTCTCTGGATTGAGCCGATGTCCATCTACTTTACAGAGTTCTCTTAACTGCTCTGTATCTGTACCATAGCGTAATGTGAAGTCTTCTCCCTTCATCTCAATCTGAAGAATGATTTCTTTTCCCTCATATTCCGTCTCTGCCAGCACCTCCCGCCTGGTTACGCTTTCGAAGCCCGGCATATACGGCGGATGGTTGTAGTCTGCGGTAACCAGCACGGCCTGAAGCATCTGCTTATCCTCTCTTAGCACCCGCTCAAAATGCAGCTGGTGATTCATGGCCTGCACCACTGCCAGTCCCGCACTCTCTTCTCCTTCCGGATGAAAGTCCATCTTACAGCTCACAGTCGTATCGATCATACACTGCCTTCGTGCCAGCATGGATACATACTTTCCGTCAGAACGTGCCTCGTCCATCATCATCGGACGAAGCTCCTCATCCAGCTTCTGGGGTCTGCACTGCAGGATCAGTTGAGAATCTTCTATACTATAGAAAGGCTCCTTCGGACTGCCCCAGCATACCCACTGACAATCCAGCTTCTCTTCCTCAAAGTCAAAAAATGTTTCTGCCCTTTTATACTCTGTATTTTCAAGACACGCAGGTGCATCATATTCCCATTCCAGCTTTCCGGTCTGCGGGCTGAACAGCGGCCAGTCCCGTTCCCAGACTACCGGACAAAGAAAGGTCTCCCTTCCCAGATTCTTACACTCCCCGTCAATCAGTCTGGATGCCAGCATCACCGCATACCAGCTTCCGTCAGGAAGCTCTACGAGATCCGCATGTCCTACATTTATGATCGGACAGGAAAATCCCATATGTCTGTGTGTCATCACCGGATTGGCCGGATTTCCTTCGTAGAATCCAAACAGTTCCCGGCTTCGTGCCACCATGACTGCATGATAGTGCTCAGTTCCCCCCTCCGCGATCACCAGGTAGTAATAGTCTCCCACATGATAGATGTGCGGGGATTCAGGGGATGCCCCTACACGCAGTGCACTGTTGAAAATGGTAACCGGCTCTCCCAGCATCCGAAAATGTTCCAGATCATATTCTACCAGCCAGATTCCACGTTCCATCTTACCTGCACCATTATCCCAGACATCTCCTGTACCCATAATATACGCCTTCTTATCCTCGTCAAAAAATAATGACGCATCTATCCCCGGAACGTCTGTAAGCCAATGCGGCTCTGACCAGGGTCCTGCCGGATCCTCTGCCGTTACAATATAGTTTCCCCGATCACTGAAATTCGTATTGATCAGATAAAAGATGCCATCCTGATACCGCAGCGTAGGTGCCATCACACCTCCCACCATACTATTTTTCTCCACATAGAATCCATTTTGAGCGGTCATCGCATTCCCGATCTGCTCCCAATGCACCAGATCCCTGCTGTGGAAAATCGGAATTCCCGGATATAATTCAAAGCTAGAGCATGCCAGGTAGTAGTCTTCTCCGACTCTGCAGATCGTCGGGTCCGGGTAAAAGCCCGGTATAATTGGATTTTTTACTTTATATTCCATAGTCATCGTCCCTCTTCCTTTTCTGTGTTGTATCTGAACTGTTACTCTTTGCTTTACTATAACATGTGATATTTTCTGAAACTGTATAAATTTCAGCCTAATAACTGTTCATTTTTATCCTCTTACATTTTTCTGTTTTAAGAAAGCAATAATCATATATCTATTTTTTACCTTTTTTGTATTTCACGGCTGGTCAGGCAGATATTCAAGATCTGCTTCCCTGATGAGCATAAATAGGAAAACGACATGACCGGTGTCTTCACAAGCCATGTCGTTTCGACTGATTTTATATTATCTTATAACTCCTTCGCAGCAATCATCTTTGCAATCTTTTCTTCATTTTCCATTGCCTTCTCTTTTGTCATTCCCACACAAAGGAATAAAATTCCAGCCACAATATAGAACGCTGCCGGTGCAAAGTTGATTACCATATCCATTCTTGTCAGTACTTCCTGGCTCAGGTCTTTTGCATTTGCAACATACCCAACCGCACCAAGGGCAAGGATCCCTATGGAACCGCCAATTGCATTTCCAAGCTTTGTTGAAAAAGAAACGCAGGACTGGATCACACCATCTGAACGCACCCCTGTCCTGATCCAGTTGTCATCAATGATCTCAGCACTCAATGTGAAGCATGTTATAGACACTACATTTGTGACTCCATATAGAAAGCCGGATAACACGACCAGCCCGGTCAGATTATTTTCTCCGATAATGTAGAAGAATACGCAGCATAGTGCCTGTGCCACACACCCCATGGCACCCACATACTTCTTACTCATCCGGTTTAGGAAGAACGGTGCATAGAAATTTACTACCAGCATACCCGCAGACATTGCCGTTGCGAATCCGGCGATCAAAACAGGATTCTTCATAATGTAGATAAAATAGTATGCCATGATCCCGATTCTTCCGAACAGGCCTGTTAAAAATGTCAGCATTGCCAGCATAACAAATACAGCGTTGCGGTCTTTAAATGTATATTTAAATGATGCCGCAAGATTCTTCATCGTATCTCCAATCGTCTCTTTTTTCTCACCGGGCTTTCTGCCGATGATCTCCTTTGCAGATGCGAAACATACCCAGAAGCAGGGAATGCATACGATAGAGAAAATCAATGCTGCCATGAAATATCCTTTGGCTGAGGAAGCGGAGCCATTTCCGAATTTCAGGATCAGAGGCATTGTTACTGCGCTGATCACCATCTGGATCAATCCTGAACCAATTCCTTTGTAAGCATTTAAAGACACCCTCTCCTTGTTGGAAGCTGTCATACAGTTTGCCACGCACTGTGTAGAAATATTAACGGCCGTATATGCCATTCCCGCTCCGATATATGTAAATCCACACCAGATCGCTTTCCATGAATTCGGAATATCCAGATTTAAAAATGTCAGGCAGTTAAACAGTGCCAGCACTGGTGCACCCCAAAGGATATATGGCCGGAAACGCCCCCACTTCGATCTTGTGTTTTCGGCAATCGCACCGAACATCGGGTCGTTAACTGCATCCCAGATACGTGCAACCAGCATGATAATGGAAATCACAGCCGGTGTCAGCCCCACAACGTCTGTATAGAAAACCGTCAGATAGGAACTGATCAGGGTCCAGGAACATTGTGATCCGATCTCACCAAAGCTATATCCTATTTTTGTGCGAATCGGCAGTTTCTTGTTTACATCTTCATTCATCTCATTTTCTCCCTTCGAATTAACTTGATATCATCTTATCAATTCCATCTGGGAGATACATTTCGTTTCCCGACGCTTTTACATCTTAAAATGACCCCTCTTTTACGCCTTTTTTCTGCTTTACTGAAAAAAGTAAACAAAACATAGTATAATTTTGACTTTTCTTTCTCCATCTCTTTTATTAGGTTAAACGAGCAGCCTCACACGAACAAAAGCAATCTCATTTGCCTGCAGCAAAATATTCAGCTTCAGATGCCCGCCTTCCGCCTGGATCTTCTGGATCATCAGTTTCGGTTCACACACTCTTCTGAAGTACTTAATATCGTTTCTGGATAGTTCCTTTTCATATCCCATTTCTTTCCAAAACTCCATTACATTTCCATTCTGCTCATTAATCCGGTAATACTTCACCTGATAGACTCCATCCGGTACGTCTTCCAGTTCCAGATCAAGCTCCAGGCTGTTCCTGTCCTCGAAATATTTCCAGAGATGTTCTTTTTCCAGTTCATTTTCCTTCGTAAAATAATAGTGATAGCCGAGTGTTCTCTGATTATGGCAGACGATCCCGTAAGAATCATGTCTGTCCGTGGATATCAGATAATTTTCCCCTTTTCCGATATAATATGGGTATAGCCGCTGCAGGAATTCAAACGCAAATCCCGCCGGCTTAAGAATCCCATCCCTGGTTATGACTCCGGCCCCTCCATAGAGCAATTCGCCGGAATCATAGTATTCTGATACCCGGTCACTTCCCTGGAAGAATCCCATATCCTGGATCTCACCATATACATCCAGGACATTCTTTATAATGTAGGCTCCTTTAAAACAGCTGTCATTGATATAATTTCTTGCAGAAGCAGTCAGATTCCATTCGGAGATACAGATCGGAAGATCTTTTAATCCTGCCTCCTCTAAAAGTACCTTTTCATGCAGAAGACGATGCTTAAAGCACTCATTGTCTGTACTTCTTTTTGCATAAATATCCTGCTTTTCCTCACCTCTGTCATACGGATAGTACATCATTGATAAGAAATCCGGCAGCTCCGGCTGTTCCTGCCATTCTCTGTAGAACCTGCTCCGCATGTCATCCTGGTAATCCATACGGATTCCGCAGCCGCCGACTGACATTCCTTCACTATATTTCTTTACCGTCTTATAAAGAATATGGAAAAGTTCATAATATGTATTAAAAGCCCCCTGAACATCCCATTTATTCTCATTAAACCATAACTCCATACGCCACGTATCCAGTTCACCTCTCCCATAGCGGTGTACCAAATGACGCATCATGGCATTCAGTACCCTTTCCCAGCTGTCTGCCTTTGGAAATTCTACTTCTCTGCTCCCGTCGATCTGCTGCTTTTGCACATTATATGTAATGATCCTGGGCTTCATCCCCATTTCAATATGCGGTTTTACCCCCTGCTGGATCAAGAAATCTAAAATAGAATCCAGTCTTGCAAAATTATATTCACCATCAGTCTGATTCACATCAATGAGCATTTCCTTTGTAAATATATTCCAAAATCTTACATATTCTATCCCCAGGGCCTCCCTCAAGAGGATGATATGCTCACGTATCTCTGATTTCAGCAGATCCGAGGCTGTCCCTATATTAATGAGGCGTCCCCAGCTATTATCCAATTTCTGAACATCATGGACAGAACAGATGCCTTTTACAATCCCTGTCTCGCCCGCAGCTTCCTTCTCAACATGGTTAGAGATTAAGTATTTCTCCAGACGTTCTTCAATCTCAGCATCCTTCTCCTGGCTGTCTGACACAGAAATCTGTTCCTTTGATTTTTTCCTGAAGGCAGAAGGAGTCTCACCATAGACCGCCTTAAACACCTTATTAAAGACCGCCACACTTGCAAAACCATTATCATAGGCAATCCGCGTGATTGGCGTGCTTGTATATAGCAGTTCATCTACTGCATGGAAGAGCCGGATATTCGTCAGATATTCCGCAAAGCTCATCCCATAATTCCTTTTAAAAAACCGGGACAGATATCCGTGTGAAAGATATAATTTATCAGCCAGGTCTTTTAAGCTGATCGGCTGATTATAGTTCGCCCGGATGTAATTATTGATCTGCTGGATCCTGTCATCGAATTTCTCTGTGCCGCACATGGATTCCTTATCTGCAGTCTGTACCAGGAAATAAGTCGAAAGCAGATCCAGCATTCTGTAGCATAATGAAATATGCCCGAAATCCGCACTTTCCCCTTTTGCTGAAAGATAATGATTCAGCAGAAGTTTTAAGACCCTTCTTAAATCGTCGTATCTTCTGCTTTCATCTTTTGTTGAATCACACCAGAAAATAACGTCTATACTCTTAAGCACATCACTGACCATATGATATTCCATCATCAGCTGTGTATACAGAATACGATCCTGACTCTTCATGTAATGTGACTTATTCGCGTTGATCACCAGAATGTCCTCAGCCTTCATATGGGTTACCTGTTCCCCGATAAACACATCCAGGCTCCCCTCAAGGACATAAATCAATTCTATATCCTGGTGAAAATGTTCCCGCTCTTCTACTCTGTTTCGTACTGTGATCTTAACCTTTTCTCTCCGGCTGCCATTTTCCATCGCTTCTTCAGACTCCTGTTTTTTTCTCATTTTAGCATATATTACAGAAAAAAACAGCCTCTCGATCCAAGGCTGTTTTTTACGTTTTTATATGTTAAATGTGTGATTTCACCTGGTTTTTCATAGATCAGGCTGCCATTGGAAACCTTTCGTAAGATTTTAACAATACCGGATACCTCTAATAGATACTGCCCGCTCTTCTCACCAGTTCTTCCATAAGCTCCTGCATCTTGTGGATCACCGGATGCTCCTGCATCCCATAATCTGCTGCCACACGTTTCATCCTCGGAAACGCCAGCCAGGTACTTCCGGCCTCATCTTCCCATACAGAGATCTTCAGCGGAAGCTCCAGGGCGATGCTCTGGTCTTCCTGCATCAAAACCGTTCCGACCTTTGGCGCCCCAAACACAATAACTGTTGTTGGCCGAAGAGTAAGCCCGGCTTCTTTCGCATTCTTAGCATGGTCAAACTTTGCAAATACAGGAATGCCTTTTTCCCGCAAAACTGTCTCTAACCGTTTTACAGTATCCTCCACCGGCAGCTGCCCTTCAAAAAGGTATAGTTTATTATCATCATAATTGGTAGAAAGCAGATCCCCGAAAGCTCCCGCGATCCGTCTTCCTAAATTTGTAAAGTCCACACCCTCTTTATTTGCCAGGAGTGTTACACATACCAGCTCTTCTGGATGTGTGAAGCGGCTTAAAAATGAGGAATATCCCGGAATAGAACCCTTGATATCCATCAGCCCTCTGTGCTTATAGAACTGCCACCCGGCCACTCCCGGTACTTCCCGGCCGTCTGGAAGAGCCCAGGGTCCATAGACCAGTTTCCTATGCTCCGGGTCATGGATCAGCACACCGCCTGCAAGTCCAATATCC
Organism: Faecalicatena sp.; assembly: GCF_058819085.1. NCBI lineage: Bacteria > Bacillati > Bacillota > Clostridia > Lachnospirales > Lachnospiraceae > Faecalicatena > Faecalicatena sp. The sequence goes on from NZ_JBZUUL010000005.1 coordinate 37,505, forward strand.
CAGAATGAGATATCCTGCGCAGAAGCCCAGATATCACCAAACCCACGGAGTGCAGAGGAGTCTGCTGTTTCATGCTTTCTACCCTCTTTATCATAGCTGAAAGCCGGTTCTGTCGGATCAATGTAGCGTCCGTCCCTTTTGAAAAGCTGATGTACATTTTCCGTCAGCGAAACATTTTCATGGCGAAATGCTTCTAAATCTTCCGCAAATCCTGTCCGCCTAAGACCAAGATATTCTATCTGACGTTCCTTCACAAATTCCCTATAGCTCTTACCGCTGGCACGTTCCACGATCTCCGTCAGCATCAGAAAATTCGCAGCGCTTAATTCTACCTGGGTGCCCGGTTCAAAATGAAGCTTTTGTGAACTTATCAGCTCGAGAAGCTCCCTGAATCCCCACTTTTTATAAAGATCAAACCCGTCACTTAAGTAGTCAGGCAGTCCTGAGGCATGTCTGAGCATCATGAGAACCTCAATATCCCTCCACTCCGCCGGCACTTCCGGGATATGGTCTCCCAGCTTATCGTCAAGTCCCAGCTTTCCGTCCTCAAACAGCTGCATCACAGCAACCGCCGCAAATGCCTGCGAAACAGGCCCTGCCGGCCACATGGTGTTTGCAGATGCCAGCCTTTTCTCCTTCGTATCAGACAGTCCATATCCCACCACTCTTGGAATATAAGGAGCCTGTACGATCGCAAGCGTCAGCCCCGGTATCTCCTTCTCTTTCATGAATTCCCATATCATACTGTCTACACTTTCCCCAAGATAAGACACATCTGCACTTCCCCGCATCTTCATAACATCATGTTCTTTTGTGTTCATAACTGCTCCTTTCCTGTGTATCAAACACAGTGACTAAACACCCTCGCGCTATACTGTAATTATTTTAATTACATCTATACTGTAACTATATCAGTTGCAGTTATGATTGTCAAGTCCAAACTATATCTGTTTGTAATACAATTGTAAGCTTTTTGTGGATATGTTAGAATTGCATCATGGAAAGTACCCATGACAGGGTGGCATCCTCCCGAAATCTTATATACCGGTTTACCGGATTACATAAGAAGGGAGGTGGCGCATATGACAGCTTTCGAGACTATTACAGTCATAATAGGAATATTGGCTCTGCTGATTTCCTTCGGCAGCTTAATCGTTGCGTTGCTTACCTTTCTCGACAGAGACAGGAAGAATAAGCGAAAAAAATAATGCCCACCCCGTCGCAACCGGAGTGGGCGCCTCTCACTGAGAGGTAAGCAACAACCATTTCGGGAGCATCCACTTTGGAGTGGGTGCTTTCCTTATCTATGGTTATTATATCATTCGATAATTCCTGTGTAAAGTCCAAATTTCCCACAAAAATATCAATGAAAACATAAAGGGGAACTGCCCGCAGCCGTCCTGTCTATGCCGCTTTCTTCTTCCGTGCCATCACGATACTCTGTACCACCAGGAACAAGCACAGCATCGCCGCAATTGTGATCCCTGTCCACCATGCCTGGTCCAGACCTGCGGATGCCACGATATTCTGGATCGTACTTAAGGAAAGTACGCCAAACAGTGTTCCAATGATATTGCCGACACCGCCTGTCAGCAGCGTTCCGCCGATGATGGAGGATGCAATAGCATTCATTTCCATTCCGGATGCATGGGATGGCGCTCCTGATCCTACATGTAAGAAATAGACATACCCTGCAAGACCTGCCAGAATCCCACTGAATAACTGAGCGAGGAATCTTGTTCTCTTGACATTGATCCCGAGCATTAGTGCACTCTGCTTATTTCCGCCTACTGCATAGAAGGACCGGCCAAGCTTTGTCCATCTCAGCATAACAAACATCAGTACGACAACGAGGAGTGCCACGATCACACCGATCTCCACATAGGCATCTACATATTTCCCGATTCTGTTGATCGAACCCATGCCCGGAACAACCACCCGGGTATCCTTTAAAGCTACAAATGCTTTGTTCTGTACGTTAAACGGATTGGTATGTACGATCGTTGTCATACCACGGGCAAAGAACATACCTGCCAGTGTTACGATGAATGGCTGGATATCCAGATAAGCTACCAGGAACCCCTGTACCAGGCCGAATGCAAGGCCGATGCCAAGCGCGACCAGAATCGATACGAATACATTTCCACCCAGGTAATCCAGATAAACCGCGCAGCACATGCTCACTAAGGCTACCACGCCGCCGACGGAAATATCAATGCTGCCTGTGATCATGACCAGGCTTAATCCGCAGGCCGTAATGATCAGCGCCGCATTGGTATTCAGGATATTGAAAAATGTCTGTGCCTTTAAAAAGCCGCCGCCTTGAAATACCATTGCTCCGATATACATTAAGAAGAATACGACAATCGTGATCGTCAAAAGGAGAGTCGTATCGGTAATTGGTTTTCTCTTTTTATTTGCACCCATATTAACCAACCTCCTTCTTTGTTTTCATTCTCACAGTGAATGCCTTGAACTTTTCTCTGACCACCGGTGCACTGATCACCACCAAAATGATAACTACAATTGCTTTATAAGCAGAAATCGCATCGGATTTGACATTAAATTTGTAAAGTGTTGTTGCCAGGAACTGGATCACATAAGCACCAAGGATCGACGCAGCCATATTAAATTTACCGCCGCCAAGTGCATTTCCGCCAAGCGCAACTGCCAGGATGGCATCCATCTCAATGTCTTTCGCAATTACGGAGTAGTTGATGGATGAGATCCGGCTTACTTTGATCAAAGCTGCAACTGCTACACATACCCCAAGAATTACAAATGTGATAAATTTAATAAACGCCGGATTCAAACCATTGAGCCTGGAGGAATTTTCATTAATACCTACGGACTGTACATATAATCCTAATGTTGTAAACTTCAATACCAGCGCCATGATGATGATGCAGGCAAGTGCTATGAAAAATGGCGTTGGAACCGGAATTCCGGGGATAAATCCGCCAAAGTATGTAAATCCTTTGTCGCTGATCACAGGAAGCTCGTTATTGTTGATCCATGCTGCAATAGAACGTCCTGCCGTAAAAAGGATCAAAGTTGCAACCATCGGCTGAATCTTAAAACCTGCTACCAGTATCCCGTTGAAGGCTCCGCAGAGCATACCTGCTACACAAGCTACTAAGAATGCTACGATGATCGGCGCCTGCAGTTCATCCGGTCTTGAATTTGTCCCGCAAAGGACTCTTAAGATCACGGAGCCTGCAATGGCGATCGTAGCGCCCACACTGATGTCCTGTCCTCCTGATGCTGCTGTAACAAGTGTCATACCGATTGCAAGGATGGCAAGCTCTGAACCGTAATCCAGGATGGTAATCAGATAGCCTGACAATACCTGGTCCCCCGCACTGTTAACATCCAGAGAAATCTTATAGAAGGATGGATCAGCGATCAGGTTGAATACTGCAAGCAGTAAAAGCGCTGCAATCGGAATCAGTATCTGCCTTCCGGCCAGCTTAGTTGTCATATTACTCATGTTGAATTTTTTCGTTTCTTTTGTCTGCATTATTCTGTGTCACCTCCGGCAATCGTATCCATAACCTTGCTCTGCGACAGATCACTGCCTGTGAGTTCTCCGACCTGCTTTCTGTCTCTCATGACAATCAGTCTGGAACAGGTGCGAAGCATCTCGTCCATTTCAGAAGAGATGAATGTCACACTCATCCCCTCAGAAGCAAGTTTTAATACCAGTTTCTGAATCTCGATCTTAGTCCCGATGTCAATTCCCCTCGTCGGCTCATCCAGGATCAGATATTCTGGATGTGTCAGAAGCCAGCGGGCTAAGATTACTTTCTGCTGGTTACCGCCTGACAGCGACTTGATCGGTGTATCCGCGGATGCTGTCTTAATTTCCAGAAGCTTGATATACTCGTCTGCCAGTTTATTTGCCTGCGCTTTTGAAAATGGTTTGAAAAATCCTCTCAACACCTGCGCTGCCAGTAAAATGTTATCTCTGACAGACAGATCACCTACAATGCCGTCTGCCTTACGGTCTTCCGGCAGATATGCAATACCGGCTTTCATGGCATCTAACGGTTTGTTGATCTTAATCGGTTTTCCATCCTTCTTTACGGTTCCTGCGATTACTTTATCCGCACCAAAAATCGCACGCACACATTCGCTTCGTCCAGATCCCAGAAGTCCGGTAAATCCATTGACCTCTCCTTTTCTGATATGGAAGTTGAATGGTTTGATTCCCGCATTGCTCTGAAGCCCCTGGGCCTCGATCACAGGAGGAATCGTCTCATCCGCTGCATATACCTGGCTTTCGTCCTTAATCTGAGCCTCATCATCCAGCTCTTTTCCAAGCATCTTGGCAACCAGTTTTACTCTCGGAAGATCTTTAATCTCAAATTCACCGACCAGTTTTCCATCACGCAGAACGGTAATCTTGTCACATACTTCATATACCTGATCCAGGAAGTGCGTGACAAATATAATTCCCACGCCCTTGGCTCTTAGGTCCCGCATCAATCCAAACAGCTTCTCAACCTCCTGTTCATCCAGAGAGGAGGTAGGCTCATCCAGGATCAGTACCTTACAATCTGTATCTACCGCTCTGGCAATCGCTACCATCTGCTGGATAGCGATAGAGCAGCTTGATAACTGCTGTGTCGCACTTGCCGGAATATCTAATGATTTTAATATCTTATCTGCGCCTTCATTCATCTTTTTCCAATTCTGGCCCAGTCCTTTTTCACGTCCAATATACATATTTTCAGCAACTGTAAGATTCGGGCAGAGTGTGATCTCCTGATATACAGTACTGATTCCCAGATTCTGTGCATCCTGCGGTGAACGAATGACCGCAGCCTTATCCAGGCCTTTTAAGAAAATCTCTCCCTCATCCTTCTCATAAACACCAGTCAGGACTTTAATCAGTGTAGATTTTCCGGCACCGTTCTCTCCCATCAGAGCGTGGATCTCACCTTCACAGAGTGTAAAATCCACAGCCTGCAGGGCACGAACTCCTGGAAAGCTTTTATAAATATTTCTCATTTCTAATACAGAATTCTCTTTCACCGACGTATTCACCTCTTAATCTGTTTTTCTACAAAATATGCGGCGCAGCATATTCATCGATCTTATCCTACACTGCGCCGCATTCCATATCCTGATTCTCGTTCGCTTCAAAGCGAATATTCTCAATCCGCTCCGCTGCTTCTTTGGATGATGTTAGATTCCATACTGATTTACATCATCTTCTGTAATTGTTGTAGCATCAAATCCCTTTTCATCCATAATGATTGTCTTTTCTGTGATTTCTTCGCCGGCTTCCAGTTTCTCGATTACATCGGCAATATACTCAGCCTGGAATGGATTGCACTGTCCGTCATAGTTCCAGTTCTGTGCAAGGAGTTCTTCTAATGCCCACTTGTTGCAGTCAAATCCCATAACAACAACGTCTTTGCCAACACCATGAGAGATATTTGCTTTGTCAAGAGCTGCTACAGCACCTTTTGCCATATCGTCATTCTCTGCGTAAATTACGTTGAACTTCTCACCAGAGTCAATAACTGACTGAACGATCTGCTGTGCTTTTTCCGCATTCCACTCTGCAGTCTGCTGTGTCACGATCTTCCATCCATCGGATTTTGATGCTGCATCAAGAGCGCCGGAACGACCTTTCTGAGCCGCAGAACCCATAACGCCCTGGATGTGGATAATATTGTATTCATCAAGCTTCTGGTCTCTTAACCAGTTCACTGCTGTCTCGCCCTCTTTGTCCATGTCAGATACGATGGATGCCGCATAAAGGCTTTCATCAGCATCAATGGTACGGTCAAATAAGATCACCTGTGTTCCCGCATCCTGAGCGTCTTTCAGAACGGAATCCCATCCGGCTGTATCTGCTGCTGAAAGAAGTAAGTAATCCACACCGTCCTGGATGAACTTCTGAGCTGATGCGATCTGCTCGTCATTCTTTAAGCTGTATGCAAATGACGCATCATATCCGTTCTCTTTTGTAAACATCGCTTTCATGTCTTTATCATTTGCTGTACGGTATCCTGATTCGTTCGGGTCATTATTAATAATACCAACTTTGATCGTATCGCCCTTATCTGCTGATACGTTATCAGAAGATGCTTCTTTATCTTTAGAGCCGCCGCCACATGCAACAAGACTTAATGCCATCATAGATGCTAATAAAACTGAGATGATTCTCTTTTTCATAATTTCTTTCCTCCTGGTTTTAAAGGTGTCTGGATTTACTTGTGAATCTTTTACGAGGCCTCGTTTTCTTTAAGTTCACTATAACAGTCCGCCAGTACACATTCAATTCTAAAAACACTGTGCTTTAGCGATTTATGGGTTATTTACAATACAACTTTTGCGTGATACAATAGTTTTTAAATACAACTTATTTACTGCGTATGTTTTTCTCAGGTTTTTCAGTTCATATGTTAGATTTTTTCATCTTTAGCATGTTAAAAGACAGCTTTTATCCCCTGGATTTGTATTAGCACTTTTTCAAGATCAGGAAAAAAAAGGCAAAAATGTAATGATATATTTTGATTTTTCTCATGCTGCACCAGACCTTTTACCTTTGAAACCAGTAAATATTCCCCGTCAAATTTCATTTTTTTAAGGAGTTATCCATGGCAATCAAATATAAATGGCTCAGCGAACGTCTGAGAGACTTCATCACCCAGAATATGAAAAAAGGGATCGATAAACTGCCTTCAGAGCAGGAGCTCTGCCGCAGATATCAGGTCAGCCGCCAAACGGTACGTCAGTCACTATCTATTCTGGAAAAAGAGGGATTGATTGAAAAGAGACGCGGAAGCGGGACTTACATTACCGGACTTTCCTCAGATGCGGAGAAAAATATCATTGATATTTTAATCTCAGATGATTCTGAATATATTTATCCCAGACTTCTGAATGACATTAAGACCACGCTGTCCGAAAATGGATTCACCGGGAAAACATTTGTAACCGGAAACCGGACCTGCACTGAACGTGAGATCCTTACCGGACTTCTGCCGCTTTCCCCAAGAGGTCTCATTGTAGAAGGATGCAAAAGTGCACTGCCCAATCCCAATCTTGACTTGTATCATGCGCTGCTAAAGAAGGGGTGTCATATTGTATTTCTGCATAATTACTACCCGCCTCTGAGAGACTGTACCTATATCAAGGACGCGAACATCTCTGGCAGTACTATGCTTGTAGATTATCTGATCAGCCAGGGGCATACACAGATCGGAGGGATATTCAAATCTGATGATATGCAGGGAATCGAACGTTATCAGGGATTCATGGAAGCGATGCGGGATTCACATCTTGCTGTTCCGGATGAATGGGTCAGCTGGTTCGATTCTGATGATCTGGATAAACTTAAGAAGCGGGAGGATACCTCTTTTCTCAAAAAAATAGTACAGGAATCTTTAGACTCCTGTACTGCTGTCATCTGTTACAATGATATGATTGCCTATTTTCTCATGAAAGAGCTAAAGCTTTCCGGCTGTCAGCTCCCGAATGATATGTCCATTGTTACATTTGATCATACTTATCTAAGTAATTCAAACCATTTAGCACTCACAACGCTCGGACATACACATCATGAGATGGGGACAAAGGCTGCGCAGATGATCATAGACTCTTTGAAAGGATTTCCTGTTACGCCCATAGAGCTTCCGTGGAAACTCATTCCCAAAAAGAGTACTTCTAAGAAGGGAGACTAAATAACACTACTTTCCGCTTCGGAACTCTCTCGGACTGCATCCTTGTGTTTTCTTAAATACATAACTAAAATAGTGTGCATCCTTATAGCCGACTTCCGATGCAATCTTTCCGGTAGAATCATCACTGCTGCGAAGAAGCTTTTTGGCTTTTTCCATTCGTTTTTCCGTCACATACTCGGTAAATGTCTTCTGCATATTCTGACTAAATACTGAGCTTAGATAATTCGCGCTTACATCAACCGCGGATGCCACACTGCCAAGTGACAGCTCTTCCTGCGTATAATGTTCATTTATGTATTCCAATACACGCCTAAGTGTCACGCTGCCCTGATTGCTGTTCTCCTCCTCCCGGATACTGATCGCCGCCTGAAATATCTCCACAAAATAATCAAATACCCCATTGGATTCGACATGGATCTCTTCTGCATATTTCTCCATTCTTTCCAACAGTTCTTCTCTGCTTCTTCCGATCGATTCTACATACTCAATCGCAGCAAACCGAATATTCAATACTACATAGCTTCGGAATGTATTCGATTTTAATGCCCCCTTGATCCGCTGGAGATATGATTCCACAAAATCATAGATCTCATTGCTGCTTCCTTCTTCCAGGAAATCCTGAATGATCTTCGGATTCATCTGCGCAGAATCTACATAGTTAATCTCTTTATCTTCTGAGGAAGGCAGATGCTCCGTCATGGTACTCTCATCATAGACATGCAGTGCCGGGAAGATAAATCTGTAGGCAAAATAATGATTTGCACTCTGGTAACACTGTGGAAGCAGGCTTAATCTCTCTACCGGATTCCCTGCTGCAATATACCAGGTCAAATACTCCTGGGCTTCTGAACAGACCTGTCTCACATACCCTATCGCTTTCTCCGTCATCGCCTGAATATCTGCGCTTTCTGACTTTACAAGTATCCCATAACAGTTCACATTCCATCTAAAAAGAATATACTGTGGGTAGCGCAGAAAATAATGTAGCACTTTCTCCTGTTTACCGTAAAACTGCTCCATGATATTCTCCGAAGCTCCGTTACTGTTTTTCTCCTGCATATATAGGAATAAAAGATTATAGCAGGAAGCCGAAAGCTCCAGGGAGCACTTTGCCGCTTCTTCATAAATCTGTTTTACCGACCATTTGCCTTCCAGAACCTGTTCAAAAAATCTTCGGCGTGAAAACTGCTCATACTCCCTCATCTCATTTTGAAGCTGGACCTTGTAATCCTCCGGTTCCGTCTCATTCTCGATCTTTTCTTTCATCTCTAACAGAACTTTTCTTAAGTTCATTCTGGTAATCGGTTTCAGCAGATACTGATCGACTCCAACATGGATCGCTTCTCTGGCATATTCAAAGTCGTCATATCCACTAATGATCACAACTTTTGTCTTTGGAAATTCTTCCTTTACGATCTTACTTAAGGACAGACCATCCATAAAAGGCATCTTTATATCTGTTATTAAAAGATCCGGCCTGCTCTTCCTGATCAGCGGCAGTGCCATCTCTCCATCCCCTGCTTCACCTGCAAAGCGGTACCCATACTGTTCCCACGGGATATTGTCACGCAGTCCCTCACGGATCAGGCTCTCATCTTCTACCAAAAAAACTTTCAGCATTCTCTCTTCTATCCTTCCTTCATAACTTCTATACTTAATCGCTTCTATCTTTAATAAGTTCTGTCTTTAATAAATTCTATCCTTTATCACACTCATCACGTTTTTCTGCGTAAACACTTTTTCTTCCACGTAATACGCCTTTTCAACCGGCCCGTCATTCTCGATCCGTTGTATGACTTCTTCTATCTCCTCTCCCAATAACGGATTGCATTCTATATCAGCGTTGATCGTACCGGCCTTTACTTTTTCCAGAGCCGCTTTAGTTGCATCAAAAGAAATGATGATGATATCCCTTTTCACCCCTGTCGCCTTCTCGGCTTCCCGGATCGCTTCCAGAGCTCCAAATGTCATATCATCATTCTGAGATACCAGCACGTCAATATTTTCATATTTCTGCAAAAGCTGCCTCATCTCTTCTTTCCCTTTTACCGTTGTAAAATCGCCATTTACCTCTTCTAAGATCTTCCAGTTAGGGTGCTGTGATGCGACTTCATGAAATCCCCCGGTCCGTCCGATCATAGCCGAAGACCCTTCGGTCCCCTGCAAAACAACAATATTGACATCTTCATCATTGAATCTGACTCCGGCCAGATGTTCGGCAAGCCACTCTCCCGCCTTTCTTCCCTCTTCCATAAAATCAGAACCAACCCATGTTGTATATAAGGATTCATCCTCCACCTTCACTTTACGATCCATGAGAATCACCGGAATCTGCGCGTCCTTTGCCTCCTTAAGCACCGTATCCCAGCCCTCCTCTGTGATTGGTGAAAATACAATATAGTCTACTCTCTGCGAAATAAAGCTTCGGATCGCCTTGATCTGATTCTCCTGCTTCTGCCTGGCATTGTCAAAAAGCAGGAAATATCCGTTCTCCTTACAAAAAGTCTGTTTGATGGACACCGTATTTGCTGACCTCCACATAGATTCACTTCCAAGCTGGGAGACGCCTACCACTGTAAGCTCCTGATTCATGATCGTATCTTCATTCTCAGGTGCTTCTTCCTTTTTCGTGTCCTGACAGCCTGTCATAAGTGCTGTCATTAAAAATACTATGCCCCAGATCCATATTTTTCTATTTCTTTTCTGACTCATCTATCCTCTTGCCCTTTCACTCTGCTTTTCATCAGCCCTGACTGCAGGAATCGTTATGACACAAGTGGTTCCTTTTCCTTTTTCTGAATCGATCTGCATTCCATATTCTGCTCCGAAGTACATCTTAATACGCTCATTCACATTTGCAAGGCCGAAGCCCTTTTCTGTCTCCTGGCACGGCTGGCTGATCTCTTTACGCAGCTGCTCAAGCTCTGCCTGATTCATGCCCACTCCGCTGTCCCTGACGATCAAACGGATCAGTCCGCCTTCCTTTTCACCGTAGATATGAATATATCCTTTTGCACGCTTATACTTGATTCCATGATACAGTGCATTTTCAACTAACGGCTGTAAGGTCAGTTTTAATATTTGATAGTCATACAAAACCGGATCTATCTGGATGTCATATTCTAAAATATCATGATAACGCCTTTCCTGTATCTTGAGGTAACTGCGGATATGCTGCTCTTCCTGTCTGATGGAAATAAACTCTTTTCCTTTGCTTAACACTACCCGGAAGAAGTCCGACAGCGTTACCACCATTTCTACTGCCTGTTCCTGGGAGTTTGCTTCTATCAGCCATACGATATTATCCAGTGTATTATACAGAAAATGGGGATTGATCTGTTCCTGTAAAAGCCTGAGATCTGCACGCCGCATTTTTTGTTCGTCTTCTCTGATCTTATCAACCAGGATCTCTATATTCCCCGCCATGTCATTGAACCCCTGGGACAGTACCGCCAGTTCATCATTGCTGTCGGTGCTCACCCTCACCTCAAAATCCCCTTCCGCTATCTTCTCTGCCGCAGAATATAGGTTCTGAATTGGTGTCAAAATTCTTGATACAGCCCAGATAACCAGCGTGATTACTACAATTGAAAAGAATACCAGTAATACCGTGCTGATAATCGCAAAAACTCTGATCTGATGATTCAGTCTGTTGGACACCGTATCCATGCTCTGTGTCTGATAGTAGATATAATACTGGATATCATCCTGGATCAGCTCCGTCAGTATGTAAATATTATTGTCCAGCTCCTTTATATTTTCCTCATAATGTCGGCCTGCTTCAACATTCTCAACAATATCATCCACCCTCTCCTCCAGTGTATCCAGATTTCGAAGAAGGCTCACAAGCCATATCGCACTTTCTTCATCTATCGTCACTTTCTCAAGCTCTGTAAATCTGTTACGAAGCTCTGTAATTAAAAGATAGGGATCTTTTAACTCATTCTCCTCTGCGATCGTCTCAAATGTGGTATACCCGACCACGATCTTATACAGGCTCTCGTCCATCTCTTCTTTAAAGCTTATATTATAGCTGTTGGCCACCGTAAGATTATCCACGATCTCATCATATGTCCGGTTGTATTTGGACATGGATATCAAAATACATAATGCCAGGATCAAAAACGGAATGGCTGACATTGATACAAGCAGAAGAATCTTATTCTTAATTGAAAAGCGAATCCTGTTTGAAGTATCTTTAACAGTTGCTCTGTCTCTTTTTTTCACTATTCTTTCCTCACTTATTCGCACTTCGTAACATTCACAAAACCGAGTCATGTAAATAGACAGTTATATTATAATGGATTCTTCCTATTCTTTCCAATAGATTCGAATAAATATTAATGCAGGGGGGCAAAACTGATCGTCCTGACAGATATCAACGCGTTCCTCTCAGATCTGAGAGAGAAGAATATTTTAATACTAAAAAATCGCCGTACCCCACTAAATACAAAGAGTACAGCGATTTTTCTACAACAGTATAACTAGAAATATACTTTCTATATTTCCAGTACCATTTCTTCCTTAATAAGGCTAAAATTCTGTATCATAATCCCACGGCTGCCCACCGGCGATACATCCGCCATCAACCCTGACCTCCGTTCCTGTTATGTATGAAGATGCATCTGAAGCTAACATGATACATACACCAGTAACATCTTCGGGATATCCGGGTCTGCCCAGTGCGATTCTTTCCAACAAATACTTTGAGCGTTCCGGATGCTCCCAGGTGGGTACTGTCAAAGCAGTCTGTATATGACCGGGGCTTACACAATTGGCCCGTATATTATATTTTGCCCATTCTACAGCCATAGACCGGGTGAGAGAGAGGACACCGCATTTCGAAGCGCCATATACAGAACATCCGCCTAAGATACTGCCTGTATTATGAGAGCCAATGTTGATAATACTGCCCTTCCTCTGCCTTTTCATAAAAGGAGCGACTGCCTGTGACACCAGGAAAACTCCCTTTAAGTTAATATTCATAATGCGGTCAAAGGTTTCTTCCTTTACATCCATAAATCCTTCCCGCTTATTGATCCCTGCACAGTTTACCAGAATATCGATCCGCCCATAAAGCTTCCCTATTTCCTCTATACATTCTGTTATGCTGTCCTTTTGGGTTACATCCAGCAAATGGCTTGTTGCCTTACCACCTGCTTCTTTAATTCTATTTTCTATATCTGAAAGCAGTTTTTCGTCAATATCACAAAGTGCGATCTTTGCACCCGCACACGCCATGCCAAACGCGATAGCACTGCCGATCCCTCCTGCTGCCCCGGTAAAAACCACGACCTTATCTTCCAGTGAAAACAGTTTCTGCAGATTTTCCCCAACATTCATTATTCACTGTCCCCCCTGCTCTTTACACATACATCTGCCAGCTTTTCGTAATATTTTGCAATCGCACAGTGATCCTCCTGCCCGTGTCCGTCTGCATGGAGCTTCTGAAGTACCTCCATAACGCTGGCTGTCAGGGGAAGCGGAACTCCTACCTCATGTCCGGTATCCAAGGCATTATTTAAATCCTTGATATGGAGATCGATCTTAAAGCCCGGCTTAAAATTTCGTTCCATAATCATTGGAATCTTCGCATTCATTACAGTAGATCCTGCTAAACCACCCTTGATCGCATCAAAAACTTTTTCAGGGTCGACCCCAGCCTTTGTACTAAGCATAAAGGCCTCAGAAACGGCTGCAATATTTAGGGCAACGATGATCTGATTTGCCAGCTTTGTTGTATTTCCCGCACCGATCGCGCCGCAGTATACTGCACTTTTCCCCATGACCATCAGAATATCGTATACTTGTTCAAATACCTCCCTTTTACCGCCAGCCATGATAGACAGCGTCCCGTCTATCGCCTTAGGCTCACCGCCGGAAACAGGGGCATCGAGCATCTCTACGCCCTTCCTGGCACATGCGGAATAAATCTCCTGGGATGCTAATGGAGCGATCGAGCTCATATCGATCAGGATACTGCCTGGTGCGGCGCCATCCAAAACCCCGTCTTTCCCCAGAACAGCCTCCTTCACATGAGGTGAGTTTGGCAGAACAGTTATAATTACTTTACATTCCTCTGCAATACTCTTGGCAGATTTTCCTTCTATAGCCCCATCCTGTACCATTAATTCAACGTTTTGCTTTAGAATATCATAGGCAACAACAGTATGACCCGCTTTGATTAAATTTGCTGCCATCGGCTTTCCCATGATTCCTAGTCCAATAAATCCTATTTTCATATTATTAATCCCTCGACTTTCTATCATATCCCGATCAGTAATATTCTCGAGATACCCCATATTCAGACATCCCATCTATACGTCCTGCTGAGCCATTCTTTCGATCACTTCCACAATGTGCTTTTTGGTGAGTCCGTGATATTCCAGCAGCTCCTCATAATTATGGGCACTGCAGCCAAAAGTATCTTCGATCCCGACAAACTCTATCGGAATACACTCTTTTTTAAGTACTTCCGCTATTGCGCTCCCCAGGCCGCCTACTACACTGTGTTCTTCTGCTGTAACCACACCTATTAAGCCTCTTGTCAGCTGGATCACTGCATCGGTATTTATCGGCTTTATTGTACTGACATTGACGACCCTGACAGAAATCTGTCCCTCCAGCTCTTTTGCTGCCTGCATCGCAAGTCCTGCCATATATCCGGTGGCAAAGACAACCACCTGAGTTCCTTCCTTCAAAACTGTCGGTACCCCTATTTTAAATTCTGTCCCCTCTTCTGTCACATTCTCGTAATCATTGCGGTTCAGCCTTATATAACACGGACCATCCATTTCTGTCACTGCCCTGACTGCTGATCTTGTTTCATTTGCATCAGCCGGGGAGATCACCGTCATATTAGGAATCGCCCTCATAATCGCAATGTCCTCTACTGCCTGATGTGTGGCACCGTCTCCAAAATCAGATAGTCCAGAAGATGAACCACAGATCTTTACATTCAGATTTCCTATGGCAATAGTCTGGCGGATCTGGTCATATGCTCTCCCGGCAGCAAAAACAGCAAAGGAATTGGTAAAGGGTATCTTTCCTGTCTGTGCAAGCCCGGCTGCAACTGACGTCATATTCGCCTCCGCAATACCCATCTCATAGTGTCTGTCGGGGAATTCCTTTTCAAACATTTTCCCCATTGTAGATCCGCCTAAATCTGCGTCGAGAACTACGATGTTTTTATTTTCTCTCCCAAGCTCAACTAAGGTTTCCCCATAGGCGGTTCTTTGATTCTTACAACTCATAGCCATCCTCCTTTATGCCAGCTCTTCTAACGCCTGTCGGTATGTCTCTGCCGTCAGCATGCCGTTATGGTATCCGATCACATTTTCTGCGAAACTGATATCTTTTCCCTTAATGGTATTGGCAATGATCACGGTAGGTCTGTCTTTTTCATGATCTGCCTCATCCAGCGCTGTAAGGATTTCTACCATGTTATGGCCGTCAATCTCCAGCACATTCCATCCGAAACTTTTCCACTTATCCGGCAGTGGATTAGAATCCATACGTTCTTTCACGACACCGTTTGCCTGAAAATTATTTTTGTCCACGATCGCAATCAGATTATCTGTTTTATAGAATCCTGCTGCCATCGCGGCCTCCCAGATCTGCCCTTCTGCCAGTTCACCGTCGCCAATCAGCACATACACATTTCTATCAATGCGGTCTGCCCTCAGACCCAGAGCCATTCCAAGTCCGATGGACAGGCCTTGCCCAAGTGAGCCTGTGCCCGCTTCAATTCCCGGTGTCTTCCGAACATCCGGATGTCCCTGCAGATAGGAACCAACCTCCTTTGTATGGACCAGATCCTCTACCGGGAAAAACCCCGCTTCTGCCAGGGCCGCATACTGTAAAATAGCCACGTGCCCTTTACTGAGCAAGAATCTGTCCCTGTCTTTCCTCTTAGGATTTTTACTGTCATACCGCATCTTATAAAAATAAAGTGCCGCCACGATATCTGCTGATGAATTGGAACCTCCAATATGTCCTGCGACTCCGATCCCCATACTGACCACCACATCACGTCTTAATATTTTTGCCTGCTCTTTAAGTCTTATGATTAACTCATCACTGTATTCCATCTCTTAACCCCCTGTTATATGATATCTGCTGCATGATACTTGTTGTAATTTAGATATATAAAGCTAATCTAATTCTTGTATCTCGATCGCACCCTCATATTCAGCACACAAAACCATATCCTTATCTAATTTTCCGTTTTCCGGTAGAAGAACCCTGAACCGATATTCATCTCTGGCCGGTTCATAACTCTGGAAAAACTGCAATGGCCTGCCGCTTTCTAAAATACTTACTTTTTTTATCCGTGTTTTTAAGCCGGTGATCAAGATCTCATACGGAAAATGAGGGTACTTAAATACATGTAAATACAATTTTCCTTCTCTGCCCGTTACTTTTCCCCAGCTTATCTGGTATTGAAAATCCATCTTTACATTACACTCATAGATACTCTCACCGTTAACATCAAGCCACCGCCCTGCTTCATCTAACACTTCAACACTGCCCCCGGGAATATCTCCCTTTTCATCCGGGCCGATATTAAGCAAAAGATTACCGCCTTTTCCTACTACATCTACTAATTTGTACAACACATCCGATGCACTCTTCCAGTTGTGGTCCACCTTTGAATATCCCCAGGTATCATTCAGGGTCATAGGGGTCTCCCAATCTCCCGGGAAGGAAAGAAGCGGGATTTCATTGTCCGACATCTGCCTGTAATCGCCTAATTTGTAACCGATCCTTCCATTGATCAGACAATCCGGCTGTAGACTTTTTGTATATTCCTTCAATTCCTCACATAACTGGACCGGCATCACATACGGAGTGTCAAACCACATAATCCCTACATCTCCATAATTTGTAAGAAGCTCCTTGATCTGCGGCTTTACTTTGTTGTAAAAATACTTTTCAAAGTCTTTTTCCGTATCCGGTCTATAGTCCCAATCATTCCCCCAGCCATTCTCATCCTCCCAGTCCTGCATCTGAGAGTAATAAATACCTAATATGATGCCCTGTTTATGACATTCCTCTGCAAGCTCCTTCAGGGGATCGCGCTTAAACGGTGTATTCATAATGTTATAATCGGAGACCTTGGAATCATACATTGCAAATCCATCATGGTGTTTTGCAGTAAATACGAGGTACTTCATTCCCCACCTTTTTGCTTTACTTACAATGTCTGCTGCATTAAAGTCCACAGGATTAAAAATATCTGCCAGCTTTTGGTACTCCTTAAAAGGTATTTTTGCATTCTTCATGATCCATTCCGCACCATACGGAATCTTTTTTCCCTGATATACGCCTCCTAATATAGAGTAAATCCCCCAATGGATAAATAATCCGTATTTTGCATCTTTAAACCAGTTGTCTCTTATCATCTTAGCTCCCTCCTTCTATCCCTTCACCGCACCGGACATAACCCCGCTCTGAATTTGATTATGGAATAATACATACACAATAATGACCGGGATAACCGACAGAATAATAAATGCATACTGAGGTCCCATCTGTGCGGAAAACTCTCCCCAGAAAGAAAGCATTGCCCGCGGTACTGTATACTTAGCAGGATCAGAAATCAAGGTCAGAGAAAATACAAGCTCCCCATATGCGTAAATGAAAGAGAAGATTGCTTCTGTAGCAATGATAGGCTTACATATGGGTAATAAAATAGACCTTAATAATCTGAAATCACTGCATCCATCTATGATCGCTGCCTCATCTATTTCTCTGCTCACAGAATCCAGAAATCCGGTAAACAAAAAGATCCCCTGAGCCAGATTAAAGCATACATAGACTAAGACAAGATATGCAAAATTGTTTTTCAGTCCCCAGTCTGCCGCCATGGATGAAATGGGGATCAGTGTGGAGTGGATCGGCACCATAACACCTATTACAAATAACATATAAGCATGTCTCGCGAAAAAAACATGCCTTTTCCTTGAAATTGCATAGGCTGCCATCATCGCCACAATCACTTCGATCACTGTGGTAGATACTGCAACAAGTAAGGAATTTCCGATGGAGCGAATAGAATGTCCAAGCTCATTTGCCACTGCATAATTTTCTATTTTCCAGTGTATAGGCAGATTTAATGCGCTTCTATACATCTCATCATTTGTTTTAAATGAAGAAATAAATACATACAGTAACGGAATGATCGTTGCCAGAAGCCAGATTATAGCGATTGCATACAGTACAAATTTTTTCCAACTTCTTAATTTCATTGCTTTATCGCCCCCTTTCAATATTCTTCCTGTTTAAATATCTTGTTACAGCAGATGCTTAAAACTACTCCCAGCACTAAAAGTACAATTGCGATTGCTGCACTGCGCCCCATCAGCTTAAATGAATAGGCATTTAAGTAAAGCAGTATGCCCGGAGTTGAACTGGTCGCATTCGGCCCTCCGCCTGTCATGGCCCAAATCATATCAAACTGCTTGATGCAGCCCGTGATACATAGAATAGAGTAGACCTTAAAAGAATTTTTACTTAAAGGAAGGGTAATATAGCGTATCCTCTGCCAGGCAGAACAGCCATCAATGACACAAGCCTCGTTTAGCGTCTCAGGGATTGTCACTAAACCTGCACAAAAGATCAGCATATTATAAGCAGCAGACTTCCAGCAGTTTACAAGGGCTACGATCCAAACGTTTAATCCCGGAGTATTCAGCCAGTCGAAATCCATGGTTTCCCATCCCAGATTGCGGATAATCTCTATGACAGCCCCATAATTTGGATTGATCAGATTTTTCCACATGACCGCTACAATGGTTGTCCCCAATATTACAGGAAGATAGTAAACAGTCCGGAAAAGATTTTTGCCTCTTATTTTCGATGTTACCAAAAGAGCTAATCCATACGAAAGCGGCATCTGAATCAAAAAGCCAACTAAAAGGAATATCCCCGCATTTCCTAATGAACGCCAAAAAGACTTATCTGCAAAGATGACACTGTAGTTTTCTAGTCCTATAAAAGACTTTTTGGCGCTGAATATCCCATTCCAGGACTGAAAAGATAAAATGGCATTACTGATAATGGGATAGATTACAAATATAACAAGAAGTGAAATTGCCGGAAGTAAAAACACCGCAGCAATCCAATAATCCTTCCTTTTCATGCGCTTCCTCCTCATATGACAGGGCCTCCGGTTCCTTCCTGCTGTCAGGCATTTCGCGGAGGCCCCTCTTCTTATTCGTAATTTGCCAGGTTATCCATAATTTCTTTGCTTACCTCTTCTGCTGTAGAACCGCTTCCCAACAACTGTAATGCATTTCTTACAACTGTCAGTTCAGCAGTATTTGTACTTGCCTGTGCCAGCTCTGCAACATAGGCTTCTGTCTGGGACATTAACTCATTGCATTCCTCAAACATATAATTATCAATGATACCTTCGGAAGGGATCACCGAATATGTATTTGCATACTCTTTTACCAGACCGTCAACAAATTCCTGGCTTGTCAGCCATTTAACCACTTTCAGGGATGCCTTGATCTGGTTTACGGATTTGTTCATCGTACAGATAAAGTAGTTCTGAGATGCTCCTCCCATATTATCCTTTTCGTACTTTGCATCAAAATATGGGATCTTAGCCGCATGGATCGTCTGCTTTTTAAAACATTCTGAATCTGACAATAATGCCCCGCCTCTTGATAAGTCGATCATGAATGCACAGTCTCCGGCTCCAAAATAAGAACGCTCTGCATTTACATCAACACTTAAAACGTTTTCTCCAAAATACCCCTTGTCCTGCATATCTTTAATCTCCTGGATCAAGCTTACGATCTCAGGACTTGCATATGTATACTTCCGCTCAGCCAGTTCATTTTCGAAGTCGGGTCCATAAGATTTTACAGCCATCGCACTCAGCAGATGTCCATATCTGTAATTGTCAGATTCTCCAACCATAAATGGCTGATATCCGTTGTTCTTAAGTACTTCGCAGCAGTTTACAAGCTCATCCCAGCTCTTCGGGACTTCCAGATTACATTTGTCTAAATACTCCTCATTGTAGTATAAAAGCAGTTCAAAGGCTGACCAGGGTGCTCCATAGATCCCCTCATGTCCATAACGTCCATAATCAACCATATTCCAATTTGCTTTTACGATTCCATTGTACCAATCCGGATCTGCCTCAAAATAAGGCTCCAGATTTAATACAATGTCAGATTCTACATAATCAAGACAATTCGTTCCGCCATACTGCATAAAAATATCCGGGGCGTCACCTGATGCGATATCTGTGGATAGCCGGTCCAGATAATCCGTCTCTTTCATAATAAAGATCGGTTCGATCGTAATACCATTATCGGCTTCATTCCACTCATTGACCTTCTTAATAAAATATTCACTCTCTGCATCCCCGCCGTCGGCATTGATACGATGATATAATTTTACCGTTGTATCCTCTACCTCCATGGCATCAATATCGTAGCCTGCATCCGCTATATCGCCCTGACTTTCCTCTTCCTTCTTATCACCTGAGCATGCACACAATCCTACCAGAACTGAAGCCGCCACCAGGCAGGCTAAAATTTGTTTCATCCTTTTTTTCATAATCTTTCTCCTTCCTGTGAAATTTTTACCCACACTTCTTCCAAACGTTTGGACTAACGAACCATCACCCGTATCCTGATTGTTGTTAGTTGATACCTGTATTACAGCTATGGGTAAAATATAACATAGACTAACATTTTTTTCAATATATTTACGCACCGAAGTTTCTTTTTGTATATTTTGCACAATTCATTTATGTTTTATTTCGTTTTTGATTTCATTTGAAATATTCAAAATTCTTCTCAATATGATCTTTCATCATCTTAACAGCTTCATCCTCATTACGCTCTTCAAATGCTTTTACTATCTGCCGATGATAGAAAATCCCATTTTCAAAACCCATTTTATCAATCACGCTGTCCATAGACTGCTCCAGCACATCCTGTAAGATACTATTTGTCTTAATAAAAAGAGCATTCCTGGTGATTTGAGCAATTTTGAAATGAAATCTTAAATCAGCCTTGCTAAATCCCTTGATATCTGAATTATCCTTGCTTTTTTCCATTTCTTCTACAATTGCTTTTAGTTCTTCAATATCCTTTTTGGTTGCACGTCCCACTGCCAATTTTGTGCAGCCTGTCTCAATAATCTGTCTGAACTCGAAGACCTGTGCGTCTGACTGGTCTCCCAAATACATGACAGGTATCAACGCATTCATACTTTCTCCAATATCAAGCTTTCTGACATATGAGCCATCGCCCAGCCTTGTCTCAATTAATCCCAGTGCATTTAACTTCTGTAAAGCCTGACGCACTGTGATCCGGCTTACGCCAAACAGCTCCGCCAATTCATTTTCCGATGGAATTTTACTTCCTGGTTCCCACTCTCCATCAATCAACATTCTCTTTAGCTGAAATAATACTTGTTCCCCTACATTCACCTTTTTGATAGGCTTGATTCCCATTGTGTTACCTCCTGTCATTCATTACCTTTTAACTTATTTCGTACATATACAGATTTTCCAGCAATTCAGTAAAATTAGATTCATATACCTGAATCTTGTATGTTGTAATACAGATAATCCTATTATCAAGTATTTGTATAAAATTGTCAATCATTGGTATTATAAAGCCAATGAATAATTTTATAGTAAAAAACGGATTTTCATAAAGAAAAGCCCGGAGAACCTAATCCCCGGACTCTTTTCTTATCTACAATCATTACCACTTTCGATCATCATGATCTATAGCTTAACTTTTCCGCATCCTCATCTTCTTTCCTGCCCGGCCTCACTTAACGCCCTGGAAACCCGTTCCATATCGACAGGTTTTGCCACATGTCCATTCATTCCCGCATCTTTTGATGCCTTCACATCCTCTGAATATGCATTAGCGGTCATGGCGATGATCACAATCTTCTGTGCCTGGGGATGCTTGGAGCTTCGGATCGCCCGGGCCGCTTCATACCCGTTCATCACAGGCATCTGAATATCCATCAGAACAGCATCATAATAGCCTTCCTCTCTGGATTCAAAGAGCTTCACTGCCTCTGATCCATTTTCTGCGCACTCTACCTTGGCGCCGCGGCTCTCTAAAAGCTCAACAGCGATCTCCCTGTTCAATTCATTATCCTCAGCCAGCAAGATCCGCTTTCCTGAATACTCATAGTACTGCTGACTTCCCTCTTTCACACTGCTGCTTTCCATTCTGCTGAGATCTAATGTCGCAAGCTCCAGTTCCACACGAAACGTAGTTCCTTCTCCCTGCTTACTTTCCACCGAGATCTGCCCGCCCATGGCAGTAACCAGATTCTTTGTGATCGCCATCCCAAGCCCGGTTCCTTCCGTCTTGTTCACGATGCTGCCGTCCGCCCTCTCGAAGGGATTGAAGATCCTTTTCAGGAATTCCGGCGGCATTCCGATCCCTGTATCAGCCACTTGAAAACGATAAACTGCAAAGCCCGTATGCCTCTGCTCCAGCTCCTCCGCCAAAAAAGTGATCTTTCCATTTTGAGGGGTAAATTTCACTGCATTGGACAAAAGATTGACAAAAATCTGGTTCAGCCTTGTCTCATCTCCTGAAAGCTTCCTGTGCTCCACCCGAACCTGCATCTGAAATTCCTGTTTTTTAGCGTTAAACTGGTTCTGAAATACAGACTCTAAATTTCCCAGGAAGTCCTCCAGATCAAACGGCTCCTTCGTTAGAACCAGTTTACCGTTTTCAATCTTGGACATATCCAGCACATCATTAATAAGCCCCAAAAGCATCTTTGAGGAAATATCTATCTTATTTAGACAGTCCTCGACTCTGGCCCTGTCGTCCAGATTCATTCTGGCAATGGAAGTCATTCCTACGATCCCATTCATCGGCGTGCGGATATCATGGGACATGCTGGCCAGGAACTGGCTCTTTGCTGCATTGGCCTGTTCTGCCGCTGTTACCGCTGCAATAATGTTTTCTCTGGACTTATATTCCTCGGTCACATCTGTCACAGAAAAAATATATTTGCGGGAATCTCCCAGAAAAAACGGACAGCTGATCACCTTCAGCCACATATCCTGATTCATTCGGTCATTATAAAGCCGCATCTGATGCTCTTTCCACTTTTGAGGCCGTTCACTCTGCAGAAGTTCTTCCAGTTTATCTCTAAATTCGCTGTCACTGTGTTCCGGCCGGACTAAAAATTCCTGTGCCGCTATGCCTAATATCCGCTGACTGTTTTCAAAAACATAATCCAGAGTGGACGAAGCTTCATCCAAAATGAAAATGACAGTGTCGATATTCTCTGAGATAGCCTGATAGATCCGTCTGAGAAACTTATCATTTTCCTTCTGTTTCCGCTGGGTAAAAAAGTAAATTGAGATTCCGAAGATCAAAACTAAAACAAGTGCCACTACAATACTTGCGGCCATGTACACAGACATCCTGATGATCTGGTGCCCATCTGACTCCACTGCACTCAACGGCACAACCGTAATGATCTGCCACGCCTTATCCACTGTCAGAGGTTCAAAACAGATCAACTGCTCCTTCCCATCAAAGGAGAAGACAACAGATCCTGACTTCCTGCTGTCAAGCGCTTCCATGAAGGCCTCCACTTTTTCCTTCTCATTTCCGTTATTCTTTAAAAGATTCCCCATGTTCATATAGATCTGTTCATAGCTGTAACGAATAGGAGGAAGGACGATCTCCCCATCCTTTTTTACAATATAACTATATCCTTCATCCACATAAGTCGTTTCTCCATAAGCATTTTCCAGGCTTTCAGCCCCCAATGACCCATAGATACTGCCCCCTCCCGGTATGGACACGCCAAATAAAATCATGCGGCGCCCGCTTGGATCAAGTGCGGTATCCCATATAACCTCTGAAGGTTCCAAACGAAGTGACTTCTCAAATTCCTCCGGAATTCCATTCAGGCACATCTCATCTACATTTCCATAAATATCATTTCCGTCGGCATCCCTGACAGCCAGAGCCTCCATGGAATGCGTCGCCTGGAACTGCTCCGTGATCTGAACTCTGCGAGCGGGATCCTTCTCATCTCCCAGATATTTAGAATGGGCAGACAAGGCATCCTCTGTCTCTTCTAAAATGCCCACCAGTATCTTCGCCTTGTTGTCAGTCAGCTCACTGATGACCTGGACAGACGTGCTTCTGACTCGTTCCCGGATCCTGTTTACCAGATTGGTACTGATCACGGCAGCCAATATGACAAAAACAACCGATGTTATGATCAGGGCGATCCTGCCTCTGCGGTATCTTCTGGTATTCCCCTCTGCGTTTTCCACTACTTTTTCCACTGCTATTTCTCCTGCACTTTTCTAGGAAAGATTTTCCTCAATCTGTGCTGCCTGAATCTGATTATATTCCTCTGCTGCCTCCTCGGGTGTCATGCCGTCTATCACCTTTAAGCACAGCTCACGAATTGTATCCCAATAGGTAAAGCTAAGAGACATATCCTCGATGGGGATCTGCCCTGCTTCCAAAGATTTCTCATACAAATCGCTACATCTTTCATCAATCTCTTTCTTTTTGTCTCCCGTTATGGCAGACGGATAACCGCTGTCTGACCTTGCCAGCTCCTGAAATTTCATCGTCGTCAGATATTCTGCTGCTTCATAGGCCTCTTTGGCATGCTTTCCCTTTGCATTGACACAAAGTCTGGCCCCTGCCGCCGGAATACAGACAGAGCCATCGGAAAGTACCGGAAAGCCTGTCTGCACAAATTCGATCTCTCCGTTGTCCACATCGTCAATATATTTCTCACTTCCGAGAGGAGAGGCTAAAAAAACGTTCTCTCCGTTTCTAAACTTCTCGATCCCCTCTGCACCGGCTTTGATCTTATCCGTCTCCTCAGCGGTGATGTTGTCCCCGTAATATCCCTTTTGTACCAGCTCCTGGAAAAAACGGAAGCCCTCGACCATATAATCTCCTATCTTCACACTGCCGTCATTTAATCCGGCAAGGATCTCCTCTTTATTTTCTGCCTGATAAATCGGTGCAAGTCCCACACCCATGGTATATGTTGTCAATGCATACCACCGGTTCAGACCGATCGGAGTGATCCCGCCTTCTTTAAGAACCTGGCAGCAATGCAGAAACTCCTCCCGGTTTTTGGGTACCTCCAAATCAAATTCCTTCAATCTCCCTACATTCACATAAAGACCATATGCGGTCATCTGCAGCGGAACAGTGTATACAATATCACCAACCTTAGACTGCATCTTCGCACTTTCACTCAGCTGATCATACACAGGCAGGCTGCCCAGATCCATAAAATACCCTTCTGCATACAGATCCTTCACTCTGTCTGCATTGACCACAAAAAGATCTGCACCTTCCCCGCCTTCCTCTAATCTACGTTCCAGAGCCTCATTAAAACCGTCTCCCGTGGCGATCCCATCAACCCTGATCTCTACCTCTTCCTGTGCTTTATTATAATCTGAAATGGCATTCCGATATGTCGATACTGCCTGTCCGGTCCCATCTATGGGCAGAAACATTGTCAGCACAGTTTTTTCTTTTTTTGTTTCCTTGATCTTAAGGGAATCAGGATCTGAACTTCCCTTGCATCCGCCGAGCAGCATAGCCATAAAAACTGTCAAAGCCGCTATCCGCATACCTCTTCTCTTCATCCTCTTTATCCTCTCTCCGGCCTGGAAATCTCATCACAGGCTTATTGCATAAAATTATATCATAATACCTGCAATTTGTGTGCATTTGTTCCAAATTTGCCTCTTTTCACTCTGCCAGGCAGCCTTTTAAACTGCAGAATCACTGCTGATGCAGACATCCACTCCTGTATATAAAATTGAAATATTGGTGGGAATCCATAATGAAACGAATTTTATCCGGATATTTAAAGAAAAAAATCACTCCCGGAGAGTTTCGGGCGGTGAAATAGCAAATAAACGAAAAAAACACCGTCCCCGTGACTCCAACTCCACGAAAACAGTGCTTCGATGCGCGATCAGGGGTTCGAACCCTGGACACCCTGATTAAGAGTCAGGTGCTCTACCAACTGAGCTAATCGCGCAAGCCTTATTTTGTTTGCGTCTTTATTTCCTTGACGCAAGTGATATTATATCTAATGTTTCGGGAAAATGCAACCCCTTTTTTAAAATTTTTTTATTTTTTTGTAAATTCATTCAATTTCCTGCCTTCCAGCCTGAAAGATTCCACTGCTATGCTTCCATAAAAGCTGGCGTAATACCGCATAAACGGGGAATCTCAGGCAATATAGAAAATGCGGAGGACGCCTGCATTTTGCGTCCTCCATATATTCCTGCTGTCAGCTTCAATGATCTCCATATTCCCCGCTTGCCCTGATATCCTCAAGCACAGCGCCAAAGGATTCCAGCGGCTCAAATCTGACATCGTGGGGATACTGTGGGTAATCCCATTCCAGCTTATGGATGTCCCTTACCTTCACACTCATGACCCGCTTTAGCAAAAGCGTTGTCAGGTCATTTCTAACCTCTGCGTATGCCTCATCCTGATATAGATTTTTCAGTTCATGCGGGTCGGAATTCAGATCATATAGCTCCGCCCTGTCATCTGCATATACAGAGAGCTTAAAGCTCCCCTTTCTTATCATGGCACCCGGGCCGAATGAAGTCGGTGCATGGGGCGCCGTCAATGTAAATCCCGGAATCGGTTCTTTGTAAGTCGGGCAGCCTCCCCCGGCTTCACACAGGATCGTCTCTCTCCCGCTGTCATCCCCTCTGTCAAGCGCATCCGCCCAGGATCTGCCTGTCATGGTAGGCGGGATCTGAACTCCCAGGATATCCAGCAGAGTGGGCACCATATCCACCTCCTCTGTCAACCCTGCAAAAACTGTATTCTTCCATTTTCCGTCAGGATGCACCAAAATTGCCGGAATATGAGACAGGCATTCATAAAATGTTGGATTCTTATGGGTCATGCCATAATCGCCCAGCAGTTCTCCATGATCGGAGAAGAATAAGATCACAGTCTTCTTATCCTGTCCATTCGCTTTTAAGGCTTCCACAAGCCTTCCTACATTATCATCCACATAACGGATCTGCCCCATATAGTGTGCGATCGCCTTTTTCAAGTCCTCATCCGCACAGCGGTCCATTTCAGAATGTTTTCGGAACACCTCATTCTTCACCGGCTGACTGTCCTTATCATAGCCTCTAAAGGTGACCGGAATTTCAATCTCATCCGGGTCAAACATCGTATCATAAGGAGGCGGACAGCAAAACGCCGGATGCGGATCCTGATAGTTTATCCACAGGAGGTATGGTTTTTCCCGATTGTTTTCCACAAACTGAATGGCTTCTGTCGTCAGTCTGTGGGTAATGTTGAAAGGATGCTCCGTTTCCAATGTAAAGGATGAATAAGAATGCTCATATTGGGGATGCCCGTCATAATTGCCGAGACAGACTTCATCCAGCGCATCCCACAGCTTCGGAAGCTCGGAGTATGTGAAAAGGTGGTTTTTTCCAAACATCCCGGTTGTATACCCAGCCTGTTTCAGCGATGTAACAATATTCGGTACGGCCGGCGATATTGTGGACCAGTAATTCCTGTGGTTATGCTCCGAAAAATAGGTGCTCGTAGCAAAGCTGCACCTGCTCGGTCCGCAGAGCGGGGCGGCACAGTACATATTTTGAAAGCGCACCCCTCTTTCTGCCAGTGCATCAATATGCTTTGTGCCAATGCTCTCATGACCGTAGCATCCCAGATAATCGGCACGCATCTGGTCCGGTGTTATAATGATCAGATTATATTTCTCCATATTTACCACCATTTTATCAGATCCGTTACTTTATTTCTAAGCGCAACAAATTCCGGGTCTGATACCTTTCTTGGACGCGGGAGGTCATTGATGATCTCTGTTTTAATATGGGTCGGCTTATTTGTCAAGACGATGATCCGGTCAGACAGATACACAGCCTCTTCGATATTATGAGTTATAAACAATACGGTTGTTTTGACCTCCTCCCACATTTTCAGCAGTTCATCCTCCAGCTTATACTTTAAGGTCAGATCCAGCTGTCCATATGGTTCATCCATCAGAAGAAGGTCCGGCTCTATCGCAAACGCCCGGGCGATCACCACTCTCTGCAGCATACTTGCAGAAAGCTGGCTGGGATAATAATTACGGTATTTGTCAAGCCCCACCATCTTGATCACATAATCGGAGCGTTCCTTTAGCTTGTCAGGGGGAAACCGCTTCGCCTTCAGTCCAAATTCCACATTTTCCTGGATATTCAGCCATTCCATCGTGGAATATTCCTGGAAAATATAGGCCAGATTGTGCTTCTTAGGATGGATGTCCTCCCCATCTACCTTGATGCTCCCTTTATTAATATCGTAAACCTTGGTCAGTGAATTTAAAAATGTTGTTTTCCCACAGCCGGTCGGTCCTACGATACAAAGAAACTCCCCGTTATATACATGAAAGGAAATATTGTCCAAGACAAGCAGGTCTCCAAATGCCTTGGTCAGATCCTTAACTTCCACCTTTACCCTTTTCTCATTCATTTCCATTGCCAGCCTCCTTTTCGGGCCCGTTCACCTCTACGCACTGCGTGATCTCTTCCCTCAATGCCAGAAATTCTTTGCTTGTATAGTCTCTCGGCCGCGGAAGTTCAATGATATATTCCTTCTTAACTGCTGCAGGCATATCTGTCAGAACGACGATCCTGTCTGCCAGATAAATCGCTTCCTCAACGTTATTCGTAACAAAAACAACGGTACGCTTCTCTTTCGAACAGATCTTCTCGATCTCCTCCTCCATCAGATATCTGGTCTGTGCATCCAGATGTCCGAACGGTTCATCCATGAATATGACATCCGGGTTATTGCAGTATGCCCTTGCGATCCCCACACGCTGCTGCATTCCTCCTGAAAGCTTTACCGGATAGCTGTCCTCGAATCCCGTCAGTCCCACCAGATCAATATAATACTGTGCCCTTTTCTTCCATTCCTCTTTCTTTACGCCCTGCATCCTTGGGCCAAAAGATACATTTTTCATGACACTCATCCATGGAAAAAGTGCCGTTGTCTGGTAAACCATCCCTCTGTCGCTGCTGGGACCGTTCACCCTTTTTCCATTTACCTCAAGCTCTCCCGATGTAGGTTCTACGAGCCCGGCCATCAGGTTTAAGATGGTTGTTTTTCCGCATTGTCCCGGGCCGAACAGGACTAAGAACTCATTTTCCCGGACCTCCAGGTTCAGATCCCTTATGACCTCATTCACCTCGTCCTGTTTTCTGTTTTTTGCATAAAAAGTTTTACAGAGATCTTTACACCTGACTGTTATTTTCCCCTTTCCGTCCATGAACACAATCTCCTTTCTAAAACTCTCATAATATTGGCCAACGCAAACCCGATTACAGCAATAGAGATCATGCCTACCAGAATCAGTACTGTATCTCCTGAATTCATTCCCATGTTAATGATCCAGCCCGCCCCTTCATAGGAACTGATCATTTCTGCCGCCAGAACTGCCATCCAGGATGTAGACAGGGAAACCTGAAGCCCCGCAAAGATATACGGTGTGGCACTCGGCAGGATAATGTTCGTAAAAATTTGAAATTTATTTGCCCCAAGAAGCTCTGCTGCCCCCACTAATGTCGGATTCACTTTATTGGTACCATCGTAGGAATTCAAAACAATATTCGCAAAGCCGCCCATGAAGATAATAAAATACTTGGTCGTCTCTCCGATCCCAAACCAGAGGATTGCAAGAGGGATCCATGCAAGCCCCGGAATTGGCCGGATAATGTTAAAGATCGGCCTAACTATCGCGTTCACCGTTTGAGAATACCCCATGGCAACCCCCAGGATAATTCCGGTCACTGAAGACAGTCCAAATCCTATAAAAACTCGTTTCAGGCTATACAATACATGCATTTGAAGGGTATACTTCCCGATCGGCACGCGCAGTGACTCCATAAATTTGGTAAATACAGTCTGTGGAGTTGGGAAGAACAGCGATACCTTTGTATAGGAGGCCGCAAAGTACCATACTAAAAAAACGCTTAGAACCGCCGCTGCCCCAACACCCAGGGCAAGACTTTTTTCCTTTGTCTTCATCTTCTACCTCCTCACAAACTTCTTTTCCAAAAATTCCAGTGTCCCTGTTAAGACCGCTCCGACCCCGGCGATCACAAGCATTCCCATCACGATGATATCCGGTCGTCCGATCGTCCGGGCAATCTGGAGCATATATCCAAGCCCTTTTGTTGCTGCCACCAATTCAGCGGCTACCAGAGTCATCCATGCCACTCCAAGGGAAACTCTCAGGCCTGTAAAAATCATTGGAAGCGCAGTTGGTATCGCGATCTTTTTGAGAATCTCAAATTTTGTCAGTCCAAATGTCTTGCCCACATTGATATGTACTTCACTCGTCTGTTTGATCCCTGAATAAGAATTAATGATACATGGAATGACTGCCGATACGAAGATGACCATAGCCTTTGACTTGAGATCGATTCCCAGCAGAAGGATCATGATCGGAACCCATCCGATAGGAGGGATCGGCCTGATCAGATCAAAGATCGGCTTGATAAACAAGTCGACCGGCTTATACCATGCCATCAGAATCCCCATAGGAATCCCCACTGCGGCACCCAGAATATAACCTGTCAGAGCCACCTGCAGGCTGGCCGCCACATGAACCATAAGAACAGAGCCATCCGGTGAGGGATCCATAAGCTTTATAAAGAATGCCTGAAATGTCTTGATCGGACTGGGCATTGAATATACCGGAAACAGATGGAACACATCTGTGACCAGCTCCCATACGACGAAAAAGCAGGCCATGGAAATTGCTGAGATCACCATATACTTTTTGTTTCTCTTCATATCCTCATTTCTCTCTTTCTACCTTCATAGGGCTGCCGCAAAGTACATCCCCTGCCCCGGGCTGTCTCTGCAGCAGCACCTTACTTATGTCCTATTTCAGTGCTTCATCAAGGAACTCTGACGTGGTATTTTTCTTTACCGTCTCCACCTTGTCACTGTCCAGCTTATCCTGTGATACCATAAACTCAGCATAGGTTGCTTCATAATCTCCAAGTTTCAATTTTTTTGCTTCTTCTGTTGTCACGAAAGGCTTCAGATCGCATTCTGCCTGGATGTCCTCGTCTGTAGCCGAGCCGCCGTTTTCGTTGTACCATTTTTTAACAGCCTCGAACTTCTTCTGAGGATCTGCCTCCAGCTCATCATTTGCCTGGTAAAGCGTTTTCAAAAATGCAGGAATGACTGCCTTAATATCCGGATTATTATATGCTTTGTCTGTGATCGTGATCTCCTCATAAAGCTGCAGTCCCAGCTGTTCTAAGTCTGCCACCTTCACCATGGTGTCATCTGTCTGGAAACAGTACGGGGAAGTAAGGGCAGCCACATCGGCCTGTCCGCCTTTAAAGGCCTGATAGCACTGTGCAAATTCCATATGAACCATCTGCACATCCGTCTCAGGCACACCGATCGCCTCCAGCCATTTTGTCACTGCAAGCTGTCCCGTCGTTCCGGTCGTCTGCACGATCTTTGTCCCTTTTACCGTCTCCGGGGAACCAAGTACCTCCGGATAATCCGGATTGACTCCTTTTACCCCTGCCAGTGCAGAATCCTTGTAAGCCCATATCTCATTACCGCCGGTTCCGTTGATATGGCTGGCAATGACATGTGCATCGAAGTTCGCCACTCCAAATACAAACGCTCCGCCAATGGTTGCTACATCATAAGAATCGGATGCGATGGCCTCGTTCATGGGTGCTCCTGTCGGAAACATGACAGGCTCGATCTTAAAGCCATTCGCCTCATCCAGCTTATTGTCCATGATATAGCCGATCGGGGAACTGATATAATATGGCTGTACCGCTACCCTGATCACCTGAAGCTCTCCGGGATCGGTGCTGCCTTTTGAATCCTCAGACTTAGCTGCTTCCTTTTTGTTCTCCGTTTCCCCTCCAGACTGGCAGCCGGTTACCATGGTGAGTGCTAAAGCCAGCGTAAGAAAACCTGCTAAAACTCTTTTCTTCATACCCTTTTCTCCTTTTTCTCTTTCTTTTATTTTAAACAAGACCATTCTTGTTTAATTCTTCCGCCCCTCAAAAGCCTCCTGAAATAACTCCCTGTCAACATTATCCTCCACATTTGAAAGCCCGATGGGAGGGATATTCCCGATCGCCGCCATATATTCGGCATACTTTAATTCAAAATCCCCGAATTTATCAATATCGTAGTTTTGCCGTGTGACCAGAAGCTTATCTGCGCACTCTGCTTTCAGATCAGCGCCGGAAACCTCCTGTCCCTGTCCTTTGTACCAGTCCCCGGCTGCTTTTAGCTTCTCATCCTGATCGGATTCCAGTATTTCATTTGCATATAAAAGGCATTCCATAAAACGGACAAGAATCTCCCTTTTTTCTTTATGAGCCTCTTTTGTAGCCAGGATCACCTCATAAATCTCTGTATGAAGCGACTCTGCATCTGCTGTCTTTTTAAGGCCTTCCCTCTCAGCCCGGTAAGAATAAGGGGCACTGAGTACAATAGCATCACCCTCTCCTTCCAAAAAGCTTTCATAATTCCCCTCAAATGTGCCATAAGACAGCTTCACCAAGCTTTTTTTCACACCGACTGATTCCAGCCATTTCATTCCGAGATACTGCTGGGTCGTATTTACCTTCATCAGAATCCTTCTCCCGCGCACAGTTTCTAAATCACCGTACACCTCGGGATATGTGGGATTAAATCCCTTTATATCTAATATGCTGCTGTCATTTCTTACATAAACTGCATCTCCGCCTGTAGAACAGATATGCTCTCCAATAACAACACCCTTATTTTCCACGAGAGAATATAGAAATGCCGCACCCGAAGTAGCCACATCATACTGATCCTTCTCAATGTCCATGATCTGCTCCGCACCGGACGGGTACTTAACAGGGATCAATTTCAACCCGAATTCCTCATCCAGCCCCTGTTCCATAATATATCCGATCGGAGAACTGATATAATACGGCTGTACTGCTACCCGAAGCGGTGTCAGAGTCTGTTTACTTCTGCCGCCCTTCTGCCTGCCCTTGTCTGTATGCGTGGCACTGCTGCACGCAGATACACCGATCATCAGGATAACGATACCTATTAACAGTACTTTTTTCTTCATCTTCTCTCCCTGCCTCTAATCATATCTTACTAGATCCTTTAGAAAAACAAATGCACAAAACTGTTAGTAAATTGTACTTTTCTGACATCCCTGCTGCAGCTTATCAGAATTTTTTGCACAATATTGATATTTTGTCAATTTTTATAAAAGAATGGGTTTACTCCGGTCACCTTTTTGAACACTCTGGAAAAATAGGACAGATTAGAATACCCAACTCTTTCAGCCACTTCATACACCTTAAGCTCCGTTTTTGAAAGCAGCTCCACAGCCTTTTGTATCCTGTAGTTTGTCAAATAACTGTTAAAGGTTACCCCGGTTTCTGCCTTGAACAGCCGGCAGAAATATTCTGTGTTAATATTAACGTAATCTGCTACCTCTGTTAAGGAGCCTATGGAGTCATAATTGTTCACAACATAGGCGATCGCTGATTTCACATAACCAGAGTAGGCTTTTTCACCTATGACCATTGTCCCCTTAAGCTCCTTAAGAAATGTATCTATCCTCGTCTTAAGCTCCTCTAAACTCTCTGCATCTGAAATACTGTCTTTTACCTGGCTGCACAGCTCCTCCAGTTCATGGCCTGCAAATTCCATCTTAGACACCTTATATGCATCTACGATATCCCCGAAAAGCTCCTTCACCTCCACCAGATCCAGAATCTGTTCCTTTTCCAATACCCGAAACAGGTCTATGATATACTCCCGGGCTTCCTCCTGGCGCTCTTTATGGACCATAGAAACGATGCTTTTTCGGATCCCCTTTATCTTCTCTATGCTGCCAGTTTCCTCCCTGTACATAAGAATATTCTGATGCGGCTCATAAAATTTAAGGTTTAACGCCATTCTGGCCCGTCTGCATGCCTCAATCACATTCGTGCCAAATCCGGAAAAACCGATGGCAGTATCCTTCAAAACCGCGATGTCCTG
Organism: Faecalicatena sp.; assembly: GCF_058819085.1. Classification (NCBI taxonomy): domain Bacteria; kingdom Bacillati; phylum Bacillota; class Clostridia; order Lachnospirales; family Lachnospiraceae; genus Faecalicatena; species Faecalicatena sp. The sequence continues at coordinate 71,295 of NZ_JBZUUL010000005.1, forward strand.
ACAGAATGACATTGCCTCTCCAAAGCACGCTCCCGCTGAATGGCGGTCTTTATAACTGCACACCCAGACGGAAATATCCTTCTCATAACAGGCATGTTCTATCTGCAGAACAAAAGTGTTCAGATAACTGTCAAACACTTCATTTAGCGGCTCTTTCTCTTCATATGCAATAGCAAAAATATGAGCACCTTCCTTTGATCCGATCGGAAAAGCCTCCGTTTTCCCGGGGTCTTCGATCCAAGACTTTATATACTGCGTTTTCCTTGGCTCCCCCCTTTCCTTCCTATTCTCCCTGTAATTGTGCAGGATCTGCTTTAAAATATCAGCCGTGATCTCATTTTTCAGTACATATTCATTTGCCTGATATTTGATTGCCTCCCGTGCATATTCAAATTCACTATACGAGGTCAGCATAACCACATAGGTATCCGGATGCGCTGTTTTTATCCGCTGCAATAATTCAAGTCCTCCCATTTTGGGCATCTTAATATCTGTGATCACCATGTCCGGCAGCCACCTGCCAAATTGTTCCCATGCCTCTTTCCCATTCGAGGCCGTATTTACCTCGCTTTCCTCACCCTCCAGATTCACCATGGACATTTTCAGCCATTCACGAATCGGAAGTTCATCATCCACAATTAGTATCTTCATAATCTCATCCTTTCCATACCGCCATAAGTCAAAACGGATATTCTAAATCCATCTCACTGCTTCTTTCATGAGCTGCCTGCTCCATGGGATTAATCTATGACTGGCATTTTCACAAAAATCCTGGCACCATCATTGTAATTTGTATCAATGCTCAGACCATACTTCTTCCCAAAGGTCATTTTGAGACGCTCCCTGATATTATTCATGCCGATCATATTAGACTGCTCCCCTGAGCGGATCCTCCTGCTCAGCTTCATAAAATTCTCATCCGTAAATCCCACGCCGTCATCTGTAACTGTAATGACCATATCATTCTCTTCGATCTGAAAGCTTACCGTGACATGGATGGAATCCACTTCGTCATCCAAACCATGGAACAATGAATTCTCCACAAGCGGTTCCAAAATCATCCGCAGTACCTTTTTTTGATATAATTCAGGCGGGCACTGTATCTGCAGGGAAAATTGTTCCCCGTACCGATACTTCTGCAGCACAGAATAGTCCTCCAAAAACTTAATTTCCTGTGACACATCCACAAACTCACTCTTATAAGACAAGATGTATTTCAAAATAGAGGTGAATGCATCAATGATTCCGATGGCCCCCTCTTTCTCTCCCATGTCCACCAGGCATCGGATAGAAAACAGGGTATTATATAAAAAGTGGGGACTCATCTGGGACTGCATGAAGCCCATCTCCGCGGCCCGCTTCTTCTTTTCTGAGTCCTTGATCGCGGTCACGAGGCTTCGGATTCTCTGATTCATATAATTACATTCCTCGCAGATCGTATTGATCTCACGCCATCCTGATACTTCAAACTTCTGCTCATTTTTCTCTGACCTTCCCACCTTTTCCAGCTCGTGTACTAATTCCCTAAGAGGTCTTGCCGTCCTCTGTGATATGTACAGGCAGATCAGCATGCTGACTGCAAAGATTGCCAATCCGATCAATACCATCCGTCTGCGTATGGTCTGTACCTCCCCCAAAAGCAGCTCCAGAGGGATCTCCTCCACCAGCATCCAGTTTAATTCCTGATTCTTAAATACAGAAAACAGATATTGCTTCTGACTTTTCTCGATGATGTTGTAATTCTGATGCTGAAACATCTGGTTCATCACATCCATATCATAAAAACGGATACCGATCAGCTCCTTATTTCTGTGGGATACGATATTTCCATCGCTGTCAACGATATAAATATCATTCTGATCCGACAGCGATTCGAACACCTGGCTGAAATTATGCTCATAAATATTAAATAAGAACAGGCCAATAAAATTCCCATCCTGATCTGACATGGTCCGCGCAATTGAAATAACGCTTTTCCCCCTTATGTCGTCATATGTTGAGATCCATTTCTCTTTTTCCTTCATGACATCTAAAAACCACAGCTTATTCCTGTAATCAGCCAATGACTGCATCCGGGTGTTTGGATCCGAGCTGTAGGTATATCCGTTTTCCATCAGAAATGTGTAGTAGAACTCAAGTCCTGTGGCTGCCTGGGTCATCCCTGTCATATTTTCTATACTCTTAAAATTCTCCTGTATCTGCTCCTTCTCCGCTTTTGTATAACTGCCTTCATGATATAGATCTGTAAGATTTTCATTATAAAAATACAGGTTGGACAACATCTGGGCATTCGATTTGATCGTAGAGACCTTCTCAGATATCTGGCTTAATACATCTACCCGGGAATTAGAAATCTTCTGTACGATCAATTTTTCGAACATCTGAAATGAAATGATCCCGCTGATTCCCAGTGTGCAGATAATAATACTTGCTGTTAAAATAATCAGGATCGTCTTTAACTTTAAAGGGGCATGTCTTTTTCTCATCATACATCTCTCCAATCAGCTGTTTAGCTTCTAATTTTTATTTTAAATGTAAATCAAAAATAAGCAACTGAAACTTAATAGTAAAAAAAGTAAACTTATATCTTTTCTGCCTTCATCCCTCCAGTCTGTTGCACCCTCATATCTCCCCGTGCTATACTTTTCTTAATCATAATTCACACCATAGAAATCAACTTTTTATGAAATTCAAGGCTGTTTCAGCCACTAAGGAGGCCCACATGACTACTACATCCCCTATCTCATGCACGATCGAGCACCACGCCACCCTTTTTGCTCTTCTCGCCAAGCATGCTGTTTTACAAAATGGAGACAAAGGCCGGGATGCCATCCTGGCAGGTATGACAACGTACGGCAATGAACGCGGAAGGCGCATGGCACAGAATGCACTTGCACACAACGACCCTTTAAATACGATGACCAGCCAGGCCTACGGAGAATGGGTGCCGGACTATCCTGGACAGATAGATGCCGGGACTCTTCGCACCGAGCCCACATTCCAGACCTATGTTTCCAAATGCGCCTGGTGTGATGCCTGGAAAAAACATGGTTTATTAGAATATGGGAAATATTACTGTGTGAATGTAGACAAAGCCGTTTATCAGGGATTTCGTTCTGATCTGACCTGCACACTCCTGACAGACCCGTTAAGCTGGGGAGGAGAGCGCTGCGAATTTGACTGGGAGTATCCGCTGACCCAGGAGGATACCCGTCTTCTGGCAGAGAAAAGAGAAGAGCTCGGTCTGTCCTGCGTAAAGAACTTTACCTTTCATACCGCACACATTTTATATACGCTTGGCAGCACTTTAGTAGAGGAACTTGGGGAAGACGGAAAAAATGCTGTAAAGGATGCTGTCAGGGATTACGTTGACCTTTTCGGCCGGGAATATCTTGATATTCTTGAGGGGGCATATGAGGGGAAAGCTTTTCCCGTTTCTCTATAAATTAAAAAGCAGAAGCTGCGTATCCCGCTTATATTTTTTTGCGATATAAGGAGCGTAGTTTCCTATATCACAAAAACGGCGGTATCACTCAGAACATTGAGAATACCGCCGCCTCTATATTTGGTATTTATGTTTTTTAAGCTTCCATCATCTCCGCCAGCACCCATTTATCGAGCACTCCGTCAGCCGCCGACACGGGTTCACCCGCCCGAAACAGTACAAAGGTAGGTACGATCTCTATTTCAAACTCTGCGGCAAGATCTTCGCTTTCATCAATATCGATCTGGCACACCTTGACCCGGCCATCGTACTTATCTGCAAGTTCATCCACGATATCTGCCATCATGGCACACTTTGCACACCATGCGGCAAAAAACTCCACTAAGACAGGAAGTTTAGAACTTAATACCTCCTGCGGATAATTCTCTTGTGTTACTCTGATCTTCATAGCAGACACCTACTTTTCTCTTTCCATTCTTTCATCCTATTACCCACGGCAGTTCCCGTTATTTAAAAATTCACATACCTCATCGAACGAACGCTTCAGGCACATCAGCTTCCGGTTCAGATCCGGCCTGCAATACATCCTGTGGCAAACATAATCCTTCCATCCTCTGCCTTTCATATCCTGCCTCCTGCCCACATCGTAATAAAAGAGCTTCCTATTGAGAAATAGATCTCCTCACACTTATCATATGAAAAGAGAAAAAAAATGTGAATGGGAACGCCGGCCTTTCCCGCCTTACGTTACTCCATTCACATCTTTGATGTCCCTTACTTTCTTACTGCGATCAGCTTATTGATCGGGTTTCCTTTTGCCGAAAATTTTTCCTCATACTCTGTCATCACATTGCCCTCGTTCATGATCTCATGGTGATGAAGGTCATATGTATAATGCTCCAAAAGCCATCCTGACTCTCTTACCTGTTCCAATGAAAAGTTGAACAGCTCGGTATTATCCGTCTTAAATTCCACCCTTCCTCCGGGTACGAGTACCTTCTCATACCGCGCCAGGAACTCCGCAGAGGTCAGCCGTCTTTTTGCATGGCGTGCCTTGGGCCACGGATCTGAGAAATTCAGATAGATCTTCCCTACCTCATTCTGCGCAAATACGTCCTCGATATCCCTCGCATCCATACAGACAAAACGAACATTTTCCAACATCTGAAACTCTTCTGTGTCAAATTTTTCTACTGCACGAAGCAGGACACTGGTATAACGCTCGATACCGACGAAATTAATCTCCGGGTGTTTCGCTGCCATATTCAGAAGAAACTGCCCCTTTCCCATACCGATCTCGATATGGATCGGGTTTTTATTGCCAAACACCTGGCTCCAGCAGCCTTTCTGTGCTTCCGGACGTTTGATCACGGTCTTGTGTGACTGGATCGTGCCCTCTGCACGTGGAATATTTCTCAATCTCATACTTTATAACTCCTTTTTATTTTACTTCCCCAATTTGTGTGTTTTATTTCTATTTATGGTAAGTATAATACAGTACAGCAAAAAATCAATCCACTTGCTGTAGAAAACTCAAATTTTTCTACGGAATATCATATCATACAGAGGCATAAAACATCAAATAAAAGTTGTAACTATTCAAGTCATACCGGCTCAATGTCACCTCTGTAACTTGCTTTTTTCGCGAAAAGGTGTATTATAGATACAACTACTATCAACGAATCACAGGAGGCAAAAAATGGACTCTATTGTAAAGAAATTATCAGAAATAGAATCTGCCGCTGCCGCCATCGTAGAACACGCTGAAGCTCAAAAATCGGTTCTGGATAAGGAATACGATGAAGCCCGACGCAGGTTCGATGAAGACCTGGAGGAAAAGACCCAGGACCGCATCAAAAAGATCCGCGATGAGCTGGAGAGCAGCACCACCAGGCTTTTGGACAGCCAGACCGGGGCCAACAGCGACTCTATCAAGGCACTGCAAAAAGAGTATGAAGAGAAGCATACCCAATATGCGCAGGATATTTTAAAACGGATCACAGAGGTATAGTTTATGGGGAATCTACTTGTTTACAGCGGGATCGTGACCAAGATCCGTGCTATGGAGGCCAAGCTTTTGAAGCCGGAACAATTCGAAGAGATCGCCAATCTCCACAATGTACCGGAAGTCGTTTCTTATCTGATGGAGAACTCTGCCTATGCAGATGTACTGGATGAGATCGACGAGACCAGGCTTCACCGCGGCGACATAGAGAAGGTTTTGATCCAGTCGCTCTATCAGGACTACACGAAGATCTACCGTTTCTGCAGTCTGGAGCAGCGCAAATTCCTGCACTTATATATCAAACGTTATGAGATTGATCTGATTAACTATTGTTTCCGTATCGTGATCAATCATTATGCCGAGCCCTTTGATCTCAACTATAAAAAGCCGTTTTTTGACCGGTATTCCCAGATCTCCATCGAGAAGCTGATCACCTCAAGGACGACAGATGAGCTGGTTGAGAACTTGAAAGGCACGGAGTATTACGAGCCTCTTAAGAAGCTGCGTGACAGTCAGTCAGTCACTTTATTTGACTATGACCTGACATTGGATCTGTATTACTTTTCTTCTCTGTGGAAGGAAAGGAAAAAGGTATTAAAGAAGAAGGAACTGGAGATCTTCACCCGGGACTGCGGTTCCAAGATCGACCTGCTGAACCTCCAGTGGATCTACCGGGCCAAGAGATATTATGAGATGGCGCCTGCGGATATTTATTCGCTGCTTGTTCCGATCCATTACAAGGTTTCTATGGAGCTGATCAAGGAGCTGGTTGAATCTTCTAATAAAGAAGAGTTTTACGCGGCCATGAGGAAGACCTCCTATTCGCGGCACTATGATTTTGCCCAGAAGCTTACGATCGAGCAGATGTACGCAGAATGCCTTTATCATCTCTATACCGTGGACAGGAGACGCAATCCTTACTCCATCGCCACGATCAATACGTTTTTATTTTTAAAGGAAGAAGAGCTTAAAAAGCTGACGACCGCTATGGAATGTATCCGCTACGGCCTTACACCCGGCGAGACGTTAGCGTACGTTGGAGGTAGAACGCAATGATAGTGAAAATGAAATTTATCAACATCTCCGGCCCCCGCAATGACATTGACCGCGTTACGGACCTCTACCTGTCGCGATATGAGATTCAGCTTGAATCTGCCCTATCAGAGTTAAAGACAGTGGATAACTTAAGGCCTTTTGTGGAGATCAACCCTTACCGCGATGCACTGAATAAGGCGATACAATTTGTGGGATATCTGCAGAATGCCGATGAAGTGGAGCCAGATAATTCCCTGGGCCTGGATGACATGTTCGAAGTCGTCCGCAAAGCCAACCAGGACTACATGGAGCTGCAGGACAAGAAGGATAAGTTAAAAAGGAAGATCGACGAGCTGCATAAGAAACAGCAGATCATCGCCCCCTTCCGTCCTCTGGACTGTGAATTGAGCAGGATCTTACAGTACAAGTATATTACTTACCGGTTCGGAAGGATCGCCGTTGAATTCTACCACAAGATGGAGAAATACCTGATGGATGATCTGGGGGCCATTTTTGTGGAAGGTGAACGGGATGACAGCTTTGTCTACGGAGCTTATTTTGTTTCCCCTGGTGAGGCTCAGAAGGTAGATGCCGTTTTCCGGTCTCTGCATTTTGAAAAGATCGAACTTCCGTCAGAATTCCGGGGGACTCCTGAAGCGGAGTACCGCAAGATCGTAAAGGAGATCTATAACGCGAACCAGGAGATCGAGAACCTGGATAAAGAGGCAGGCGAGATGCTCGCCGGGCGCGCCCCGCAGCTGATCGCGGCAAAGAACCGGCTGGAAGAACTGGCAAATAACTTTGATGTCCGCAAGATGGCGGCCCGCATGGAGGATAAAAAGGAAGATTACTACATCCTCTGCGGCTGGATGGCCGAGGACGATATTGAGAAGTTTATCAATGAGATCAAGGACGATGACAAGGTCTTTGTCGTTGTCGAAGACGACCATGATACTTATTTTGGCGAACCGCCGACCAAGCTGGAGAACCCGAAGATATTCAAGCCCTTCGAGATGTTCATCCAGATGTATGGCCTCCCTTCCCATGATGAATTTGACCCCACTGTGTTTGTAGGGCTGACCTACTCGTTTATTTTCGGTGTCATGTTCGGAGATGTGGGACAGGGGCTTCTGCTTTTGATCGGGGGCGGCCTGATCTACTACTTTAAGAAGGCACCTCTGGCAGGAATTATTGCCACCGCGGGTATCTTCTCCACGATTTTTGGATTCATGTTCGGCAGTATCTTCGGATTTGAAGATATCATCAAACCGTTATGGTTAAGGCCTATCAACCATATGACCACGCTGCCGTTCATCGGAAAGCTGAACACGGTGTTTATTGTTGCTGTCGCATTTGGTATGGGAGTGATCCTGATCGCAATGATCCTCCATATCGTCAACGCGGTACGAAGCCACGATATGGAGAATATCTGGTTCGATGCAAACGGTGCTGCCGGATTTGTATTTTACGCTTCTGTCGTTGTAACTATCGTACTGTTTATGACAGGGCATAAGACACCGGGCGGGATCGTCATGGCTGTGATGTTTGGCATTCCACTTTTGTTAATCTTATTCAAGGAACCTATTACAAGAAAGCTTCAAAAACGTGCGGACACTATGGAGGAGGGGGCAGGAATGTTCCTCGTACAGGGCTTTTTCGAACTGTTCGAGACACTGCTGAGTTACTTCTCCAACACACTTTCCTTCGTGCGTATCGGTGCATTTGCAGTCAGCCATGCGGCGATCATGGAAGTCGTCCTGATCCTTGCAGGCGCGGAAAGCGGCTCACCGAACTGGGTAGTTATCGTACTCGGAAACTTATTTGTATGCGGTTTCGAAGGACTGATCGTTGGTATTCAGGTACTTCGTCTGGAATATTATGAAATGTTCAGTCGTTTTTATAAAGGAAGCGGAAGAGCTTTTGATCCATATTCAAAAAAATCGAAAAAAACTAAGAAAAAGTAGGGAGGACCTCAACTATGACTTTAGCAACAAAAATCATTCTTATCGCAGCTTTAATCTTAAGCATCATCATTCCATTCGGATATTACCTGATCGGGGAAAAGAACAAGAAGCGCTATAAAAAGACCATCGGCGTGAATGCATTCTTTTTCTTCGGTGCGTTCGCCATTGCATCGATCATGATGCTCGGCGGCAAAGTAGAGGCAGCCGACGCAGCAGCTGCTGCCGCTTCTACAGCAACAGGACTTGGCTATATCGCAGCCGCTCTGGTTACCGGTTTATCCTGTATCGGCGGTGGTATTGCCGTGGCAAGTGCAGCAAGCGCAGCCCTCGGTGCTATCAGTGAGGACTCCAGTGTGCTTGGTAAATCCCTGATCTTCGTAGGTCTTGCAGAAGGTGTCTGCCTGTATGGTCTGATCATCTCCTTCATGATCTTAGGTAAACTGTAAGATGAAGATGTATCTGATCAGTGATAATGTTGATACCTATACAGGAATGCGTCTTGCAGGCGTAGACGGCGTTGTGGTCCATGAACGTGATGAGCTCCATGAGGCCCTTCAGAACGTCCTGCAGGACAAAACCGTAGGCATCGTCCTCCTGACTGAGAAGCTGGGACGTGAATTCCCCGACATCATCGATGAATTCCGTCTGGAGAGGAAGATGCCTCTTCTGGTTGAGATTCCTGACAGGCACGGAACCGGACGTAAAAAGGACTTTATCACATCTTATATTACAGAAGCAATTGGACTGAAACTATAAAAAAGGAGGTACCCCTCTTGACTCTGGAAGAAAAAATCGCACACTTACAGACAACCTCCATGGAAGAGGCGAGGACTGAAGGCAACGCCATCATTGACAACTACCGTGAAGCGTTGGAAAAAGTATTACAAGACCATAAAGAAGAGGCGCTCCGCCAGTCTGAGACCCGTATCAAGGCTGAGACAGTCAGCGCCAAACAGCAGTTAAACCAGGCAATGGCCAAGTCACAGCTGGAATTAAAACGCCGCCAGGGCAAGATCCAGTTGGAATTGAAGGATAAGATCTTCGAGGAAGCCTATGATCTGGTCAAGGAATTTATGAAGACAGAGGCTTATGAAGATTATCTGGTCAAGTGTATCAAGAAGGCGATCTCATTTGCCGCCGGAGACCCTATGGTCATCTACATCAATCCTTCTGATGACCTGCGCCGCTCCGAATTAGAGGACGCCTGCGGTGTGAGGCTTACGGTCAGTGCCGAGAATTTTGTGGGCGGAATCCGCGCAGTCATCCGAAGCCGCAACATTTTAATAGATAATTCTTTTAAAACATCACTGCGCAATGAATATGATAAGTTTATCTTTTTAGGAGGTGACGGAATTGCTTAATACTGGTACTATTTACGGAATCAACGGTCCCGTCATCTACTTGAAGGGCAACACTGGTTTCCGTATGTCTGAGATGGTCTATGTCGGCAAAGAAAAGCTGGTGGGTGAGGTCATCGCACTGGATAAAGACCTGACTACAGTTCAGGTCTATGAGGAGACCACAGGATTACGCCCCGGCGAAGAGGTCGTGGCGACCGGAAATGCAGTGTCTGTCACTCTGGCCCCCGGAATCCTGAATAATATTTTTGATGGAATCGAGCGCCCCCTGGAAAAGATCGCGGAATCAGGCGGCGCATTTATTACCCGTGGTGTCAGTGTAGATTCTCTGGACCACTCAAAGAAATGGAAGACACATATCGTTGTCTCAAAGGGAGACTATCTGCATGGCGGAGAGATCATCGCAGAGGTTCCTGAGACTCATGCCATTACACACAAATGCATGGTGCCTCCTGATCTGGAAGGAACCGTCGTGGACACCGCGGTGGACGGAGAATATACCATTGACGACCATTTGATCACGCTGGAATTGTCCGACGGCACTTTAAAAAAACTGACTATGACACAGCACTGGCCGATCCGTGTGGCACGTCCGACCCACCACCGTTTCCCGGCTTCCACGCCGCTGGTAACGGGACAGCGTATCATCGATACCATGTTCCCCATCGCAAAAGGCGGTACAGCCGCAGTTCCCGGAGGTTTTGGAACCGGCAAGACTATGACGCAGCACCAGATCGCAAAGTGGTCTGATGCAGATATCATTATTTATATTGGCTGTGGAGAACGTGGGAACGAGATGACACAGGTTCTCGAAGAGTTCGGAGAGCTGACTGACCCTCGTACCGGCAATCCACTGATGGACCGGACCACCCTGATCGCCAATACCTCCAACATGCCTGTTGCTGCCCGTGAAGCCAGTATCTATACAGGTCTGACCCTGGCAGAATATTACCGGGACATGGGATATGATGTGGCCATCATGGCAGACTCCACCTCGCGCTGGGCTGAAGCCTTACGTGAGTTATCAGGACGTCTGGAGGAGATGCCTGCCGAGGAAGGTTTCCCGGCTTATCTGGCATCCCGGCTTTCTGCATTCTACGAGAGAGCAGGCATGATGCACAATCTAAACGGAACTGACGGCTCTGTTACGATCATCGGTGCGGTCTCCCCGCAGGGCGGTGACTTTTCCGAGCCTGTTACCCAGAATACCAAACGTTTCGTACGCTGCTTCTGGGGTCTGGATAAGAGCCTTGCCTATGCAAGACATTTCCCGGCGATCCACTGGCTGACCAGCTATAGTGAGTACTTAGGTGACCTGGCGCCCTGGTATCAGGACCATGTGTCTCCGAAGTTTGTTGATTACCGCAACCGGCTGATGGCGCTTTTAAACCAGGAAAGCAGTCTCCTGGAGATCGTAAAGCTGATCGGAAGCGACGTGCTTCCCGATGACCAGAAGCTGGTGCTTGAGATCGCACGTGTCATCCGGCTTGGATTTTTGCAGCAGAACGCATTCCATAAAGACGATACCTGCGTATCCATGGAAAAACAATTCCTAATGATGGATATTATTTTGTATCTTTATAAACAATCCCGTGCGCTCGTTACCATGGGGCACCCGATGTCCGTACTGAAATCCGAAAACATTTTTGACAAGATCATTGCCATCAAATATGATGTGCCCAACGACAGACTGGAAATGTTTGCACAATACAGACGCGATATCGATGCCTTTTATCAGCGTGTGCTCGAGAAGAATGCATAAGGGGGAGATCGCTCATGTCAATTGAATATTTAGGACTTAGTAGTATCAATGGCCCTCTGATCGCATTAGAGGGGGTTCAGGACGCCTTTTTCGATGAGATCGTAGAATTTGTCATCGATGGTACAGAACGCAAAATAGGACGTATCGTAGAGATCTACGAGGACAGGGCAGTCATCCAGGTCTTCGAGGGCTCAGAGAATATGTCCCTTAAGAATACACATACCCGGCTCACCGGACATCCGATGGAGATCGCACTCTCACCTGAGATGCTGGGACGTACCTTCAACGGGATCGGCCAGCCCATCGACGATCTGGGACCGATCACATCCACATTGAAGCGGGATGTGAACGGACTGCCGCTGAACCCGGTGATGAGGGAATATCCAAGAAACTATATCCACACCGGGATCTCCGCGATCGACGGCCTGACCACACTGATCCGCGGCCAGAAACTGCCCATCTTTTCCGGGAACGGACTTCCGCATGACCAGCTTGCCGCACAGATCGTAAAGCAGGCATCACTGGGAGAAAACTCCGATGAACAGTTCGCCATCGTATTTGCCGCCATGGGCGTCAAGCACGACGTTGCAGACTTCTTCCGCCGCACCTTTGAGGAAAGCGGTGTGGCTGACCACGTTGCCATGTTCCTAAACCTGGCAAATGACCCGGTCGTAGAGCGTCTGATCACACCAAAGGTTGCCCTGACTGTGGCAGAATACCTGGCTTTTGAGCAGAACATGCATATCCTGGTTATTTTGACCGATATGACCTCCTTTGCGGAGGCCATGCGTGAGGTCTCCTCCTCAAAAGGAGAGATCCCCAGCCGTAAAGGCTTCCCTGGATATTTGTACAGTGAACTTGCCACCATATATGAACGTGCCGGTATCGTCCAGGGAATCAACGGTTCTGTGACCCAGCTTCCGATCCTGACCATGCCAAACGATGATATCACGCACCCGATCCCTGACCTGACCGGATATATCACGGAAGGGCAGATCGTACTGGAGAGAGAGCTCCACGGACAGTCCATCTATCCGCCGATCAATATCCTCCCGTCCCTGTCCCGTCTGATGAAGGATGGTATCGGAGCCGGATATACAAGAGAAGACCACCAGGACCTGGCGAACCAGCTTTTCTCCGCCTATGCCAAGGTAGGCGATGCCAGAAACTTAGCCTCCGTTATCGGTGAGGACGAATTGTCACCGATCGATAAAAAGTATCTCCAATTTGGTAAGGCTTTTGAGGAAAGATACATCGGCCAGGGACCGAATGAAAACCGCAGCATGGAAGACACTCTCGACCTCGGATGGGAGCTGTTAGGCCTGCTGCCGAAGGAAGAACTCGACCGTGTGGATACGAAGATACTGGATAAGTATTATAGGCCGGCGGTTGTGGAATAGCAAAGGGGTCAGACCCTTTTGCTCTCCGTATTCAGAATATTCAGACTAATTAACTATAAAGGAGGAGTTGCATGGATCCGCGTACCTTCCCTACCAAAGGAAACCTGATGCTTGCCAAGAACTCTCTTGCCCTGGCAAAGCAGGGATACGACCTGATGGACAAAAAACGTAATATCCTGATCCGGGAACTGATGGATCTGATCGACGAGGCCCGTGATATCCAGGACGAGATCGACAGCACGTTCACCTATGCATATCAATGTCTGCAGCGTGCCAACATCGAGCATGGTATCAACATCGTCTCGCAGCTTGCCTATACGGTGCCGATCGAGAACTCCATCACCATCCAGACCCGAAGCATCATGGGCACGGAGATCCCCCATGTCAAGTACACCCCGGGAAGTAAGACTCCGACCTACTCTTTTAGTACGACAAGAGAGTCCATCGATATTGCTACAGAGGCATTCCGTAAGGTGAAAGATCTGACGGTTAAGCTCTCCATGGTGGAAAATGCTGCCTACCGTCTGGCATCCAATATCAAGAAAACACAAAAGCGGGCGAACGCTCTGCAGAATATTACGATCCCGATGTATACACAGCTTGTGTATAATATCACCAACGCTCTGGAAGAGAAAGAACGTGAAGAGTTCACACGTCTAAAGGTGATCAAACGGATGAAGCAGAAGAAGGGCGCTTAACAATAGAAAGCACGCTTGCGCGAACTTTCTATTGTCATGAATTACAAAAAACGCAGTCGAAACCGGCTGCGTTTTTGTATACGTTTCTGATTCTCTATTTTCCGATGATCTCCCGAAAATTTCTCTGCTCCACCGGATAGTAATAATAGAACCCGCTGGCCATCTCACATCCAAGCCCCTTCAAGAGCTCCTCCTGCCTTTCATTCTCCACTCCCACAGGAAGCACCTTAAGCTCCAGCTCCTGACAGAGCCTGACCAGATTTTCGATCACTTTATACCCCTTAGGTGTCTCGATCTGGCGCACCAGATCCTGACGCAGCTTTAACCCGTTTGCCCCGCAGTCCAGATAGTCCAAAAATACCCTGTCTAACTCCAGACCTGCCAGACAGACGTCAAACCCGTACGCCCGCAGCTGCCGGATGGTCTTCATGTAGATTTCTGACCGTGTAATCTCCACCATCTGATTCAGCTGTACGATGATCTGCCGGGGATCAACTTCATATTGCTGTGCCATCCCGTAGAGCTGCTCAGTAAAATTCTCATCCCCCACATTTTCCACCGTAAAGTTGAAGATCAGATTCAGGGAAACTCCCCGGCACTTCATATCCTGCAGAAAACGTAAGCCCTGGCGGTAGATCTCCATATTCATCCTGCCTGCCAGCTGCTTTTTCTTCATGATCTTTAGGAATTTCTCAGGCCCCAAAAGACCTCTGTGCGGATTCTCCCAGCGTGCCAATGCCTCTGCACCACAGATGTGCCCCGTTTCCAGGTCAATGATGGGCTGCAGGTACATAATAAACTCCTGATGCATCAATCCATGCACTGCCTCGTGTCCGATCGCATATCCCGAGATCGTCTCCCGCTCCACAAATTCATCGTAGAGTGCATACTGCAGATAGTGATTTCTCGCATAACGCATGGCCACCTCACTGTACTGAAGTGTTTTTAACGGCTCACTATCCGCCCCCGTCAATCGGTAGATCCCTGCATTCAGCTCCAGGAAATACCTTTTTTCTGCCTGTCTAAAAGCCCCTTCCAGGGATTCTTCCATATCCGAAACTCTTTGCTTCAAAGCCTCAACAGAAGTATACTGCACAAAGAATACAAAGCTAAACTCATTAAATCTGGCTGCCGCCTCTGTACTTTCATCCAATCCTTCCATACAGACATTACTGATCAGGCGGAGTGCTTCCTCCCCCTCTTGATATCCGTAGATCTGTGAGACAATGTCTACTCCTGTATGTAGATATAAAACCGCATAGTGTTCTCGGTTCCCATCCCTTATACATTCCAAGTATCTCCTTTTCCAGACCGCAAAATTCCCCTTTTGGGTCACCTCATCCAAAGACGCAAGAGCCTGAATCCGCCGTTTTCTCTTTCCCAGGATAAAAGGCATACACAACAGCACCAAAACCGCAGCGGCCAGACAGGCTGGGATCACATAAAGGTACAGATAAGATAAGGAGCCCTTCTCATGCCCTTTCTTAGCATACTCAAAGTACCGGGTCTCTATTTCCTCCCGGCTCAGCCTGCTAAATTGAGCCTCAAGAAGCTCCTTTGACTCCTGGGGCATACTTTGACTGTAAGCAGGGCGGACTTCCTGTTTTTTCCCGTCCTCTGTAAAGATCAGCACCGGATCCCCCGGGGTCAGTCCGGCCTGGTCCATTTCTTCCTCTGACAGGCCATATGTCCAGACAAGATCCACCTGCCCCTTCTCTGCCAGCTTTAACCTGTTATCCTCCTTAGAAGGAACTGCATAACGAACGCTGATCCCTGCATCCTGTGCCGCCTCCTTGAGAAGCCCGGGCAGGATCCCCTGATATTCCTGATCCTCATAATATTCCAGCGGCCACCTATCCGGCGCCCCGGCGGCATAGATCTCATCCCCTGCTGCCCGGACGTCATAAGATCCCACTGCGCCTAATACACCAAGAAGCACTGCCGCAATAAAAACTGCTGCTTTCCCTGCAGCGCTCTTATGTCTTTTTCTTTGATACACCTCTCTATTTCGCATCAGCCACCCGCTCCTTTTTCTCCCCGTCTGCCTTCGGAGAAGCCGCTCCTTCTCCCATATTCATTTTCTGGCGCTTGATCTGCCCCCATACATTCTTCTTTTTCTTATATCCGAAAAATGCTGTCATCCTTGTAAATGCCTGGATAAAACGGAAAAACACACTCTCTGCCAGGCACAGATAGACCGACTTTACTACATCCATAAACGACAGCTTTATATTCTGCGTATAGATCCTGGAAAAGAAAGCTGTAATGGTCAGGACCGCCCCATATAAAGCATAGATGACAAAAAACGTAATCATAAAAGGCACATTGATCAGGTCCACTAAATAGGCCATGATCATGGTCACAATTCCAAACAGCTCTATAAAAGGGGACAAGAGTTCATATAAAAGATAGTAAAGATAAGACACATATCCCACCGCCCCAAACTCCGGTGAAAAGAACATCCTCCGATGCTTTTTCAAACTCTGGTACAGCTCCAGGTACCATCTGCGCCGTTGTTTTTTTAAGTCCCGTATCGTTGTGGGACACTGGCTCCAGCAGATCGCATCCGGTGCGTACTTGATCGAATACGGAAGCTGGTTGATCCGGCAGAACGCATGCAGCTTAACTACCAGCTCCATATCCTCGCCCATAGTTGTAGAATCATAGCCACCCACATCTGTGACCGCACTCTTTTGGAACAGTCCAAATGCCCCTGAAATGATCAGATTCCCGTTGAACTTATCCAGCAGGATACGGGATGCCATAAAGGAACGGTCGTATTCCAGTATCTGCATTCCCACGATCGGATTCCAGGGCATATGATAATCCACCAGCTCCCCTTCTTTGAGAACGGCACAGTTGGAAATTCTCACCAGGCCACCCACAGCCGCTGCGCTGTCATCCTCCAGCACCGGTTTTACGATATTTTTCAGGGAATCTCTCTGCAGCACGCTATCCGCATCCATACAGATAAAATATGGATACCTGGACGCATTGATCCCCATATTCAGGGCATCCGCCTTCCCTCCGTTCTCCTTTTGCACCAGAGTGACAGAAATATGATTGATCTTCCCCTCATATACATTGATCTCCTTTTTACAGCGGATCTGCCGGTTGATGGGACGGCTCACCTTCTTAAGTCCGAATGCATCCAGTAAAACCTGAGTCGTCTGATCCTTTGACCCGTCATCCACCACAACGATCTCATACAGCCGGTAGTCCATCATCAGAAGAGACTTTACCGTATCCACCACCGTGATCTCCTCATTGTAAGCCGGGACCACGATAGAGACAGGCACATAATACTCATGCTCTATCTCATTGTGATAGCGCCGCTTTTTATGATCCCGGTATAATTCCAGCGCACCCAGAATAACAGAGGCCATAAGGAACGTCGAATATCCCATCAGATACAGTACGAAAAAGACACCGACTATACTGTAAAATGTTTTCACAAAATCAAACATGTATCTCCTCCAAATCTATCTGCTGATCTTCTATCTCCTGTAATTCTGAGACATACCTTAAAATCTCCCTTGCATATCTGTCATGCCCGTTATAGACATCATAGAGCTTCACCTGGGGCACTTTAAGCCCATAGATCAACGACTGTGCACAGTTAAAACGGACATACCAGTTCGCTGCGCCTAAGCCCTGCTTTAAACACTCCTGCGTTTCTTCTCCGGGATAGGAGGACAGGGCTGCGGCTGCCATAGCTGCATATTCCCAGTCTATAAACTCCTGATACCTAAGGAAATTCATAAGCACATCCCCGGCAGGTCTGTACGGATATCTTCGAAAATATCGGATGGCCTCTAACCGCAGCTCTTTATCCTCCGTTTCCTTTTCCAATAATCCAAGGAACTCCTTTTTAAACCCGTCATCTGAAAAACGGATAAACTGCATTACCGGAAGATTCAGATGCTCACCGAACCCTTCCCGGTGGGCATACAAAAGCACTGCCAGCTCATGCTTGTCGCCGCAAAAGCTCAAAAGCCCGTCTGCCAGCAGCTTTACACTGTGGATGATCCCATTGTCCTCCATTTTCTGCCATGCAGCCAGGACTGCCTCCTGATTCCCGATGGAATATAAGGCACCCAGCGCATTCTCTCTGGCATATACATCCGGTCCTATGACCAGGGTAACTAAGAAATCCATCAGACCGTCATAAGTCTTATGCCCCCTGTCGATCCTGAATTTCCTGACCAGGCTGGCAAAATAGGCCTTCTCGATCAGATCTCTCCTGCTGTAATAAAACGCCAGGTCTAAAAACACACTTCTAAGCGCTGTAAGATACCGGGCATATTCCTCAGAAGCTGTCTGCTTTTCTACTTCCTCCATCGAATGTTCGAAAGCCCTGAGCTTCTCCAGCTTCCTCAGATTTCTCTTCAATCCCAAAAGCTGCTCCTCCTTAAGCGTCCCGGACGCAGTCAGCCCAAGTATCTGCTCCAGGATCGTATCAACCATGCCAAGGCTTCGCCTTTCGAGCTTCTTCCCTTTGCGTCTGTCCCAGAAAATATAACCAATATTATAGATAAGGACAGCTATGCAGCCTGCCATATAAAAATACAGGATCATTTCCGGTTTTATCCCTAGTATATGCATAACCCTCCTCCTTTCCTATTCCGCCCACATCTTCTGCACAGCATAGTAAGACTGCTTAAGCCGTTCATGACTGGCCGGATTCTTTCCCCAGCCCTTCAACGGCACTTCACCCATCTGAATCCTGACACTCTCTTTGGCTTCCGCTCCGATGCCTGCGTATATCTCCCTGACCGCCAGATTCTCGATCCCGCTCTTCTCATAATAATCGTCATGCACCTGCATCTCAGAAGGGTTGGAGAAATTCAAAAGCTGCCAGGGAAGCCTGATCTCTATGTCATCACCGCTGATCATGAAATCGGAGACGGAATTAAAATCCTCAGCCTTTGGATTTCCATTTCCGTATACCAGCTTTCCTGTTTCTGTCTTCTCCGCTTTCTGGCTGGTCCCCCCGGCAGAAAGCGTTTTCCCCATCTGAAGCCCCAGATAGATCTTTTTAAAAACCGGGGAATCCTTTTCCGGCGGATCAAAATATGGATTTCCCTCTCCGAAATCCTCCGCAAAATTCGCTTTAAATGCCTCATACCGGTCCTGCACCAAGACTCTGCTGTTTTCCTTTCCGTCCAGTATCATCAAAAAATCTGCCGGCCTTTCAAATCTCAGCTTCTCTTCCCGTGCATAATAGCTTCCCGTTTTCGGGGTGACATCAATCGGAATATATAGTTTTCCTCCTTCTTTGGAGAGCCCTTCCTTATGCACCCTGAAATACAGAAACTTCTCATCGTATTTTACAGAAAGCTCCATCTGGTCCTGACTGATCACAACATCCTCCTTGGACCATTCCTCCACATTGCCGTCGGTATAACAAACACTTTCCGTCTTTCCCGGATCAAAGGTAAGAATTCCAAAAAACTGCTCATTTGTCTGATAATCACTCCAATAAGCGGTTTTAGATAAGTCCACATTTGCCATCGTATTCCAGGTTCGTTTGAACCATTCATCCTGCCAGGAAAAGATGATGCTGCCCGCACATCCTGCCTGCTTAATGTCCTGATAGGATTGCACTAAAGCCTCCCCCTGCTCCTTCTCACTCATATGTCCCTGGGATCTTCCTGTATTGTAATCAATCTGCGATAATCCCCTGGAAGTGGGGACTCCAAACTCGGAGATCACCACCGGCATATCATGATGTCTGTTCAGCATATCCAGATAGGCGGCGTAGGTATTATATCCCCCGTTCTCAAGCTTGTATTGATCCATATAAGACAGGGCTTTCCATCCGTCATAAAACCGCAGATAATCAGGATGATAGGGATACACGTGATAGGACGCAAACTGACCCGAAAGAAACGCATCTGTTGTGTGGATATGTTCAACATCAATCTGGGCACATTTCATAAAGTAATCATCTACCAGCTCCGGATATTCCAGCGGATCTGTGGTCGGCCAGTTTGAAAATGCAACAAGCCGCTGCTCTTTATACTTTCCTGTTTCATAAGCAATGATCTGATCTCCCACTTCTGCAAGCAGAGCTTCAAAAGGGGATGCATTTTCTGTCGTATACATATATTTTCCGTTAAATATCCCTTTTGTATCCTGCATCCGGTCCGTATAAGCAACCGTCATACTTTCCCATTCCACTCCCAGAATATATCCCAGAACCCATGGAGAGATATCCTTTGTATAAGAACCGCTGGTATTGGTCGTCCCATACCCCAGATTTAACTTCTTTCTTCCGTGAAGAATGTCCACCAGCGATCTGCAGTCTTCTTTAAACGTTTCAAGAAACTGATCATCATATGCATCCACATGGGAGTTCTGGATATAATCATCCACCCAGACTCCATGGATAATGTAAAGGGGATCAGGATTATGATCGTTATACTCATAGACCGCTTCATAAAAGGCCGGGCTGAGAATGGTGTAGACACGGATCGTATTAGCCCCCATCTCCGTGATCTGCCCAAACCACCTCAGATAAGTTTCCTTATCAATGGCATACTCTGTGGCAAAATGCCCGGGGATTCCCGCTCCGATATCAACGCCCTTGATCTCAAAGGGCTTCATTCCGTCTCCTGCATCCACCAGTATCTCTTTCCCTTTTGTGCCTGTAAACGTATGGATTTCTTTATCATCTGAAAAATTGACATAGAATCCCCATCTATAGTAGGCCGTATCCAGAAGGAATACAGCCAGAATTATGATGACCGCAGCGGTCAGAAATTTTTTCACTGTACATCCCTCCGTCTAATGATTAAATTTTTTATTCTTGGACTCATGACTGTAAGAGCGGATACCTTCAATATGCTGATCCATCCATGCCAGACGGCTGAGCAGTCTTTCTTCATACTGTTCTACAGCAGCATCATAGGAACCGATCGAACGCCCCGTTTCAGTGAGTAAGTCTTCCTCCGGTTGGAAGGTATATCCCCACACCTGAAAGTTTCTGTCAATGGCAGGGCCCAGGTAGATCGAAACCTCTTCGATATATTTTTTGATATACTCATCACTCAAAACACCTCTGCGCAGCTCTTTATACCTGTCAATGATCTGGTCTGTAAACCCTTCATCTTTCATAAGCATAGTAAACCATATACGTTCCTGGATAAAAAATCCATCCACCGGAGTCTGAACGTCAATATAGTTATCACAGCAGTTATTAAAATCCCACACGGCTGTCTTCAATTTTCCGCCCACGTCTTTATATACATATGTGGAGAAGACTCCTGCATCTGAATTCTGAGTCACCTCATTTATGATCACATAATCCACAAAGCTGTCCACATCAATATCATTCCTGAACCCGTACCTTCTGGAATCATAGTCATAGGAATATAAGGCTCTTTCAAACTTTGAAAAATCACGGCTGATATAATCCTTGATCTTTGGATTCATCTTCTTATCATTCGGATATTTTATCTCAATTCTGCTTTTTGAGATTCCTGAGTAATAGGTGAAATTATCCAGATAATCCACGACATTCACACTTTCCCGGTCTGCACACACGATATAGCTGGAGGCGCCTGCCTTCCCATCATACTTTGACACCTCGACGCGGCCCTCTCCGACACTGATCTGCTCCATCATGAGGTAGACGCCCTGGTACTCACCATTTAAAAACACCTCACAGAACCGCACATCAGGAGCCCACTCCATGATCTGTCCCGACAGGTTATACCACATATAGTTGCGCATCAGCGTTTTGTCAAGATACGGCCCGTTCAGCACCCAGGTACTGTCCTTTTCCATCCCCATGACCGGATATCCCTTTTTCTGGCCGTCTTCCCCGATAAAGTGTAACAGATACCCTTTTTTGTCAAAACGCCTGGAGGAGTTTCCCCGAATCCGGATCTGTACATCAGAATCTATATCCGGCTCCTGTGAAAGGGTATGCAGAGTTCCCTCCTTTTCCCTGATCTGTATGTGGGCTGTAATATACGAATTCAAAACCTTACTGACTAACTGCCCCTTAGGCGGGGTTCCGGGAATCGTCTTTCCGTCTGTATTGATATCCACAACAGGCAGACGGCTTGAAAAATCCTTCGCATCAATAGACAGATTGTGATCTGCCACCTCTGTATTATACTCGAGATGCTGCTGGGTACGCACCCGGCTGGGATCTGCATTCCCCGCGATCAGAAGCACAGCTGCCAGCAGTCCGCCCACTGCCCCCGCATACAATTTTCTGCTGTTCATACTCATCTACCCGCTAATCTCATCATTCTGCGTTACAATGTTTACATACTCTATTGCTTCCAGCTCGTAAAGCATTTCCGCGATACTCTTTTCCTTTTTATTGGAGATCAAATATACCTTTCTCGGCATCTCGAAGATCAATTCAATAGACTCTCTGCTTGTGTTTTTCACACGCAGCATGGCCTTGGATTCAAAATAATCAAATACCACCGCTTCGATCCGCCGCTCCATATTTCTGGCTCCGCGTATGACCAGAAGGATCCTGTTATCATTCTTGACCCTTCCAAGAATCAGCAGAATGAAAAATACTGCACCGCTTCCCACTGCTGCCACCATATAATCACCTACGCCGCAGCAAATACCAACGATAATGGTCCAGAAAATATAGGTAGTGTCTCTGGAATCCTTGATCGCAGTCCTGAAACGTACAATAGAAAGTGCACCTACCATACCAAGGGAAAGCGC
Source organism: Faecalicatena sp. (assembly GCF_058819085.1). NCBI lineage: Bacteria > Bacillati > Bacillota > Clostridia > Lachnospirales > Lachnospiraceae > Faecalicatena > Faecalicatena sp. Next base: position 93,665 of record NZ_JBZUUL010000005.1, read on the forward strand.
GATGTTATTGCCGATAACCGTCATAACGGTAGCTGTCAGTACAGTCAGCGTGATCAGTGAAACATTGAATTTCTTAGAGTAGACGCTCCCTGCATGGGTAAAATAGTAGGACAGGTATATCACACACCCCAAAATAGCTGCCACCAGGATATGCAGGACGATCTCCTCCAGGGAAAGCGCCCCCGTCTCCTCAAACATAGAATAAATGTACTCTTTCATATTACTTATGTCTCCTTTATTGTTTTATCACAGCCCCTGTGATCTTTAAAACAGATAATGCAGGCCTGCACTGCGTGAAAGACTGTATTTACTAACAGATGTGGGACTTTTTCCCTCCAGGTTCACCATCTGTTTGATATAGCTTAGAAGAAAACCGTTATACTTCACTTCCAGCACCGCCAGATAAGCATCAAACACCGGATTTAGATTCAGTGCCGGCGAAAAAATACGAAAATCGCTTTCCGTTGCCCGAATATCCGTGTCAAATGTGATTCTCGTCTCATTTTCATTCGCTATATAGGCCTTTCTACGGTATTCTACAATAGATTTCGGCCGATAACAATATAGATTTAGCAATCCGTAGCATTCTTTTGCAAATGCCTCTTCATAACCCAGCAGACAGGAATATCTCCCCTTCGCCAATTCTTCTGCATCCTCCCGCTTTACCTTAAGGGAACGCTTCTTCTGATATTCTCCCTGCTTCTGCTTCATCTCAAGCATGGCAAAATCAGAATCCGGGCTGTATATACGCAGCCTGATCTTCCGCCTGATCTCCAGTCCGTCCTCTTTTTCATAAAAATCCCGTTCCTGCAGGGTATCAAAGTACAAACTGCGGATCAGATATCCATGTGTACCATTATGTTCATCTGCCCTCAAAACCTTTTCAAATGTATTGTCCAGCTTTCTATACTGCTCCAAAGACAATAGGTATTTCTTTTCCTGTCTCAGGACTTCATGCATTGTCATTCCTCCCTGTACCGTTTTCGTCCGCGAGTTTATCTGCCCGCGGACTTCTTTATTTTGGAACTTACTTATCTCCCTGGTCACTCATCCAAAAGCTTTAAAACCGGCCGCAGATAATGCCACGAGAATCCCAGCTTCGGGTAATTAAATTCCTTCTTAAGCTCTTCAAAACTTTCCTTTACTGCATCTATTCCATCATGATAATACGTGTTTACTTCCGTCAGCTCATGGGACCCGGGTCTCTGAAGCTCTGCAATGTGGATGATCCCTTTATCATAAGCCTTCGCCAGCTCTACCTCTGTCCTGATCTGCCCGGCTTCATCACTTTTATTATAATTCATCACGGCCAGCGCATCCAAGCCGTGTTCTACCAGATCAGCAAGCTCGTCCTCATACCCTTTCTTATCATAAAAATTAGGAATGCACACGATCACCCGAAGATCGTTTTCAGACGCCTTCGTATACGCTGTTTTACAATTTTTTATATACTGTTCCATGACCTCATCCTGTCTTGTATCCCATTCCTCTGTCAGATAAGGCTCCACGTCCCAGACGATCCCGCAGAAACGGTTTCCTTTCCCGCCCTTTCGATTCAATTGGATTACCCGCTCCACCTGTTCTAACATGGAAGCAGCATCCTTTTCCAGCCCCCACTCAGCCGCACCGGCCAGATAGTATACATCCTGCTTCCTATCACCGCGCCGTTTCAGATAATCTGTCACAATATCCTCGTCCATATCCTGGGGAAACTCCTGATAGACGGCTTCACATCCAAGTGCTTCCATTGCCGCAGCCACCTGCTCCTCCTGTTCTGGCAGGATATAGTCCTCTTCCCATGAAAATATACTTGTCTTCACAGCTTCCTTTGAATATGCCTCCTTTTTCTCGCAGCCGCCCAGCAGCATCCCTGCTGCCGCCCAGATGAGAATAAACAGAATGCTCCTGCTGCCTGCCTTCCTTCTTTTAAAGTTGTGTCCTATCTCATTTGGGCCATTCCCCCACACCTGCGCAGATTTATTTTTTCTTCTCATCATGCAAAACCTCCCCTCTGTTATTCTAGCATTACCAGAATCCCCCATGGCTATCTCCTTAAGCCGGAACAAAGTGAGCAAAACCCAATTTAACTCTCCACCTTCTTACTCACGAGGGGCTTGCACACCTTTGCGCTGCCGCTTCGCGGCTATCTGCCTTATCGCAGCATGTGCATCCCCCGGAGGTTTTTGTGATATAGGAAAGTCCAAGGAATTTTCCTATGTCACAAAAAAGGTGCCGCTTAATAACTGTAACCCAGCTATTCTGCGACACCTCAGTCTAAATACCTTTAAAATTCAAATACCGCCACTCCATATCCCGGTAATGAATAAGCAAAAGAATATTTTCTTCCATCACATTCCTGCTTGACAGCTTTGTAAATTAGAGGTCTCTCCTCACCGCTTCCGCCATACTGCACATCATCACTATTAAGGATCAGCTTATACTGCTTCCTTCTCGGCACTCCGACCCGGTAATCCGGGCGCTCCACCGGTGTGAAATTACATACAAACAGCAGATTCTTCTTATTATCCTTAGAATGTCTTACAAAGCTAAATATGCTTCTGAAGGTATCATCTTTATTGATCCATTCAAATCCATCCGGATCATTATCTAACTCATATAAAGCCTTATTCTTCCTGTATAGATGAAGCAGATCACGGTAAAAATTCTGAAGCTGCTGATGTTCCTTCTCCGCCAGCAGATACCAATCCAGCTCCCTCTCTTCGCTCCATTCCCGAAGCTGTCCAAAATCCTGTCCCATAAACAGCAGCTTCTTTCCCGGATGTCCGATCATGAAAGCATAGCCTGCCTTTAGATTCGCAAACTTATCGAATCCGATCCCCGGCATCTTATTGATCATAGAACACTTCAAATGCACTACCTCATCGTGGGACAGCACAAGAATATAATTCTCACTATATGCATATTCCATGGAAAATGACATCTGATAATGTGCATTCTTCCTGAATAACGGATCCAGCTTCATATACTCCGTAAAGTCATGCATCCAGCCCATGTTCCACTTCAGACTGAATCCAAGTCCTTCCTCCTTAGGTGAGCCTGTCACCTTCGGCCATGCAGTAGATTCCTCCGCGATCATCATCGCGCCCTGGTTTCTCTCCAATACAACAGAATTGAGATGACGAAAGAAAGCGATCGCCTCCAGGTTCTGATTCCCGCCGTCCTTATTCGGAATCCACTGTCCATCCTGCTTGCCATAATCGAGATATAGCATAGATGCAACTGCATCCACACGCAGACCGTCCACATGATAATGCTCGATCCAAAATAATGCATTGGCGATCAGGAAATTCTGTACCTCCGGCTTGCCGTAATCAAAAATCTTCGTTCCCCAGTCAGGATGCTCCCCTTTTCTCGGGTCAGCATATTCATATACCGGTGTGCCGTCGAAATCTGCAAGACCATGTGCATCCTTCGGGAAATGGGCCGGAACCCAGTCCAGGATTACACCGATCTTATTCTTGTGCAAATAATTGACCATAAAAGCAAAATCTTCCGGTGTGCCATATCTGGCTGTCGGTGCATAATACCCCGTCACCTGATATCCCCAGGAGCCGTCAAAAGGATGCTCTGCGATCCCCATCAGCTCTACATGGGTGTAGCCCATCTGCTTCACATACTTTACGATCTCCCTGGCAAACTCACGGTATGTATAAAAGCCCTCGTCTTCCCTGCCAGGATGCCTCATCCAGGAACCCATATGGACCTCATAGATCGATATGGGACTGACCCGGTTGTCCCACTTCTCACGGGCGGTCATCCACTCACGGTCAGACCATTTAAAATGATCGATATCCGTGATCCTGGATGCGTTTCCCGGGCGCAGCTCCGCATAATTCGCATAGGGATCTGCCTTGAAAATCCTCTTTGCCTGGGCCGTCTCTATACAGAACTTATACAAGTCCCCTTCCTTTGCTCCCGGCACAAAACAGGTGTAAATCCCTATGGGGTCATGGCGCTCCATATAATCAGCCTCGAAATCCCAATCATTGAAATCACCGACCACCGCTACCCGTCTGGCATTCGGAGCCCAGACTGCAAAGTAGACGCCTTCTTTTCCCTTTATTGTCACCTTGTGGGCACCTAGCTTTTTATAGATCTCATAATGTGTCCCCTGCCCAAAAAGGTATTGATCCAATTCCCCAATTTCATAAGGCTGCACTTTCTTTTGTACGGTTTTCTTTCTTCCCATAAGCCCACCTCACAACTCGTATTTTATAAATACAATTATACTTGATACAGAGTGAAAAAGAAAGGGAAATCCGCCGCTATACATAAAAATAGGCAGACCGTTTTCAGTCTGCCTATTTTACCGTCTTAAAACAAACGGCACTCTTTATCTTCTTTTCTTAAATATTAAAATCCTTCTCTGACAAAATAATTCTGTCTGCATCATCTGTATTCTTTCCGAATACCCTCTTAACAAGCTTCTTAGCTGATGCCTTTTGAGAATGTGCCATCGCTTCATCCATCACTTCCTTGACCTCTGCAACTGTCACGGCATGATCTTCTCTCTGCAGAGCATCGATCCGGCTGTAAAGAGCCAGGATTCCCATCTCATCGATACGGTATCCATTTTCCTGTGCATAAGTCTGTCCGAAAGTAACCAATTCATCATTGATGAAAATCGGCACCTCTAACCGGCTGGTAAACTTCCTGCGGAACTCTCTGTTAGAGGACAGCAGTCTGTCCAGAGGTTTTCTCTGCTCCTCCAGAACGATCAGCATCTCTCCTGTATCCCGTTCCATCGCTTTATTCATGCGCGCAACTGTCTTCTCATTCATCTTAGAAGCCTTTTCAATGATCAGTGCGCCGCCGTATAGCTTATCAAAAATATCGCCGATCTTCTTCTTGTTCAGGGAATCACCTGTCACAATCGCAACTTTACCCTGACGGATATTTCTCTGCTTCTGAATGGCTTTCACAACATCTACAGCCAGAACGGTTTTACCATTCCCTTTATTACCAATGATCAAAAGGTTGCCTGTACGTGATGTTCCTTCACGGTTGGTACAGTTGCGGTCCTGCTCCAGCACATCAACAAGCTGTTCACTCATACCACGGACCGGGACAAAATAGGAGAACAGCTTCTTCTGCTCCTCTGTAAGTCCTGCCCGGGTTCCTATACCACTCTGTGCCGCAAGATCATAACGTCCGTGCACCACAAATCCCGTATCAGATAATGAAAGGGCATCTGAGATCTCATCGAGCGGCAGAGGAGAAGTCTTCCCTGTAGCGATCAGTTTTGCTGTCTCTTTTCGGCTCAAAGGAGTCGTTGCGGATAAAATATCAATTCCATCGTCATCATCAGGGATCTCCCTGTCATCCGGTTCATTCGCGTGGGCCGGATTCGGGCGGAACTCCTCTTCAAAACTTGCTTCTATATCTTCGTAGTCAGCTTCTTCATAGCTGTCAGCAGCATCATATTCTTCATCAGAATATTCCTCCGCATAGTCTTCCTCGTACTCATCAGCGTAGCTGTCTTCGTACTCACTGGCATACTCGTCTTCTTCATCGTAGCTGTCTTCGTACTCGTCGGTGTATTCCTCTTCTTCGGCGTAGCTGTCTTCGTACTCGTCGGTATACTCCTCTTCCTCAGCGTAGCCGTCTTCGTACTCGTCGGCATACTCGTCTTCTTCGGCGTAGCCGTCTTCGTACTCGTCGGTGTACTCGTCTTCTTCGGCGTAGCTGTCTTCGTACTCGTCGGTGTACTCCTCTTCCTCGGCGTAGCTGTCTTCGTACTCGTCGGTGTATTCCTCTTCTCCGTCGAATTCGTCTTCTTCATAGTCGTCAGCATATTCGCCTTCTACAGCATATCCGTCATTTTCATACTCGTCTTCATATCCGTCATCGTATGCTTCTTCCTCAGCATAGTCATACTCATCACCATACTCTTCAATGATGTCGTCTTCTACAGCATGATCAGCCTCGTAAGAATCACTCTCATATTCTGCTGATTCCGCTCCTGTAGGAATCATTTCCTCCTCCGCAGTATAAACTAACTCATCTTTGTAGGAATCATCATACTCATCGTCTGAAAGCTCATCCTGCATCATACCACTGAAATCATCCAATTCCTCTTCCGGTTCATCTGCTGCAGCCAAGAACTCTGCAATATCATCGATTCTAAGCTGCTGTGTGATTGCGCCCATATCCTCCCGGACATCATCTGTTACTTTTCTGGCTGGACGTACCGGTTCCGGTTCTTCCGGCAGGACCCCTTCAATCTCATCAATCATACGCTGGATATCAGGCGGTAAAATCGGTTCTACCTTTTTCTTCTTTTCTTCCATTTCTACCTCTTCCGCCGGCTCTTCTTTCCAATCCATCAGAATATCTTCAATACTAAGCTGACCATCTATCTGGTCATCCGCTGCCGGCATGCTAAATTCTAGTTTTGTATCTTCGGCTGTTTCAGATTCCTCCATGGAATCTTCCAGCTCTTCCTCCTCGAAATCATCCTGACTATCGTCTTCTAATTCCTCGGAAATACTATCGTCTTCTGGTTCCTCAAGGAGTTCTTCCTCTTCTATCTCTAACTCTTCTATTTCTGCTTCTTCTAACTCTTCTGAAGTCTCGGGAAGGTCTTCTCCCTCTTCAAGTTCTTCCAGCTCTTCTGGTTCCTCAAGAAGCTCTTCCTCTTCTATCTCTAACTCTTCTATTTCTGCTTCTTCTATCTCTTCTGAAATCTCGGGAAGGTCTTCTTCCTCCTCGAGTTCCTCCAGCTCTTCTGGTTCCTCGGGAAGCTCTTCTTCCTCTTCAAGTTCTTCCAGCTCTTCTGGTTCCTCGGGAAGCTCTTCTTCCTCCTCGAGTTCTTCCAGCTCTTCTGGTTCCTCGGGAAGCTCTACTTCCTCCTCGAGTTCCTCCAGCTCTTCTGGTTCCTCGGGAAGCTCTTCCTTGTCTTCTGTTTCTATGTCTTCTGAAATTTCAGAAATATCTTCTTCCTCTTCTAAAGGCTCCGCCTTTAATTCTTCCAGATCAGAATCAAAATGGATGCCGTCCTTTTTAACCTCTGACTTGTTAGCGAGTTCGTTCACCAATTCCAGATCAATGACAGCCTCTATTTCTTCGATCGCAGCCTCCAATTCCTGAATTTCTTCCTCCATCTCATCCTCATCCGCGTCAAGGCTCACATCTGCAGCATCTGATTCTTTCGGGCCAAGCAGGCTCTTAAGGGCATCCTGCAGTTTCATCCTGCTGCCAATTCCCTTTTCCTCAAGCTTTTGTATCGTCTCATCCACCTCAGGTTCTTCTTCCGGCTCTGCCTCTTTCCCCTCTTCTAACTGAGCCTCCAGCTCCTGCTCTGTGGGTATTTCCAATTCTACTGTATTATCCAAATCTGAACCGCTATGCAAAGCTTCCGTCATCTGCGAAGCTCCCGGAAGTTTCTCTTCCAATTCTCTTTCTGCTTCTTCGTCTAATACTTCCCTGTCCAGTTCTTCACTTTCATATTCTAGCTTACGTGCCTGATATTGAGTCAGATCAGGCAGTTCTTCCGTTTCAGATTCTAGTTTTTCATATCTATGATCATATTTCTCCTGCTGTGAAGGAGTCAAAGGTTTATACTGCATCTTAAGCTCCATCGCTTTAAATACAAATTTTCCCTCACTGAACCAAAGAATCAGATCATCACATTCCTCAAGGCATTCTGCCGTCATCCCTGCCTCTTGGTATAACTGGGCAAGCTCATATGCCCACTCTTCAATATACTCTGCCTTTTTAAACTCCTCAAGTGCCTCGATCTGCTGCTCAATCGGGGCTCTGCGGGCTCTCAAAATCTTATATCTTAAGATATGCTGATTGGGATCTTTCGGAGCAACCTGCATAAAGTCATCATAATAATCGATAGCCTCATCCACATTCCCAGTCTTAAGTGCAAGAGTGCAAAGACGATAAAGCACCTTTCTGCTGCCTTCGGCACGATGATAAGCTATATTCAGAACTTCATAACCCTTCTGATAGTCTCCATTTTTTTCGTAGATATCACTGACATTCGTCAGCATCGTAGCGTTCCTGACCCGTTTCCAGTCAATGGCATCCGCAATTTCCGCGGCCTTGTTGTATGCACCGTTTTCCATAAGTTCAAGCATCTGTTCTGTCTTTAACTTATATTCGTACTTATCCACTGCACTCACCTCGTAATATAATATTATTTATACTCTCCAAGCACCCCGTAATTCATGCCCCGCAGGCTACACTTTGAGATAATTCTGTCCTTAGTTTACCATAAGCACTTCTCAATGTCAAAAAAATGCATCCTCAATTGACATTGAAGATGCATTTTAAGATTTATTTAATTTTCTCATTCTATTTATTTTATAAATCGGAGGAATCTTCTGATTTATTGTTCCTGTAAGACCTTTACCGCTTTGTCTATTGATATCTCAGTCTGTTCACTAAGACTGGCTTATTAAACCTCCTGTTCTTCAATAATAACAAATCGATTTATTTTATAACGAGAACCCATTCTCTTTCGATCCTGGTATCCCTTCATACTTTAAAAGTATAACCTTAAGTTATTCATCCTATAACCTTTCAGCTTCCGCAGTATTGTGTATCAATATTCCAAAAACTTATTAAGCTATTTCTTCTATAACTATGTACACTTTTTTATGAAATGATATCCTCTTCATGTTTCTTTACACATTACCGGGAATTCTGTTATATGTGGTATCTATATTCAATACGTTTGCAAATGATTAAATCTTTTGATTATAATCCAGCTTTCCGAACTCTCCGATCAATTCCTTTTCATTCTTCTTTTACTGGATTCCTTTATCTTCTACTGGTAAAGGTCTCTTTTTCACAGGAACTTTCATTTGCCGTACCACTAACATATTGAATTATAACTGACGTTAAACTGTCCATGGGACCCCTGCCTCCTTAATCTAGTATTTTAATCCTTCTGAACACTTATTTTTATGTTCATTAGATAATATCCTTTGAGATGTTTCTTTGTTTTGTTATCTCTTTTGGATTGACTTTATATTAGCATACGCATTTTTATTTGTCAACACATTTTTATTATTTTTTATAAATAAATTTTTAATTGTATTATTTGTATATAATTAACTGATTATTTATCCGTATAATAGTATTTAACACTCTTTTATCCCCCTACATTTTGTGGATGTCCAAAAAATTGTAAAAACTATTCTGAAAACGGACAGCAAAAGGGTCTGACCCCTTTGAACTATCCCACCGGCAGAATGATCTGCACATTATACACCCCTGCCTCATTAATTACATAGATGTCCCCCTCCAGCAGTTCTACCATTTTCTCTACGCTTTTAAGTCCGATACGATTGCTTTCGATTCCACCCTTCTCGCTTTTGACGGTATTGATCAAACTGATCTTCATTTTTTTCTTTTCTAATTGAAGGCATAGTTTTACCGGGTTTATTTTATCTCCGTATTTTAGGATATTTGAAAAAAGGTTGCTGAATATTCTTTTGAGCAGCACTTCATCACCGAGAATCACTCCCGCACATTCTTCCATGGTAACCTCAGTCTTAAAACCCGCCAGCTGTAGGAAATCCAGGTTTTCGCAAAGATTCTCGTGGATCGTTTCCATACTTACCTTTGTGATCTTCACGTCTTCGGTTACTTCATATACAAGAGCGTATTCAAACATCTTATCTGTCATCTCTTTGATATCACTGGATTTCTGCAGGCACCTGTCCAGATAATCTTCTTCCATTTCCGGAGGGATCCGCTTATGCTTTAAGACCTCCAGATAGCCATTGAGTATTGTGAGCGGCGTTCTCAAGTCATGGGACATGGCAGTGATCAGATCCTGGTTGGCCTTCCTGCTTTCCTCTTCCTGCAGGATGTTTTCTCCCAGAGCAATACGCAGATGATCCAATTCACTGGAAAGGATTCCAATCTCATCCTCCCCGCACGCAGGCACCGGATGTGCTAATTCCCCGGATGCCATCAGCAGGATCTCATCTTTGATACTTAAGACTGCTTTCATTTTACGGTTGATAAAGATCAGATTGATGAACAGGAAAATACCCAGACTAAGCAAAACAGTGATAAAAAGATACCAGGATACGATCTTCACGGCATGATAGGAATATATGATTACATTGTATTCTCCGTTATGAAATTCAACCGGCACTTCATCATGCAGCTCAAGCTGGCCTAACGTCATTCTGTATTCTATATCCAATACCCAGGAAAGCGGCGAATCTGCCATAATGTGTGAATATTCTCCTGCCCGGTAAAGGCCTTTTCCGCCAAGCTCGTAGATGTATATGCTTGTATACTCATCCCCTACCTCCTCAAAAAAAGGGGCGATCGCTTTGGTTCCTTCGATATCCTCTTCACTGTCCGGAACATCATAATATTTTGCATTCTCCTTAAGCTCCTGGATCAATGCCTGTTTATCCCATGAAAGCGCAGGGAATTGGCACAAAAACACCCATGCATTGCCCATGTTATACCACAAAAATGCAAATGTCATAAGACTGAGGGCGGCGGATATCACCAGCAGTATGGAAAACTTGGTACGGATTTTCATCCTTTTGATTCTCGCGACGGTATTCTTAATCACAGCGGTACCCCTTTCCCCAGATCGTCCTGATCAGTTCCGGATTTTTTGGGTCCTTTTCTATCTTCTTACGCAGGTTTCGGATATGGACCATGATGGTATTGTTAGCCCCATAATAATAAGGCTCGTCCCACACCGCTTCATAGAGCCGCTCTGCAGAAAATATCTGGCGCCGGTTCTTTACCAGAAGATGCAGCATGGCGTATTCCGTATCTGTAAGCTCGACCGGCCTTCCTTCGGCATACACGGTTTCAGCGGTCTCATCTATCTCCAGATTGTGAAAATACAGTATACTCCGGTGATTTTCTTTTCCCGGGGCTGCTTCATCCTTCCCCTTAAAATCATTTTCCTGGATGTCATTCCCCTGCCCTTTCCCTGCCTGCGCGGCCAGATCATTTCCGGCACCATTTACAGAAGCAGCATCTTTTCCTTTATAGATCTGATATCTGCGGATCAGGGCCTTGGCACGGCTGACCAGCTCATTATAGGAGAATGGCTTCACTAGATAATCATCTCCTCCGCTGGAAAAACCAAGCGTTTTATCGCTCTCCTGCCCCTTGGCACTCAAAAACAGAATCGGTGCATTGCTCTGCCTGCGGATTTCCAGACATGTCTGATAACCGTTCATCCCCGGCATCATAATATCCAGTATGATCAGGTCAAAATCATCCACCCCCAGTGCGGACAAGGCTTCGGCCCCATTCTTTGCCTGTTTGATCAGAAACCCTTCTCCCATAAGCAGGATCTGAATAATCTCCCGTATCTCCGGATTATCGTCTACCACAAGTATCCTGGACGTGTCCATATCACTTCTCCTCCTTTTGACAGATTCTATTATACATGAATTTTTAAGAAAATTACTGCATCTTAAGAATTCTTCAGATTCACTTTGGGCAATCTTTAAGAAGCGGCACGTATACTTAGTAATGCAGATGGATCAACAGAACGATCCTCCTGCACTACACCAATGAACAAAGGAGAGGGTTATGACACAAAAAAAAAATTTTCTACCCCGTACTGCTGACCGGGCTCTTCATAACTTTTATATTACTGACCATCCCGGCGGGTGCTTTATATGGATCCCATACTGACTGGCTCAGCCAGCATGTGCGCATTGCCGAGACGATCCGCAGTGCCTGTCTTGAGCAGCGCACCCTCACACCCGCTTTCCTGCCGCTTGGAGGAGGCAGCAATGGATATCAGTTCTCTTATTATGGTTACCTCCGGCCGGATATCCTCATCGGATGTCTGCTGCCCCGGGTTCCAATGATATCTCTTATGATCGGATATATGCTGGCGGGTTATCTAAGCTCTGTACTGCTTTGTTATGCCTGGCTTACAGCCCGCAGCCCGGATCAGCAGGAAGAGAAGGAGATCCTGCCCTTTCCAGCTTTTATCGGAAGCCTGCTTTTTATGACAGCCGCATGCTTTTTCCATACCCACCGGCAGATTATGTTTGTCAATTACATGCCATTTTTAATGCTTTCACTGCTGGCTGTAAAAAAAAGACGGTTCGGTTTCCTCCCGCTGACCCTATTCTTCCTTTATGTAAATAGTTTCTACTACTCCATTGCCTGCCTGGCTGTGATCGGCTGGTATTGGCTCAGACAAGAGGGAGGAGGATTCTGGAAAAGAGGTGCTGTCTGTTATTTGAAATCTGTTTTTCTCTCCATCGGAATGGCTGCCCCGCTTCTTCTGCCTACTGCCCTGGTGATCCTGGAGCACCGCCGGGCCTTGGAGCCTTTCAGCCTGAAAGAAATACTGGGCACAACGGAAAATTTAAGCGGACTATTGTATAGTCCTTACGGGATGGGACTTACATTCATTTGTTTGTATTTTCTGCTGCTGGGGCTAGGCTATAAAAAATACCGGATGGACAGTCTTTTTCTGCTGGTGATCTCCACCTGGTGCTTCGCCTCCTGGATTCTTAACGGAACACTGTATACAAGAACCAAGATTCTGATTCCGTTTGTTCCCCTCGTCATCCTGCAGAGTACCAAAATTCTCCAGGCACTGACAACAAATGTTTCCGGCCCCACCAGGGACCGTGTCCCCTGCTGGAGGCTTTGGCCCTGCATCCTGACAGCCCTATCGATCCCCCTTTGGATCACATCTACTGAGGCGGCCCATATTACTGCTGATTTAGGCATTGTCACCCTGGTCGTACTACTGTATATGTTCATGCACACCTTTTGGTATAAGAGAAATTCCAGAAAAAATATGGAACGGTTCTTCTCCCCTCTGCTATGCCTCTTACTCTGCATTATGCCCTGCCTGTTATTTTTGCAGACCATGCAGAAGGATAACTTTGTAAAAAAGCAGGAGGCGGCGGTTCCTGATATCTTCATAAAAGAGGATCAGACAACAGGTGTAAATCCTAAAGTGAGCCCTCTTTACCGCAGCGAAAGTCTGATCCATGTATTAGACACCTGCAATCTTGTTACGGAGAAAGGCGTCCAGAAGGGGGCCATGTATTCCTCCATTACGAATAAAGAATACGCCTCTGTGTACTATGACACCTTTCTGGCTCCGATCCAGATTAATAACAGCCTGGCTCTCCTTCCGTCACGCGACCCGTTTTTGTTGAATTTTCTTGGTGTGCAGTATCTGCAGACAACAAAGGAACATCTTCCCTGCGGATATCAGGTTGTCTCAGCAGCCAAGAAAGCGTCAGGCAGCACAGACATCGTACTTGCCCAAAACCGAAATGTACTGCCTATTGCCTATGTCACAGATGAGATCATGAAGGAATCCCGGTTTCTAAAGCTGGACCGGTATGAACGGCTGGATGCAGCAACACGCTATACCATCGTTCCCGATACGGGCAGCAACAGCGCTTCTGCCCGTATTCCTGACGCCAGATCCGCTTACGTTTCCCATATGCAAAGGTACTCTCCTGATTTTCAGGACACAGACCTGCCGGACACGATCCATATTTCCAGAACAGATAGGGGATGGCAGCTGGAGGCAGAAAAGAAAACAAATGTCACGTTTCCTCTGAAGCAGGCCTTAAAGGGGAAGATACTGCTGCTGGATTTCCAGGTGGTCAATCAAAGTAAAAAGGCAGTTGTCATTGATATCAACGGCATGAGGAACAAGCTCTCCGGGGCCTCTGCACCTTATCCGAATGGAAATGACACATTCCATTATCAATTTTCAGATTCTTCCTGGAAAGGGATTGACAGCCTTGAGGTCACCTTTTCTAAAGGTACCTATCTGATCCAAAATATTGACTGGCACACATATGATGAGCAGCTTTTATCCCGGAAACAATACACTTCCGTGGCCGCCCGCAAAACAAAAGGCAGCGAGATCCTTTCTTGTACCGCTGATGCAGCGGCCGATGGATATTTTGTCACCTCCATCCCGCTTCAAAAAGGAATGGAAATCATAGTTGATGGGAAAAATGTTCCTATAATAAAAGTAAATCAAGCCTTTGCAGGGACAACGCTTAAGAAAGGAAAACATGACATTAGAATTCTTTTTCATGCTCCCGGTCAAAAAGCCGGATATTGGATCAGCACTTTAAGCTTATTTGCGTGGCTGTTTCTGATCGGCCGTTCAAAACGTAAAAACTTAGCAGTTTCTCATCCAAAGGTTTAAGTGAAATATACGATTAAGAGAGAGAGGTTACAAATGAAATCAAAAAAAGAACTGTTCTGCTACTGCGTAAGCGGCGGAGCCACCACTCTGGTAAACTATATTATATACTTTATACTTCTTATGCTGAAAATGGAGTATTTAGCTGCAAATACTTTTGCATGGATCGGTGCTGTACTGACGGCTTATATCATGAACCGCAGATGGGTATTCCATTCAAAAGGACATGTTTTTCAGGAATTCTGCTCCTTTGTCTTCCTGCGATTTTTGACCCTGCTGGCCGAAAACATACTGCTCTGGGTATCCGTCAGCTTCCTTAATATTCCTCCGCTTCCTTCTAAAGTGGTGGTAAGTATCATTACGGTATTGTCAAATTATGTGTTATGCAAATATAAGATTTTTCATAAGGAGGAACCTAACCATGGATAAAATCAGTATTATCGTCCCCTGCTACAACGAAGAACAGGTGCTTCTCATGTTTTATCAGGAAACAGCAAAGGCGGTCAGTGAGATTAAAACCGCGGAATGTGAGTTTATTTTTATAGATGACGGAAGCAGAGATCATACCCCGGATATCCTGGAAAGCCTGGCTTATAAGGACAAGCGCTGTAAATACTTATCCTTTTCCCGGAATTTCGGAAAAGAAGCTGCCATGTATGCGGGGCTGCAGCATGCCGGTGGAGATTACTGTGTGTTCATGGACGCGGATCTGCAGCATCCGCCGTCTCTCTTAAAGGAAATGTACCACGTCCTGAAAAATGAAGGCTACGACTGCTGTGCCGGATTTCGGGAAGACAGGGATGGGGAGGGGAAGATCCGCAATTTCCTGTCACGAAGCTTCTATAAGATCATTAACAAGCTGTGCGACCTGAACATGAGTGACGGAGCCGGTGATTTTCGGATGATGAACCGCGCAATGGCGGATTCGATCCTGGAATTTAAAGAGTATAACCGTTATATGAAGGGGATTTTTTCCTTTATCGGTTTTGATACGAAATGGATCCCTTTCCATAATGTAGAGCGTGCCGCAGGGGACAGTAAATGGAATTTCAAGAGTCTGTTCCGTTATGCCCTGGACGGAATTTTCTCTTTCTCCACTGCGCCTGTCACACTGGCCGGGACGACCGGGAGCATTCTGCTGGGCATCGCTGTCCTGCTTGGCATCGCGGCGGCTGTTCGGGCGGTTTTCTTTGGATATGCCATCAGCGGGATCATGCTGATCGTGCTGCTCATCCTGGTACTCAATGGGATACAGCTTCTGTTTATCTCCGTGCTGGGACAGTATGTTTCCAAGGATTATATGGAGACGAAAAAGAGGCCGCTTTATATTGTGAAGAGAGAGGAAGGGTTTTAAAGAAGGAGAACCAGTCACTTATAAAGGATTGCTGTTTCTAATCTATAAAGATTGTCAGCAATCCTTTATAAAACATAAAATGTCATCCTACATTTTATTTGCCCCCGGATATTCATTACAAAGGAGACGGTATGGTTTTTCATCCTCCTCTATTTTGGGGAAACGTCCCACCTTCTCATAAAAACGATTGTCTGTTTCATCATCATTGCACATCGACACTTCTCCAAGAAGTACGTCGCCCGTCCCATGTTTCACATCAAAGTCATGATACATATACGGATATATGGTAATACTTTCACCTGGCTTTAGCTCAATCTGTGTTCCCGCCTGCACGGTTAATCTCTGCCCATCACGATGGATGTCCACAGGGGTATCTGCCAGTTCTCCATCTTCTGTGGAATTATAGACCCGGATCAAGACCGTACCGCCGCCTCTGTTAATGATATCCTCCATCTTTTTCCAGTGAAAATGCATAGGGGAATGCTGTCCCTCTTTTAACATCAAAAGCTTCTCCGCATACGTCTTTGTATACTTAGGATTTTTTAGATTCCCATTCCGAAGGGTAACCAGTGCAAATCCTGTTTTTTCAAAATCACCTGTGCCATAATCTGTGATATCCCATCCTAATCCATTATCACGTATCTCATCATATTCCTCACCTAACGATTCCCATTCATCAGGAGAAAAAGAACAAAACAAAGGCAGCTGCATTCCATGTGCTTTCGTCAGTTCTTCCATTTCACGTATAGCTTTGTTAATTTGAGATCTCTTCATTTTACATTTTCCTTTCCATACTATATTGACTGTTTTTTATAGCCTCGTCCAGCTTATTATTCCTATGTCACAGAATATATCCCCAAAGGGCACACTGTAACACATGCCCTTCGGGTATAACCTATTCCCTGGCAGCCTCAGCCATAGCAAGAATATTTTCAGGCGGAACATTCGGCAGCAATTCCTCATGGCTTGGCGACACTACCAGCCCCGGGCCCAAAATATCCCTGACCCTATGTACCTCGTCCTTAATCTGTCTGGGAGTTGAATTTACAAAGAACGACTGGGCATCGATCCCTCCTACAAAAGCGATATCATTCTTGTACTGTTTTAATTCCAGGGCACTCATTCCAAAGGCTTGTGCCTGCAGCGGATGGAGAATATCGACACCTGCATCAATCAGATCCGGTATAATCTGATAAATGGATCCACAGGAATGCACCATTACCTTTTTATTATGTTTTTTTCCTACATCAATCAATCGTTTCAGCGAAGGCATCACAAATCTTCTGAACATCTCCGGTGAAATCATCAAATTTCTCTGTGTCCCGAAATCATTCCCTATAAACATTACATCTGAACGGTCTTTTGTTTCTGTCAGCATTTTGTCATTAGCTGCTACATAAAAATCTACGATATGCTCTGTAGCGGCATCTACAACTTCCGGATCTGTATACATTTTAACAAAATAATTTTCCATACCAAAAAAATTACACAGATCCTGGAAAAAACCGCTCCATATACCTCCTAATATCATTTTATCCTGATGCTGATCCATCTCTGCAATTACCCCGGAAAAATCAAAATATTTGACATCCGGCCATGGATATGCCTCTACTTCGCGAATTGTTTCACAGTCAGCAAAACATCCCGGACAACTTAAGGATATCCCCTTCTCCATATTCCAAAAAGGATCCAGTGCCGGTCTTCCATCCGGCGCCTGATAGCAGTTCACACCTCCAATCCAGCGGACATCATCATTCAGATAGTTAAAAATAGCCTCTCTGTCCGGTTCTATTCCCCATGCCTGTGCAAGAATAGGAATGATCTCATCACTTGGATGCCCTGTCCACATAGCTCCTTTTGGAGCTTCTTTTCTTTCAAAAATCCTTAATACTTTTTCTCTCGCATTCATTTTTTCCCTTTCCATATACATTCATATATTAGCACAATTTTTTATCAGCTATCCAAAATTTTCATACTCAACCGCAGCACACAGTGCATGATAAACCGGCAGGTGTAATTCCTGCACCCTGTACGTCTCCTCTTCCGGCACCATGATTGTGATATCACACAGCTCCTTTAGTCTTCCGCCCTGCACACCTGTTAATCCGATTGTCTTCATACGCAGCGCTTTTGCCACCTTCACCGCATTCACAACATTTGAGGAATTACCAGAAGTACTAATGCCAAGCAGTATATCACCCTCTTTTCCGTACCCCAGTACCTGCTGGGCAAAAACCGTTTCTGCAGATACATCATTATTAAATGCAGTTGAAAGTGCCGTATGGGCCGTCAAAGAAATAGCAGGGAGAGGTTCCTCTAGATGGTCTGCCAAATTTTCACCCGTGCTTTGAAACTCGATTTCTTTTCTAAGAGTCTCAGGAAGTGGTCTTTTTAATCGAAATCCTTTCATCAACTCTCCAACAATATGCTCCGAATCAGCAGCGCTGCCTCCGTTTCCACAAACCAATAGTTTATTACCATATTGATAACCTTTGATAAGAAGGTTTAAAGCCCCTTCCATCTCCTGTGAAATCATTTGAAGTTCAGGAAACTCTATATACAGTGCCTTCAATATTTCTCTTGTCTTCTCTTTCAATTTCCTTTTCCTCCCACGCCTAAGGCCACCGCCAATGCCGCCATATCCCCAATAGATTCTGAAAGCATTGCGGGTAGTATCTTGCAGCTTTGTGCAGCTTTTGGAATACATTCTTTCTCTATCACACTTTTTACAAACGGCATCAGTAGTTCATAATTCCTGGCAAATACGCTGCCGCCGATAATCGCCTGCGGATTCAGTATATCGATCAGGACTGCCATCCCCCGCCCCAGATACTCCCCTGCTGTCCGGCAGATTTCCTTACATAATTCATCGCCCCCTTCTGCAAGCTGAAAAACCTTTTTAGCCGTGATACTGTTTTCCATCAAAGGGTGTCTCTTTCCCATCTGCTTGTACTCCATCACCTTGAGCTCTGCTAAGCGGGCGATTCCGGCACCACTGCAGAAGCCTTCGAAACTTCCACATTTTCCATAGCCCACGGGACCAAACTCCGACAATCTCACATGCCCGGCCTCACCAGCCATATCATCCATTCCAGTATAGAGCCTTCCATTTAAGATTAACCCGGCGCCTAATCCCGTTCCACAGGTCAGGAAGATTAGATTTGACAGCCCTCTGCCTGCACCAAATCTCCACTCTGCAAGTGCCCCTGCATTTGCATCATTCTGAAGATAAACGGGAATTGCAAACCTCTTCTTAAAATAATCTACTGCCATAACATGATCCCAGCCCGGCAGATTCGGCGGCGACATGATACATCCCGCAGCGCTGTCTAACGGGCCGCCGCAGCTAATTCCAAGCCCTTCATAAGAGCAGAGTTTGTCCCCGGCAGTCTTTTGAATAATCTCTGCCATTTTCTCAAGTGCACTCATCGGATCATGATATCTGCCCGTTTCAAAAACCTCTTTGGCTGTAACCTGAAGATTCTCTCCATTATACTCTCCGTGAAGGACTGCACATTTTGTGCCTCCAATATCAATTCCTAATAATTTTTTCCCATTCTCAACCCCGAATCATTTTTTCCCATTCTGTTTTCTTATCTCTTTCCATAGACTTTAAGTCCTTTAAAGTGTAATCAAGCCCAATTTTTTCCCATTTCCTGCTGCCAGTACTGTGATATGGCATAACTTCAACACTACTGATGCACGGAAAATCGTATGCTACTTGTTTAATCATCTCCATCTGTCCGACGTCATCATTGATACCGGGTATGACCGGACATCTAAGTATGACATCTTTTCCTGCTGCCGTCAGTATAGATAAAAGCCGGAAGACGCTTTCATTACTCTGTCCCGTGTATTTGATATGCCTGCATGGATCAGATATCTTAAAATCCACCAGAAATAAATCTGTTACTTTGATCAGCTCCTCAAACTGCTCCCGCTCTCCAATGCCATTGGTCTCTACTGCTGTAGAAATTCCCAGCTTCTTACAGCCCTCAAGCAGAGTCATCAGGAATTCGTATTGGACCGTCGGCTCTCCTCCGGAAAATGTAACTCCCCCTCCGCTTTGGTCATAATACCTTTTGTCCCGCATAATAAGATTCAGAATTACCTCCGTGTCCACCCACTCCCCGATCCTTGTGACCGCTTCTGTTCTGCAGACTTCGAAGCAGGCTCCGCATAAAATACATTTCTGAAAGCTGACACTGTGTTTTCCATCTTTAAATGTATGTACTTTCTGCTGACAAACTGTTTCACACCTCCGGCATCCTGTACATTTTAAATGATCGTAAACAAGCTGAGGTGTTTTCCTGAAAGATTCCGGATTATGGCACCAGCGGCACCGGAGATTACACCCCTTTATAAAAACCGTAGTCCTGATCCCCGGTCCGTCTTCCAGACAACATCTTTGAATATCGAAAATACATCCTTTCACTTTCCCACCTCTTTGCTTCTTCTCTTTCTAATATAAAGTCCTTGCAATGATTTCCCGCTGTTCTTCTTCCCCAAGCTCTATAAACCTTGCACTGAATCCGCCTACCCTTACTAACAAATTCTTATATTTCTCAGGCTCTGACACGGCATTTTCCAGATCCATACGTCCAACAGTGCTGATCATTGCCTGGCTTCCCCCCGATTGGAAATAAACCTTAAGCATTGCCTTGACTTTATCAGGATGTTCAAGAAACATCTGTTTAGAAAACTTCATATTTTGAACACAGCCCGCATGAATCGAGGGATCTAATTTCACCAGTGAATTCAATAGTGCTGTCAGTCCTTTGGTATCATTTCCATTGAACGGATTATTTGCATTAGACATAAACGTATGCGCCATACGCCCGTCTGCTGAGGCAGATGTATGTTTCCCTAATACAGTATTGGCATTATTATTTATAATAACGATCAGGTAGCTGGACAGATTCGTATATTTTCTTCCGGCCTCTGATGCAGCCCTGCAGATATGCTCATGTACCGTTACCGCCATCTCATCCGCTGTATCATCATCATTCCCATATTTAGGCGCTAAAAGCAGCATATCACGGACCTCTTCATATCCACGGAAATCACTCTTTAAGGCTTTGATAAGAGTATCCGGCCGAATTTTCTTCTCTTCATAGACAAGCTTCTTGATTGCTGTCAGGCTGTCTGCCGTATTCACATTTCCATAGGATTCCAGTGTTCCTCCGAGATAGCGCGCCCCTCCATTCAACAAGGAGCGGCCCCGCTCTATGCAGTCATCATACAACAGACTGAAATATAGAAAGGCGCACTCTCTGCCTGCAGCTTCGTACTCCTTTTCTTCCTGGACTGCCAGATATTTAAGGAAATATTCGCACTGTTTCTTATAAACCTCCAGCAGCTCTTCAAAAGAAGCGTATTCCTCAATACTCCCCCACTCCGGTGCCAGTTGTTCATCTGTATGTATGTCATGTCCGTTATTGAGGGTAACCTCCAAAACCTTGAGAAGATTAATCAGGCCACTCGGCGTTCCTATGCTCTGATGATAAATCACATATTCCCCACATCCGTAAGGGCAGTAATCCTGTGCCGTTTCTAAGTCTACTTGAAAGGCCTTCTGTACGGCAGGTATATTTACCTCATCACAGTAAAGCATTGGAAAAGTCGCCCCTTTCCCAATGGCTTCATATGCTATTTCCATAACCTTTTCAGGTGTTTCTTCTGAGAACCGCAGTGTGAGCTGCGGAACTACATCCATCCTTTCCAGTGTTGCCTTGACCGCCAATATGCAAAACCGGTCTGCTGCCTCTTTATTCTTTCTCCCCTTTCCTCCGATTACCACACGTGTATCATATGGTTTGTTACGAAGGGAAAGTGCACGCCACATCCCCTTGAGCAGTTCAAGTGCCCGCTCCTCACTGATTCTTCCGCTGTCCACATCCCTGACATAATAAGATGCCAGGTAAGTGTCCATTCTTCCGAGATTAAGACTTCCTGATAACAGCCAATACAATATTACTAACTGAATTGCTTCCATAAAGGTGGCCGGCTTTTTTCTGCTGATGTTGTCCAGGGCCTCTGTCAGCTCTTCCAGGTGCCTCACACGTGCCCGGTCTTCGGTATGCTCCAGCATTTCCAATACCATCTTTCTGTAATACAAGCAGGTATCTGATAGAATATCCAGGGCCGTCTGCATCCCCTCATAAAGAGCTGCTGCCTCTTCATCACCCTGCTTTTTCTTCTCTTCCAATCTGCCCTTAAGGCCATCCACCCCATATTCCAAAAGATATCCAAAGTTCATCTGAGTTCCTGAGATCCGGTAAAGAGCATATGCAGCAGCTCTCTCGTATGGGTAAAACTTATCTGGGATTGCCTTGCCAAGTTCCCTTCCATAGGAATCCTTTATTTTTCGTATTGTATGATTGTTTTCCCAAAACCTGCGCAGTTCTTCCATAGTTCTTCTCTGTGCCGGGGTAATATCTTCGTCCATGATCTTCTGGAAATGATATTCATCGTAATAATATCCCAGCTGCTGGCATTCTTCCTGTGGATTGAATCCTATTGGAACTGCCCCCAGTCTCCCTGCAAACAGATCCTCCCCGGACATCTTCCCCATAACAGCCGGAAATTGTACTTTCAGACACATTGCTTCTCTGATCGCTGCAGGTGCATTTTCATATTCCTTATAGGTATCCGTAAATCTTTTCATCAGCAGGATTTTTTCATCCGTTGAAAGCATGCTCTCATTCATGATCGTAAACATATCATTCCTCCATTTCTAAGAAATCTGTTTCCTGGATCTGCCACCCCTCTCCGTCCCGGGTTTCATAAATCCAGACACTTTTCACTTCATTCGGAAGAAATTCCAGTGGAAATGCTGCTTTTCCTTCCGCAAGCACCAGCTCTGTTTTCACTGCATTCCCATAAAGCTCCTGCAGCCTGACCACGTACCCTTTTTTGCATTCTGCCTTTTTTAATGCTGTAATCGTGATACCCTCGTCCCGGATCTTTAAATAGCTTCTGCACATTGGCAGATTTCCTTCATGATACGCCTCCACAAGAATTTCCAGGGGTGAATTCAATTCTTCAGCACATCGGACAATTCCGCTGTCCTCAAATTTTCCTTTATACGGCACAAGAATATATCGAAATTCATTTTCACCTATGTCCATATAACGTCGTTTTTCTTCGTCTGGGAGCTGCTCTGGTTTATGGTGGGCATATACGGCAGAACGGGCTATGGTCATGCTGAATAAGTTATGCTCTGCACTGAAACTGTACTGTCCGTCATTGACAAGTCCAAGGCCATAGGGAATTCCACTTTTATGATCAACCCCTGCGTAATCCAGCCATCTCTGCCCGCAGACTTCGTTTCCATTCACCGCTCTTTCTTGTTTCCCGTACGGAATTTCATAGGTACAGCGGTTAAAAATTGTATCCGGGTAGAAATATAACTTCGCTATCTTACCTTTTTCCTGCCACTTAAGTTTTGCAGATACTCTGACTTCCCTGCTGCCATAGTATAAATAAAAGTCCTGAACCATGACAGATAATCCATATGCACTCGTGACCCGGACAGCCTGGCGGATGTCATTACTCTCTAACAATTCTGCGCTTATCCGGCAGAATTCTCCACATACTTTGCGGAACTGATAAACATCATGAGCCCATGTGTCACTTCCCTCATCGTCAATAACCACCGGTCTTCCCAGTCCTGTCTGACTGATGTACACATCATTCTTTTTATCGTATATACTGTCGATCCCTCCGTTTCCATCCTTTTCAAAAGTCAATCTTAAATATTCGTTTTCAATGCTGAGCCTGTCGTTTATTTTTTGTGTTTCAGTATACTTTCGACGCCTCTTATTACGATATACACGGTATACACAATATCCCATAGAAGGAACGGATGCCTGAAATACGATCCGGGTTCTTCTTCCCGCCAGAGATTCCTCTGGAATTACGGCAAAGGGAATGCTCTCACCGTTTATGTCTAATACCTTTTCCACATCATCCGTCCCCTGAAATTCAACCTCTGCCGGAACAATGGCTTCATATGAATGTGAATGAAAGAGTACTACCGGAAGCATGTCTTGCTCCATTGGTATATTGATGTTCCAGGCCACAGATTGAACGGCATGGTTCCTGTTCTGGGCACTTATTGTCAATGCATACCCATAGCAGTCTCTCACCTGCTCATAGGCTGATGCAATACATGTTCCTGCCAGAATATCATGGAACTGGTTAAACAATACCTTTTTCCAGGCCTCATCGAAATTATCCGGATAAGGATACAGATGCTCCATATCAGAAAAACTGCAGAAAGCTTCTGATTTGATGAGGCTGTTTTCTGACTTCCTGTTATACTTTTTTACCATGCTGCACGCACTGTAACACCCGGGTGAATGATACTGCAGTTCTTCTTCCACTGCCGGATACCTGCCCGTTTTATTTTCCATATGGAAAAATTCCTCTACTGTCCCGTATATGATATCCATGTCCCCTTCATTTTGAATGCTATTTATACAATCCAGATTTGCCCGGGTAGGACCTCCGCCGTGATTTCCGACTCCATAAAAGCACATGCCTGTGTTCAAAGGTTCTTTTATGGCATCCATACACCGTTTGATATGATTATTAAGTCCTTCCTCCCAGCTCAGATATTCATATGGGATTCGTGATGAACGTACCACGGAACCATCAGGTGCATACCAGTCAAACGTTTCTCCCGGAAGAGGCTTCTCCCCTGGCATTGGACGCATAAAAATATAGTTCCTCATTCTGCTTTTATGCAGAAGCATAGGAAGTGTCCCTGCATGTCCAAAACTATCCGGACAGAATCCGGTCCGGGCGTATATGCCAAATTTTTCCCGATAATATTGCTGTGCACTTAATGCCTGGCGGGCAAATGACTCACCACAGGGAATGTTACAGTCCGGTTCTATCCACCACCCTCCCACAATATTCCAACGGCCTTCTTCCACGCGTTTTTTAATTTCTTCGAACATCTTAGGATCATTTTTTTCTATAAATTCATAAAATGCTGCTGAACTGCATGTGAATACAAAATCTTCGTACTCCTCCATCCGGTCAAGTGCAGACCGGAAGGTAGCCTTTATCTCCTGCATTCCTTCCTGCCATCCCCATAGCCATACCGGATCCAAATGTCCATGTCCTATCATGATCAATTTCTTCTCCATACTGTCTTTACCCCTTACTATATCTCATCTATAAAAGTTACCTTAAAGGTCTTTATTTCATATGGTGTCATTTCGCTGGACAAATAGTTATCGGCTGTTTCAACAGTGCCGGTTTCTTCCTCCATAAGATTGCACTCTACTGCACTTTTTAGTTTCCGTCCAAAATAAAACAAAACCTTTCCCCTGTACTGCATACATTCATATGCCCGTATGATCCAGCCGTCTCCGTCCTCTGCCCTTTTTATTGTTTCTATTACAATATGATCCTGATCTGTCCAGACAAAGGAAAAGCGTTCCGGCAGACTTCCTTTAAAATTCTGTTTTACCGCTTTTACATATAGTGGATAATTAAATTCGTATGCCCTTTTATGACTCTTTGCTTCTTTCCAGGAAGAACCATGGGGCAGCAATGCATAGGAAAAGATATGCTCCCCCTGATCTGCTTTTGGATCAGGATATGAGGAGGTCTTAATCAGAGTGAGACGCATTTTACTGCCTTTGATGTCATATCCGTATTTACAATCGTTCATCAGCGTGACGCCGTAATTTCCTTCCGACAGGTCTGCCCATTTATGTGCACAGACTTCAAACTGTGCATAGTCCCAGCTTGTATTAGAATGCGTGGGCCTTTGCAGGTTTCCGAACTGAATATCATAGACCGCCTGGGTTGATCTTATGTCCACATCAAAGGAAGTCTTTAGAAGTGCACGCTTTTCATGCCAGTCACACCTTGTATCAAAGCGGATTTCTCTGCTGTCCTGAAATACCGTTATCTTCTGCCGGATCGTAGAATTTCCAAACCGATATTTAAAGCGGACAGCTTTCTTTAACCTTCCCTCCTCTGTGATCTCTGCCTGTTCCAGTTCTGTGATGCTTTTATGCTTCTGATAAGCATAAATCTCCGTATTCCATGCTTCGAACTGATGAGGCTTATCTTCAAATACGCAGAGTTCATTTCCCAGACCGCCACCAGACAGCACCTCTCTTTTAAATTCTTTGTCATAAATTCTGACAATCTGTCCTGATTCATTAAACTCGATCCTATAGAACACGGATTCCAGAATTCCATCCCACTCTGGAGGGTTCTGGACTTTTTCCTCCTGCTGTGTGTCCACACTTTTCCAAGTCAATGACTTATAACCGCATGCCGGAATATGTTCTGCCAGATACTCTGCATAGATTTTCCCATCACTTTGCCTATATTGGACTGGGACTTCTTTTTCTCCATCCGTCAGTATCCTGTCCCTATGTACCTCTTCTATGGTAAAAATACCACTGCGCTCCCAGGGAAGCGAATTGAATACAACAATTCCCTCCGCCTGCATTTTTATACTGCCGGCGATGTCATGAAGCGGACGCGTTAAGAGAAGGTTTCCCTCTTCCCTAATCTCCCGGTAAGACTCTGCAGCATCTTCATAAACCTCCACAATACTGGAACCTGGTATGATATCATGAAACTGATTGGTGCAGATCCTTTTCCAATTTTTCTCAAGCTCACGAGAAGGATACGCCCTTTTTTTGTTCAGCGTATCGCAAAGCGCCGAAAATAATTCAATATCATGATAAAAAATCTCAGCTTTCCGGTTCTCCCTTTTTATAAATGCCTGGGAAGTATAGGTTCCTCTGTGAAATTCAAAGTACAGTTCGCCATCCCAAACCGGTACTTCTTTGTCATCTAAATTTTTTTCCAGATCTTCGGCAAATTCCTCAATATGTTTCATTTTTACTTTTGGGAGCCCCGGCAGATCCTGCATCACGTCATAGGCTTCTAACATTTCTCTGGTCGGGCCTCCTCCCCCATCCCCCCAGCCAAATGGCATCAGCACTTCCTGATTCAGATCCTTCTGCTGATATTTATCCCAGGTCCCCTTTATTTCCCATGGCGCGATTACACCATTATATGTGCTTCCCCATGTTACCCCCTTCTCAGGACAGGTTCCGAGCTGTGTGAGAAGCGTTGTACCATCAAGCCCTTTCCATTGAAACGTATCGTAAGGAATCTTATTGTACTGGTTCCAGCTCATCTTGTTGGTCCAGAACAGGCGAATCCCGCTTTTTTTGAGAATTTGGGGCAGCGCCCATGAATAACCAAATACATCAGGGAGCCATAAAACTGTAGTCTCTTTTCCAAACTCCTTCTTTATGTACCGTTTCCCCAGTAATAGCTGACGCACCAGAGATTCACCGCCCGGAATGTTGGTGTCCGGTTCTACCCACATGCCGCCCGTGATCTCCCATCTGCCCTCCCGAATCCTGTCACGTATTCTTTCATACAATTTCGGATATTTTTCCCTAATCAACTCGTAAAGCAGTGGAGAGCTCTGCGAAAATTTATATTCCGGATATCTTTTCATAAGATGTAGGACCGTAGAAAAGCTTCTGGCGCCTTTATCAGTTGTATGGCACAGCCTCCAAAGCCATGCCATATCAATATGCGTATGCCCGCAGACTGCAACTACAGGCTTTTTTCCCTCTGCCGTAAACGAGCTTTCCAGATTCGCGGAAAGCTCTTCATAAGCCTTGCCAATACTCTGATAGAATGCTTCGCTTCCTTCCTTTAGATAATCGATATACAGCAGACTGCGATCCAGCATCTGAATCAATGCAATCCTTCGGTAATCCTGTTCATCAAGTTCCTTGATTGTCTCCAAGAGAATCTTTGTCAGGAAATAATACTTTTCTGTAATCTCATCTACATGTTCCAGCCAGATACCCTCAAAATGCCTGTTCTGCCCCGGCTCATTCATCCCCGACCACACGCAAAGAGCAATGGAAAATTCTTCTCTCTCAGCCAGCTCTTTGTCAAGCCGCATCCGAGGATGCCAGTTATCGAAGGCACAGGTTTCTTCACCATCCACATAAAGCAAAGCCTCCGCCTTGATCTCCATAGATTCCTTCGGCCCGGCCTCCACCCGCAGATCCAGTTCCTTACCTCTTAGATACTTTGGTATTTCGACTTTTCCCCGTATCCAGATTATGCTGTCATGCCCATCCCACTGCTGCCCGGAATTGAGGCCATCCCAGTCAGAATCGTCATAGCCGGTCCTGCAAAAGTTTGTATTATCCTCTTTTATATAGCACAGAGAGGTTATCTGCTGTGAATCTTTCACGATCCAGCCTTCCAGCTCCTGTATGCGGTGTGTCAGCTTTTCTAAAATATATCTGTCCATTTATCATCTCTCCTGCATATTAAATGTTAAAACAGTCAAACTTGATCTTCGGTAATTCTGACTGATAAGTTAACTCATTATTTAAGAAACCTGATTCAAACTTCGGCGAATATTTTATAATAATTTCTTTTGTCTCCTCCGGAAAAAGTGTGAAATAGCTGTCATCACACAGCAAGTCAAAATCTTCGCTGCAATACGGATAAATATGCAGCAATGGAACTGTACCACTGTTTCTAAGCCTTGCTTTTACGACTCCTTTTCCTGATTCCTGCACCTTGACCTCAAGGTCTCCATTTCCAAGCAGAAGTGCGTGCGAATACGGCTCTGCATTTCCACAAGAGAAGAAATAGATATTCTCCATCTTCTGTTCTTTCATCCACACAATCAGCTTTACCGCAAACATATCCGACATATCCTCCGGCAGTTGAAACTCCAGTTCTGCTGCTCTCTGTGTTCTTGTACATACTGCTGCCCCCTCGCATGTCTCCTCGAAAATCACATTCCCATCCATTCCAAGGACTCTTATTTCCAGGCTGTAGTCCATCTGCGCTTCCGGCTTTTCCTTCCCCACATATACTGTCCCCTTAAACTTTTCCCCTGGCTGATAATCCAGCCTGCGGTAGTCCAAAGATACCGACAGATCAGAAAATGCTTTTTTGCTCCAATAGTAAGCCATCTTAGGCTCCAGATAATAATCTGCCAGGCTTGTACAAAATACATTCGGCCATGGTTCATTGATCTGCCAGATGATACTGCCGCTGTTTTTAAATTTCCGTCTCCGGTTTGATTCCAGAATGTAGCGGAGCCCTTCTGCCTGCATCCATTGGCTGCACTTTACCAGCTGATCCATATTTTTACGTGTCCCGAATATTTTCTGATCCCGCTCGTATGTACACCACCATTCCCCATGATGACGGTATGCCATATTATGCTCTGCCGGTCCCAGGGTCTGATATTCCTCAGACAGAAATCTGTTCAGACTTCTTACAGAACACATTCCCTCTGTACCAAATTCACTGTGGAAGAGACTGTCCGAATCAGCATATAATTCGTAATGGCCGGGGTTGCCCATATAATTCCAGTTTCCATGGACATCATGGCTGACCCCCTTTTCTCTGGTCACAAACTCCCGCGGCCCCGAAGCAGAAGTTGGAAGAAAAATCCTCTGTGGATCCAGTAATTCCACAGTCTGTTTCAGCATAGAGATATTCTCATCTTCATACCCGGAAGGTACAAAATGTTCATCTGTCAATTCATTTCCACCGCTCCATACAGTCAGGGACGTATAGGATCTCAGCGATTTTACTGCTGACTCTGCAGTCTTTTTAAGAAGATTCAAAAACTCAGGACGTTTTGATGGAATGTTATCAATTCCCGAGCTGGACTGGATAAACTCCTGCCATACCATAATTCCATACCTGCTGCACAGCTGATAGAAAATCTCTTTCTCTATCAGCCCGCCGCCCCATACACGGACCAGGTTAACATTCATGTTCTTCATCATCTTAACGATATACTCGTAATGTTCTTTTTTTACATTTCCATAAATGTGGTCAAGAGGCGTCATATTCACTCCCTTAACATAGATCGGAACATGATTGATGCATAAAGTATACGGCAGCGCAGATTCCGTGCTTCCCTCGTTTGTCCTGTACTCTATACTTCTGATACCTATTTCCTGCTCATAACTATCCAGAAGCCTTGTCCCCTTTTTCAATTCCATTCGAATCTGATACAGCTCCTGAGTTCCATATCCGTTGGGATACCACAGAGCAGGATCTTCTACTACAAACGTGCCTGATACCTGATTCCCTGTTATTGGAAGTGTCTGTCTTACCTCTCCCTTTTCGTCAATCAAAGTAATAACAGCCTCACAGCCTTCTGCTTCATACCCCCTCCGTCTTATTCCGGCAGAAAAATGGACGTATCCTTTTCCCTGCTGATAATCAGTATAAAGATAGGGGGATTCCCACAAAGCCTCCTCTTCAACTCTAATATAACAATCCTTCCAGATCCCCAGATTGACCAGTCTGGTCGAAAAATCCCATTTATAGTTAAAACGGCTTTTCTGTGTATACGTCTGTGATGTCATGCCGATCTGTCCCATTTCATCCGGTGCATGCATAAGAAGTATCTTCAACTCCAGATCATCTCCTGAAACCACCTCCTTAGAAATATCAATAACGATAGGCTCATACATGCCTTCGTGACGGCAGCATTCCTTTCCATTTATATAAATCACCGCTTGATAATCAATTCCCTCTAACACCAATGACTGATACCGTCCTTTGATATTCTCTCTATGGATCACGGTCCGGTACAGCCACCAACGGTTTTCTACCCACTCACATTTTAAGCTTTCCATATCTTTATACGGATATGGGATCAGACCTGCTTTATATAAATCGTAATGGACTCCTCCAGGTACAGCTGCATCTATCCAGTCTGTAATCCCCTGGAGTTCTTTTCCAGTCTCCATGCTGCGGTCCTTTAATGGTACCCAGGGGTAATATCCTTTCACTTTCCATTCACACTCAGACAAATGGTAAATCATATCTCTTATCCCTCAAACTTTCTTATATTTCTTAGCCTTTAACTGCTCCTGCCGCAACACCTTCAATAATATACTTCTGCAGAAGCAGATAAATAATCACCATTGGGAGCAGCATAAATACAATATCTGCACTTACGAGCGTCCATTTTAGTCCATATTCTGTCGTAAATGTGTACATACTCAAAGGCAGAGTCTTTATACTGCCATCTGTAAACATCATCAGTGGAAGGAAGAAATCATTCCATACTCCCAGACCATTAATGATGGCAATCGTAGAAATCTGTGCTTTTGTCAGCGGCAGCATGATCTGGAAATATGTCCTGAAATGCCCTGCACCGTCTATCTGTGCCGATTCAATAATTTCCTTTGAAACTGACTGCATGAATTTTGTAAATATGAAAATGCAGGTGGCAAGCCCCGTTGCTATGTAAATAATGACCAGCCCTGTTTTGGTATTTAATAAATGTACTTCCTTATAGATTAGAAACAGCGGAAATATCACTGTCTGAATCGAAAATACCATAGGAATCAAAAACAGCGATGAATAAATCTTTGCATGTTTAAACTTCATACTTGTAAGTGCATAAGCAGCCAGTGATCCTGCAAATACCTGTCCTAACACAGAGCACAGGGTAATTGTAAGGCTTGTGAAGGTTACCTTCGGTATCTGTGCATCTTTCCAAACCTTTATATAGTTCTCAAAATGAAGTGGAAAAGTAGGCAGGAAATTCGACTTCATAAATTCTGGTTCTGTTTTAAACGATATCACCACTACGATCAAAATTGGTGCAAGCACCAGTGCTGCTATGATCCCCAAAACCAGTAGCTTTAAAACTTTTCTTAATCTGCTATTATTGGTGATCATAAGACATCCACCTCCCTTTTACTCAGCAGTCTATTCTGAACAACGGAAACAAGTAAAATCATAATAAACATCAGAAATGCCATTGCTGATCCTAAGCCCGCGTTTTTCTGTCTGAAAAATGCATCCACACTAGCCATCGCAAAAGTTTCACTTGCATGTCCGGGTCCGCCATTTGTCATAACGTACATCAGATCAAAAGCCTTGAGTCCCCCCCATGGTGGACAAGACAACATTAATCGTAATGGAAGGTGCTACGAGCGGCAGAGTAATTTTAAAGAATTGATGTACCTTATTGGCTCCATCTATGGATGCCGCTTCGTATAAATGCGTTGGGATGGACTGAAGTCCAGCCAGGTAGATCACCATATTGTATCCGGTCCACTGCCAGACATTGACCAGGACAATGGAATACAGTACAATCTGTGGGTCTGAAAGCCATTTGATATTTGCCAGGAACTGCCACCCAAAATGATCTGCCAAAAGCCCCAGCGGTCCCATGACCGGATTAAAAATCAACGACCATGCATAACCAACTGCAACCATAGAAACAACACATGGAAGGAAAAGGACTGTCCTAAAGAAGTTCCTTCCCCGAAAACCCTTATTAAGCGCTACTGCTAAAAGCAGTGCCAGTATCCCCTGAATTACTACTGTAAGAATCGTAAACTCAAAGGTATTAATAAGTGGCTCCTGGAGGCTCTTGTCTGTAAATACTCTGATAAAATTTTTAAGACCGATAAACTCAAAGCTGGGGCTGATTCCATTCCAATCAGTAAATCCCAGAACAAACGTTGCCAGCATTGGTCCTGCATAAACAAACAGAAAAATTACAATTGCAGGCAGCATAAATAAATACGGCAACAGTTTTTTCTCCCTTTTTTTACTCTGATGCATAATTTTCCCTTCCTTTTAGAAAATGGATGGAAAATCACTCCTGATCCACGATTGGGGCATGTGATCTTCCATCCATTATTTACTGCTTTTTTCTCTATTTTGCCGTTCTGTCTCTTGAATCAGCCAGGCTCTGTGCTAATTCCTCTGGTGTAATAACATCCAGGAACATCTCTTGAAGAAGCTTATCTAATTCAGAATTATCTTCCGCATTTTGACTTGAATAGAAGAAATCTACGCTCTTTTCCTTCAGAAGAGGATTAAACAGATTCATTGCTGAATCACCTTCCAGCTCAACGCCTTCAACAGGACTGAATGATTTCATCTGATTTGCAGTAATAGCTGCCCCTTCCTGTGTAGACATGAATTCGAGGAACTTGTTCACCTCTTCCGGATGCTTTGTACTGGACACCCCGGCATTATAAGAACCTACAGATACAGGGATTACTGTCTCATCGGTACTCTCAACCGGGATCGGGAACACACCCAGTTCGAAATCAAGCTCTGCGTCATCAAATACAGTCGCCTGCCATTCACCCTGGCACAGCATCGGAATCTTTTCGCCCACAAAAAGTGCCACCGCATCATCACCTGTAAAACTCATAGAATCTGGGGACAGATATCCGGCATTGTAAAAATCATCTATTTTCTTAAATGCATCAAGAAATACAGGATCTGTATAAGAAATTTCCCCACGGTTCGCTTTTTCAAAGATTTCAGGATCTTTTACAATCAGATCATGTAAATAGGTATAGATATCAAAGTTAATGGGCCATCCGTCTTTACATCCGTTTGCCATACTGTAAAAGCCTTTTTCTTTAAAAGCATCACATGCAGCTATAAACTCCTTATAGGTCTCAGGAACCTTAATATTGTTGTCTTTAAACATGTCCTTGTTATAGTAGACACCGATCAGATTAATAGCATCTGCTATTCCGTATACTTTCCCGTCCACTGTAATCTTGTCCAGCATCCCCTCTTTATAATTATCCAGATATGCTTCTCCTGAAATATCCATAAGATAGCCAGCCTCAACATAGTCTGCGATACTTTCAGGACGTACAGTAGTAACATCAATGTCCGTTCCTGACAGCATTCTTACCTGCTGTGCCTTTAAGTACTCATCCAGATTCTTAACCACCTGATAATTAACCTTGATATTCGGATTCTGCTTTTCAAACGCTTCGATCAGTTTCTCCGGATGCCTGTCTGCCTGGGAACGATATGTGAAATAGTTGATCTCAACAACTTTGTCTGATTCCTTCCCTCCTTCTGCACCCTTCTTTTCCTTTGTCTCTGATCCGCCGCACCCTGCCAGTGTCGTTACTGCCAGCGCTGCCGACAACAAGACTGCCGCCGCTCTTTTCATTTCTTTTTCCTCCTTCGGTTATTTGTTAGGCTTATCTTAGCATCTATACCTTTTCGTTGATATATTTTCCCGTTACCACATTCTTGTCGTTTTTATTTTTTCTCTCTTAGTTTTTTCCTGTTTTTGTAATTTTACTTGTGTTTTTTTTGAATAACGTTGTGTTTTTTATAGAATGATATTCCTATACTTTCTTTTTACTTACACTTATTTTATTTTCTGATATAATATACTTCAAACTCAGAGAAAGAAGGACATGGTATGAAACTAAGAAATACTTTCTCCACAAAACTAATTCTGCTTCTTATATTTGTCATCTTTATGCCTATGGCAATTCTAAGTACATATATTTCTGTCAGGCTGTATCACATGGCAGTACAGAATGATTTTACTATGAACCAAAGCAACCTGGAGTCTATGTCAAGTAACCTGAATGCCTATTTCAAAGGCTTTACACATGTCACAGATTCCATCTTTGTATCTGAAAGCCTCCAGAACCTGCTTCTTAATAAGCCGGAAACACCATATGAAAAGCTGTTGGCCGACCGCAGCTATGCTAAAACTATGGGAAACATAACTGTAAATACTTATGATATTGAAAATATCTATCTGCTCGCCGCAGATGGTACCGACTACTTTTATAACGGAAACCGTTATCTTTCAGATATCCATAGAAAATGTGAGGAGTTTAACGATATTACCGATTATGAATTTCCCCTTCTAACCGGCTTTTGTACGAACAGCTATCTGACAGGAAATACTCCGGTATACATTACCGTGATCATGCAGCCGTTATTTAATTTGGAGACTCGTGAGTATCTTGGTATGGCGGTACTTCAATTCCATTCCAATGTTTTTAATAAGCTGCTGGATTATAATGTAGATACTACTATGATTGCTGATAACTATAAACAGATCATTTATAATTCCGATGGAACATATCTGGACGATTCTCTGGACAGTCTGTTTCCCGACGGTATAGAAAAGCCTGTTCTGTATGGTAATAAAACGATGCTTCCTACCTTCATACAGTTAGAAAATGGGTATAAACTGATCCAGTTAAAGGACTACGAAGCCGGTAACATCACCTTCTTTATGGAGACTGTACCTGTTATCTGGATCTTTTTTGCCTGCACTCTTATTTTTATACTGATTGCAATTTTACTGGCTAAAAGGCTCACCTCTCCAATCAAGGTGCTGCAGAATGCAATGGCAACTGCCTTTCCTGACAGCTTGGGACAATATGTAGATATCCACACCCATGATGAATTTGAAGATTTGGGAAACAGCTATAATCATATGTTAGAACAGCTGAATCTATTTATCGAGAAGTCCTACAATCAGGAGATACAGCATCTCAATGCGGAATTCCGTGCACTTCAGTCTCAGATCAATCCGCATTTTCTATATAATGCACTGGAAAATATTAACAGTATGGCCCAGATCAAGCATGAACCAGAAATCTCACGTATGGTCTGCTGCCTTGCTGATATGTTCCGCTATACTACCTCTCAGACCGAAAAATTGATTCCTTTAAAACAGGATATACAGCATGTGAAAAATTATTATCAGCTTCAAAGTATTAGCTGCGACAATAAGGTCTCCTTACAGTACCGGATTCCTGACAGACTATTGGAGCTTTCTGTCCCCAAAATGATCCTTCAGCCAGTCATAGAAAACTGCTTTCATCACGGTTTTGACTCTAACAAAGACATGGAGATTATACTAAGTGTAGAACAAAGGGATCACACTCTCTACATTAAAACAGAGGATAACGGAAAGGGCATCCCTCCTGAAACACTGTCCCAAATCCGTGAGCGGCTTGAAAAACCATCGGAATATTCTGGTGAAAAATCATCGATCGGATTGTACAACATCAACAAGAGACTTAAGATGATCTATCAGCCCGGTAGTGGGCTGGAGATTTTCAGCCGTCCTCAAAAAGGCACTGTCGTCCTTCTTAAACTTATTGAAAAGGAGCATTCAGATGTATAAAGTTTTAATTGCCGAAGACACCTCTCTGATCCGCCGGGGTATTATTAGTATGCTGCATTGGGAGCAGCACAGCTGCGTCCTTGCAGGAGAAGCTGAAAATGGAAAGGATGCCATAAAAATGCTGGAATCTCTTTCTCCTGATATCCTTCTGCTGGATGTTAAGATGCCTCATCTTGATGGAATGCGGGTATTGGATTATATTACAGAACGTAAGATAAACGTAAAGGTAATCATGATAAGCGGGTACAGCAACTTCGAGTATGTAAAACACGCACTTCAATCGAATACGGTTGATTACATTCTGAAACCGATCCACGAAGAAGAATTGAACCAAGCCGTTGCAAAAGCTGTGGAACTGTTAAGCTGTGGTAATTCTAATCGCTTTGTCTCCCCGGTGGGGCCCCGGGAACAGGATTTTATTACATTATTGGAGGAAAATGTATACAGTACCTTCGGAGATATTCTGGAAACGATACATGATGACCGCCTGGATAAACAGCTGCTGTTCTGGGTCGCATCGTTAAAAAACAAGTATAATGATTATACCTTTTTTAAAGAGCGGATAAAAATGATTCTTCCCAATACTCTGCATGTTCTGTTTCATGAACATGCAGACCGCATGGATATTATTTTTTATTCCACTATAAAAGAGGATTATACGGTCTGCCGGGATATCATACGGCGGATATATGCACTCTCTGACAGCCTTTTAAAAAATCTGCTTTATATCGGCCTAAGCGCTGTCCATGGTTCAGACTATATCGTTACAAAGGCTTACTATGAAGCGCACAAGGCACTTTGTAATAAAATGCTTCATCCGGATCAATATCTTCTTGTCTACCTGGACTTTTACCACAAGAACTACTGTCTTGAGGATGTTTTTCATGCTGAAAATTCCCTGCTTGATTTTCTTCTTTCAGGTAATCATACAGGTGCTGTGCTGCTGTGCCAAAAGATTATTGAAGAACATCTAAATAAAGAGCTGATCTCTCTGGATGAATTCTGTATGCTGCTGACTGAATTCTATTGTACTCTGTTAAAAACGAATACCGATTACGTCAGTGAACTGCAGCAGGAAATCAGCGCTCTTCATAATCTCGAAAACCTTCTATATTACGATGATTATAAACCGCTGACCGAAACTCTATATAAATATTGTACTCTTATCACAGAAGAGATCATCAGCCGCAGAGTGGATATTGATACTTCTATATTTGAAATAAAAAAATATATCGAACAGCATTTTTCAGAACCAATTACCTTAAAAAGCTTAGAAAGCTTATTTCACCTGAATAGTTCCTATATCAGCGTTACCTTTAAACGCATCACAAACATAGGAATTAACAAATATATCCGTCAGCTGCGTATGGATTATGCGATTAAACTCCTTTCCACCACAGACTTTAAAATGACCGACGTTTGTGAGAAATCCGGCTTTACAAATTATGTTCACTTTTCGAAAGAATTTAAAAAGTACACCGGAGTTTCCCCAAGTGATTACCGTCTTTCATTGAAAGGGACAAAAACTGACAATACTATCTCATGAGTATATTAAATGAGGCTGCCTTTCCGACAGCCTCATTTTTTAACCTATATTCACTTCATAGATATATTCAGGATGATCCTCTTCTGTTCCTGCTATACTAGCAGATCTCTGCCCCTGCCGGCATATTTTTCTCCGGTGTCATCAATGCCAGATTCCCATCTGCATCCTCTGCGCAGAGCAGCATTCCCTCTGACAATACTCCCGCCAGCTTAGCAGGCTTTAAGTTCACAAGCACCATAACCTTCTTACCGACCATCTCTTCTGCGGTATAGTGAGCCTTAATCCCGGAAACGATCTGTTTTACCTGGCTTCCGACTTTGACCTGGGAGCACAGCAATTTCTTGGATTTCTTCACTTCCTCGCAGGCGATGATCTCACCAACCTGGAACTGCATTGCGCCGAACTGTTCGAATGTGATCTCCGGTTTTGCTTCAATATCGATCACATTTTCTTCTGCAGTTTCCTCTGTATCTGCTACAGGCGGGTGAAGCTCTTCTACCTTTTTCATTACTTCTTCTAAATCCAGTCTCTGGAACAGGATCTCCGGCTTGTCTGTGACATTTCCGTCATTTAACTGCTTAAGGATCTTCTCACTTGTAGACGGCATAAAGGACTCCAGAAGCCTTGCCCCTGCGGAAATGCTCTGGATCAGGTTCCATAATACGGTCTCCAGTCTGTCCTTCTTTGCCTCATCCTTTGCAAGTACCCATGGCATGGTCTCGTCAATATATTTGTTACAGCGCTTGAACAGATTGAAGATCTCTGTGATCGCATCTGCCACACGCAGGTCGTTCATCTTCGCTTCCACTGCCTTTGGTGTATTCTCTACAACCGCCTTTAAGTCGGCATCCACTTCTTCTGCCACACCTTTGTCGGTTACCGCACCTCCGAAATATTTATTGGTCATGGAAACGGTACGGTTTACCAGATTCCCAAGTGTATTTGCCAGGTCAGAATTCAAACGTTCAACCATCAGCTCCCAGGAGATCACACCATCATTCTCGAAAGGCATTTCATGGAGCACAAAATAACGGACTGCGTCCACGCCAAAGAAATCAACCAGCTCATCTGCATACAGCACGTTTCCTTTGGATTTGCTCATCTTACCGTCGCCCTGTAGCAGCCACGGATGTCCGAAGATCTGCTTCGGCAGCGGAAGATCCAGTGCCATCAGGAAGATCGGCCAGTAGATCGTATGGAAACGGATGATATCCTTTCCGATCAGATGCAGGTCTGCCGGCCAGTCCTTCTTGAACTGATCTGTGTTCTCTCCATCACAGTCATATCCGATCCCGGTGATGTAGTTGGTCAGTGCATCCAGCCATACATAGACAACATGCTTCGGATCAAAGTCTACCGGGATCCCCCATTTGAAGGAGGTTCTGGATACACACAGATCCTGCAGCCCCGGAAGCAGGAAGTTGTTCATCATCTCATTTTTACGTGATACCGGCTGAATGAACTCCGGATGTGTGTTAATATGCTCGATCAGGCGGTCCGCATATTTGCTCATCTTGAAGAAGTACGCTTCTTCCTTGGCAGGCTGCACCTCACGCCCGCAGTCAGGACATTTTCCGTCCACTAACTGTGATTCTGTGAAGAAGGACTCGCATGGAGTACAATACATGCCTTCATAATGCCCCTTATAAATATCTCCCTGATCATATAATTTCTTGAAGATCTTCTGAACCTGCTTCTCATGGTAATCGTCAGTTGTACGGATGAATTTATCATAAGAAGTATCCATCATATCCCAAATGTTCCTGATCTGGCCTGCAACACCATCTACAAATTCCTTAGGTGTAATTCCTGCCTCCTCAGCTTTTAATTCAATCTTCTGCCCGTGCTCGTCTGTCCCGGTCTGGAAGAACACATCATATCCCTGGCTTCTCTTATATCTTGCAATCGCATCTGCCAGAACGATCTCATATGTGTTCCCGATGTGCGGCTTGCCTGATGTATAGGCAATCGCGGTTGTGATGTAATACTTTTGTTTCTCTGACATAATTTTCCTCTCCTTTTTGAAATCATACACTGTTCTGCAGCTTATGCTGCGGACCCGCCCGCAGGGCATGTGTTACGGGATGCCCTTTGGGTATACATTATTCTGCAGCTTATGCTGCAGACCCGCCCCCAGGGCATGTATTGCGGGATGCCCTGCGAGTGTACTTTTTTAAACACAAAAAAACCGCCTTCTAATCTTAAGAAGACGGATCGCTCCGTGTTACCACTTCTAGTTCACCCCAGCCTCACGGATGGAGCCTCAGCAAGTGCCGTCAAGCACTTCTTCGCTATAAAGGGCGAACCCATCGCAGCCTTGCATGGCGCAGAATGAAAATCTTGGATCATGTCTGCCCTTGTTCGGTGCGCCGCTCAGAAGCCATGTTCGCCTGCACTTCATTCATCCCTCTCAGCTTCGGATCTTACAACAGATCATGTTGTATACATCCTCCGGGAATTCTCTGTAAAATGTCCCTCAGGTTACTCTCTTCGTCACTGCGTTCTCTATTGAGTATTCTGTTCGGTCTGTTAAAAAGCGTATCACAGCAAAAACGGAATGTCAAGGTGGGTTTTCGGGATTTTCAATTTTACAACAGGGTTATACTGAAAATCGTTTTACCAGCTTTGTTGAAACTTCAACTTTAACCGGATGCAGGTTATTTTCCTGAATTTGATATATCAGCTGCCTAGCCGCAGTCTGTCCCATAAATTTTCGTGGAATAGAAACACTTGTCAAAGAGGGCTGAACCACACTGCACATACCAATATTATCAAAACCAATAATGCCCACCTGATCAGGAACTTTAATTCCCTTAAGAGTCAAAGCTTTTATGGTACCTATCGCAATAAGATCGTTTTCTGCAAAATAGCAGTTCGCCAGCTCCTCCCCTTTTTCAATGATTTCCAGCATATCTGTAAAAGCTCCTTCTATGGATGGTGAAACTTCATGATTAATTGATTTGGCGGGTGACAATCCATTGTCACGGAGTGCACTTTGAAAACCAATTCTGCGTTCCTCAAAATTACTAAGACGCAGTATTGAAGAAATATATCCTGGCTGGACCTTACGTTTATGTATCAAATATTCTGCTGCAAGGTATGCTCCCTGTTTGTTGTTCATAAGGACACTGCTGCACTCCAATGTATCAAGATAACTATCCAGCAGCATAACCGGAACCCCAAGAGATAGAAATTGTTGACATACTTTTTTAGTGATTGTTGTTCCAAGCAATATGAGACCGGCTGCCGGATGTATACGCAGTTCTCCGATCATATCTTCAACATCCCTTTCCGAATCATTCAGGTGAAGTATTTGAATATGGAAGTTATATTTTCGGCACTCCTCTTCCATTCCCTCAAACATCTCATAAAAGATTCCATTGTAATTTAAGACTGTATCATATGCACGGTAAGCTATAAAATATATGTTGTTGCTTTGAATCTTTGAAATCTGGTGTCGGCTCAGATCATATCCATATTTCTCTGCAGCTTCTAAAATCCGGGCACGCGTCTTTGTACTGACACCTGGACGGTTATTTAATGCCATAGACACTGCTGTAGCAGAAACATTTAGCTTTCGTGCTAATTCTTTTGCAGTAATAGCCATGTGATACCTCCTTTTGAACAACAAAGTCTCAAACTCTGCTTCTAAAATATCACATGAAATTATAGAAATAAAGCAATTCTCTAAAGTAAAGTTAATATAAAGTAAAAAATACTTTATTTTCAATAGTAATAAAGTCCATACGATCATAAAATTTTCCTATCATTACTAAGGAGGGAAAATAAAATGGAACGAGTAAAAAAAAGAGCAAAGAGATTTCTCTGTATATCGATCATCCTCATGCTTATCAGCATGATCGGTGTTTCTGTTGTACAGACAAACGGTGGTCATGTGACCGTAAAGCACATGTATTGGGAAACAGAGGCAGGAATAGGCATCAGCGCCAATCTATATATACCGGATAATGCAAGTGCAAAGCATCCGGCACCTGCCGTTGTTACCAGCCATGGATATCTTAATAACAAAGAAATGCAGGATTCTAACAGCGTAGAATTATCGCGGCGGGGTTATATCGTACTTGCCGTTGATCAGCCGGGGTGTGGTGACTCCGATATTGCCGACTATGCAGGAGAAAACGGAACGGGTTTTAACTTTATCTCTGTCTATCAAGGCGCTCTGGAATTATCCAGGCTGCCTTATGTCGATAAAGAAAAAATCGGGGTAACCGGTCACTCAATGGGAGGTATGTCCAGCAATTTAGCAGTATTGGCAGACAATGCCAGTGAAACTCCTATCATCTCTGCTGTCTTATTGAACTGTATTGATGCTATGTATACTGACAGTCCAAACACAATGGGAGGACTTGCTACACTGGCCGGCCTTGACGGAAACTACGCCAATATGTATGATACCCGTGACGTTGGGATCATTGCAAGCAAGTATGATGAGTTTTTCCAGCAGACTATGACAGAAGACGGGTCTGTGCTCCAAGCGCCTTATTATATGGAAAGGAGCTACTATGCTCAATCATTTCTCCACTTTGGAAAAGATCCTTCCCAACTTGAGACGCGTGAAGCAGATACAATCTATCATGAGACGGTAAATGGAGAAGATGCCATACGTGCAATATTTAATCCGGTACAGATTCATCCGTGGTCCCATTTCAGTCAAAGATCCGCGGCAGCAACAATTAGATTTTTTGATGAAGCATTTGGATTTCCAAACGAGATTTCTGCATCTGACCAGATCTGGCAGTTAAAAGAGGCACTTAACTTTGTAGGTATGATTGGTTTTGTTATGTTTATCACCTCTTTCGCAGCAACACTACTTTACACACCATACTTTGAAAAACTTCGTGCTTCTGATATTGCTGTTGCTAGAAGAACTAATAAACATGGAATTTTATGGTTTGTGTGTGGTTCTGTAATCAGTATTATTGTTGGTGTTTTAACCTATCAGCCAGTAGTAGAATTTGGAAAAAATCTATCTTTCACAGAACAGCCTATGATATTTGGCATTGCTCTTTGGGCTGCTCTCTGCGGTGTTATTTCTATTGTTGTAATGTGCCTGAGCTATAAAATATATGGAAAAGAAATTGGACTTGATCTTTCAGAAATTGGTGTGAAAATGCCATTAAAAAAATTAGGAAAAACATTTCTTTTCGCAGTGATCGTAATTGTTGCTGCATATGCCTGGGTATTTTTTGCTGACTATTTCTTTGTGAGTGATTTTAGAATCTGGAATGTCGGTATCAAAGTTTTTAATGCAAATACGCTGCGAATGGCTATTTTTCCACATGCTTTCCTATTCCTGATATTTTATATCGCATATTCTGTATCAAGCAATTGTTTTAACTTTAACCAAATTGGAGGAAAACATTCGTGGGCTAATAACCTTATTCTTACAATTACAGCTCTGCTTCCGATCATTATTTTGCTGGCCATCCAATATGGTGTTTATGTAGCAACCGGGCACATGGCATGGTCAGACAATAATGCACCTATGAACATCGCACAGCTGTGGGCATTCTTAATTATTATACCTGGCGCATCTGTGGTAGACCGTTTATTGTATAAAATAACAAAAAATCCATATCTGGCAGGTATCATCACCGGTGTAATCGTTGCAATTATCAGCAGTACAAATACGACCAGCCGCTTTATTGGTTAAAACATAGTTAAACTTAATTTAAATATATTAGTCAAGCAGGGCCGACATGTCATGCGTCAGCCCTGTTAATATGCACACCATATTCTGTTCATAAACTTTAAATGATTTCTTTACAAACTCTTCATTTTGCCATCACAGTTTTATCACAAAAAAACGTTATCTTATATACATACAAAGCAGAGATGCTTTATTACATAGATTTTTCTTTTTCATTCCTTTTCTCCGCCGGAGCTTAAAGCCCCGGCTTTTTTATGTTAGCTTCCAACCAAAAATCCTTTTTTCCTCAGCATCTCCTCTATCATATTCAAAGTATCCTCATTATCGGCCTCAACGGTATGATAA
This sequence comes from Faecalicatena sp., assembly GCF_058819085.1. Classification (NCBI taxonomy): domain Bacteria; kingdom Bacillati; phylum Bacillota; class Clostridia; order Lachnospirales; family Lachnospiraceae; genus Faecalicatena; species Faecalicatena sp. Next base: position 136,753 of record NZ_JBZUUL010000005.1, read on the forward strand.
TGGTAATTCGACGTGATATTCTTCAAGGGACTCGATTTTCCGCTTTTGATATCTTCCATAAATTCCATGACTTTCCGTCTGGAATTGATATTCATTTCTGCCTCCATATGCCCGTAAACATGGTGGTTGATCATGACATTTACGACCTTTCCACCCAGATCAACGATGGAGCACAGTTCATTTTCAAGCTCCTCGTCCGTGTGCCGGACCTTAAATACCCGGCTGGACGTATGAGGTGCATTCAGGATATATCCCCGGTTGGTGGAAATAATGTCGTATCCGGCTGCACGGATCAATGCGATATCCTGCACGATGACCTGCCGGCTCACTTCATACGCCTGTGCCAGAGCCTTCCCGGAAACCGGAGCGCTGCTGTTCTTAATACGGTTTACGATATCTTTCCTTCGTTCTAAACCCGTCAGCATGGGCGGCTTCACCTTCCTTTCTGCAAGTTCTTCTTTCTGCAAGTTCTTTTATCCCCCGTGAGTCTGGGAGATCGTCTCACTAAACCGCATGAAGATTTTTCAGTGAAATATCCAGGATCGGTGCAGAATGCGTCAGCGCCCCGCTGGAAACATAGTCTACCCCCAAAGACGTAATGCGGCTGATGTTTTCCTTTGTTACATTACCGGAGCATTCTGTCTCCGCTCTGCCGTCAATGATACGAATCGCCTCCTGCATCTCCTCGGTAGTCATATTGTCCAGCATGATAATGTCCGCACCTGCCTCGACGGCCTCTTTTACCATGTCAAGATTTTCCACCTCTACTTCAATCTTGCGGACGAACGGAGCATATTCTTTTGCCATCTGCACTGCCTTTGTCACACTGCCTGCTGCCCCGATGTGGTTATCTTTTAAGAGAACGCCGTCAGACAGATTATATCTGTGGTTGTAGCCGCCGCCCACGCGAACCGCATATTTTTCAAAGATACGCATGTTCGGAGTTGTCTTCCTTGTATCTAAGAGCTTTGTTTTGCTGCCCTCAAGGAGTGCGGCTACAGAATGTGTATAAGTGGCGATTCCGCTCATCCGCTGCAGATAATTCAGTGCAACCCTTTCTCCTGATAACAGAACGCGGATGTCACCGGTCACCTTTCCCATCAGCTGTCCGTTTTTCACTTCGTCCCCGTCCTTACAGTAGAATTCCACCTCTGTCGTCTCGTCCAGAAGTTGAAATACTCTCTGAAACACATCCAGCCCCGCGATGATCCCGTCCTGTTTGCAGATCAGCTCCACTTCGCCTTTTACAGCTTCCTTCATGACAGAATTCGTAGTCACGTCCTCACTGGAAATATCTTCTTTTAATGCCTCTAATATCAGGTGATCTGCCTGCAGTGTCATTGTGATTTTATTCATGATCTGATTCTCCTTCTATTACTCTGCTTTTTCCTGTATCTTCTCACTTACGCATGACCGGCCTTATGCATGACCGATCTTAGCCGCCGCACGTTTTGCAAATACCAGGCTCTCCAGCAGCGAATTGCTCGCGAGCCGGTTCGCTCCGTGTACGCCGTTGCAGCTTGTCTCACCGACAGCAAATAAATGCTCCATGGAAGTCCTGCTGTCTGAGTCCACCCAGATCCCTCCCATGAAATAATGCTGTGCCGGGACTACCGGAATACATTCCTTTGTTACATCGTATCCCTCATCCAGACAATGCTGATATATATTTGGAAAATGACACAGAATCGTTTCTTTATCAATATTTTCCATGGACAGCCACACATAATCAGTACCGTCCTTTTCCATCTGCTCATGAATCGCCTTTGTCACCACATCCCGCGGGAGCAGCTCGTCCACAAAGCGTTTCTTATCTTTGTTATACAGTACCGCTCCTTCCCCGCGCACGGATTCTGAGATCAGGAAACGCCTGCCCGGCTTCTTCGAATACAAGGTGGTTGGGTGTATCTGCACATAATCCAGGTGTTCCAGACGTATCCCGTGCTTCTTGGAAATCTCGATGGCATCACCTGTCAGATGCGGGAAATTTGTGGAATGCTGATACCGTCCGCCGATTCCTCCGCTTGCCAGGACGGTATTCTCCGCATATATTTTCAGGGACTCCTTTTTTCCATCCTGGATTCTATCAGCCAGTATTCCACTGCAGCGTCCCTCTTCCTCTATGATATCCGTCATCGTGGTGTATTCCAGTATCGTGACATTCGAAAGCATTCTCACCTGAGCCAGTAATTTACTGGTAATTTCTCTTCCTGTGATATCCTTGTGATACAGAATCCGCGGCTTTGAATGTGCACCCTCACGGGTATAGGCAAACGCTTCCCCATTTTTTTCAAATTCCACACCATAGCCTACCAGATCTTTGATGATATCCGGGGAGCTTTTGATCATAATATCAACTGACTCCTCCCGGTTCTCATAATGTCCGGCCTTCATGGTGTCCTTATAATAACTGTCGTAATCCTCTTCACCCCTCAAAACGCAGATTCCCCCCTGTGCAAGAAAGGAATCACTGCTTTCTGCATCTGACTTCGTGATCATCAGAATCTTCTGCTCCCTCGGCAGATTCAAGGCGGTGAACAGACCGGCTACTCCGGTCCCCACGATTACGACATCCGTCTTCATTTCCATAACCCGTCCCACAGCCTTTCCTATTTTGCCAGCTCAAGCATCCGTTCCAAAGGTTTTCTGGAATTATCCCTGCGTGAATCAGACACATGAACCTCATTCTCTCCGGTCTTTAATACATGCAGGATCTTTTCTAATGTGATCGTCTTCATATCCTGGCAGACCGGTTCTGTCTCTGTAAAATAAAATTTCTTTCCGGGGTTGTCCTGCTCCAATTTGTGGCGGACACCATTTTCCGTACAGATGATAAACTCTTCACTCTCACTTTTTGCGGCATAAGCAATGATACCGCTGGTACTTCCTATGTAATCTGAGAGATCCAATACAGCCTTGGGACACTCTGGATGGGTCAGGACCTCCGCATTTGGATGCATCTCCTTTGCCTTTAAGATCTCCTCGATCCGCATCTGCTCATGTACCGGACAGTACCCTTCATTATATACAAAATGCTTCTCCGGCACTTGTTCCGCCACAAAATGTGCCAGATTCCGGTCCGGGATGAAGAATATATTCTGATTCGGCAGCGCCTTCACGATCTTGACTGCATTTGCAGAAGTTACACAGACATCTGAAAGTTCTTTCAACTCTGCGGTGGAATTAATATAACATACAACCGCCAGATCGTCATATTCGGCGCGTACTCTTTTGATCGTCTCCTCATCTGCCATATGCGCCATTGCACAGTCTGCAGACATGTCCGGCATCAGTACTGTCTTCTTGGGATTCAGGATCTTTGCGCTCTCTCCCATAAAGGAAACACCGCAGAACACGATCGTCTGCTCCTTTAGACCAACTGCCACCTTGCTTAAATAAAAGGAATCTCCTATGTAATCGGCTATATCCTGTACTTCCGGGCTCACATAGTAGTGAGCAAGGATGACAGCGTTTTTTTCCTTCTTCCATGCATTAATTTCATCAACTATTGACATCTTTTTCACACCTCTCCCCGCCCTGGCGGATTTCACTTGCGGATAGAATACCCGCGGTAAATTCTCATCATTATAGCACATAAGTTTACAGGTGACAAGACACATGTATATTCTGTTGGGTATTTTGAGAATATTCAGAAAACGGAGTGCAAAGGGGTCTGACCCTTTTGCACTCCGTTTTCTGAATATTCTGACTTTTCTCCTCAAAGGGGTCAGACCCCTTTGTTATTTCTTCCATAAACCGCCCAGTTTTGTTCCCCGTCATCCCGGATCTGAATATCCGGGAAGCTCTGGATGTACTGTTTGAACTGGGAGTATCCATAATCCCGTACTTTAAAATCTCCGAACCGGTTACGGATCTTATTTCCCAATGTTCCCAGTGAGACGCCCTGCGCCCCTGCATTCTGCACGAGCATCATGACATATTCTTCCAGCATTTCTTTCTTGCTCTTATCTTCATACACAGTCACCGTCACCTGAGTTCCGTCCTGTTTCAACTTCAGCTTAGGAAATGTCTCCAAAAACTTTGAAAGAAGGCTGTATCCATAACGGCGGACATCAAAATCCGGATATAGCTTAACGAGGCGGCTTCCCACCTCACCCAGCCCGGTCTCCTTATCGTTGTTCTGATTCTCTGTGATGATCTTTACGACGGCTTCTTCAATCTGGTTCTTGGAAACCACATCAGTGTTACACTTTTTGGTCTCTCTGCTGGATGCATGAACGGAAGCTTTTTCTTCCTTATCAATCGTATTATCCTCTAACAAAAGTTCCAGGACTGTAAAGATATCACAAGCCTTTCTGAACGGTACAGGTGTCTTATCTTCCCCCATACCGATCACAGTCTTGCCGCTCTCTCTGAGACGGCTTGCCAGCTTGGTAAAATCGCTGTCACTGGATACCAGGCAGAATCCTTCTAATTCACTCGTATACAGCATATCCATAGCATCAATGATCATTGCTGAATCGGTTGCATTTTTACCATGGGTATAACTGAACTGCTGAATCGGTGTAATGGAATTCTGCAGAAGCACCTCCTTCCAGCTGGCACTGTACGTGCTCGTCCAATCACCGTAAATCCGTTTGTATGTCACATTTCCATACTTGGAAAGTTCATCCAGTATAGGTTTTATATATTTCGCGGAAACGTTATCCGCATCGATCAGCAGTGCATATTTGTCTTCCATGTCTCGTATACCTCTCCATTTACTAAGTCTTTCCACTCGAAGACTTTATTTTCATATATCATATAGCTATGTGTTGAATTCTCTTTTGGTATCGAAACTGAACCCGGGTTCATGTAAATAAAGTTCTCCTTCTCCTCACAAGCCGGAATATGCGTATGTCCATTCAGAAGGATATCCCCCTTTTTTAACATCGGAGGATGGTTTGGATTCCAAACATGCCCGTGAGATGCCAGAATGGTATGGCGATCCAGCTCTAAAAAGCAGTACTCTGCCATGATCGGGAATTCCAGCACCATCTGATCCACCTCTGTGTCACAATTCCCACGCACGCAGAGAAGATGCTCCTTTACTGGGTTGAGCATAGCGATCACTTCCTTGGGGGCATAGTCCTTAGGCAGGTCATTGCGGGGGCCATGGTATAAGATATCCCCCAGAAGCAGCAGCCTGTCCGCTTTTTCCCGCTGGTACGCCTCCAGCATCTGCCTGCAGTAAAAGGAAGAACCATGAATATCTGATGCAATCATGAGCCTCATTGAGGTACCTCCCTTATCTTACGCATTTCCTGTTGGTATATAAGGACTGATCGCCCCTGCCACGCTGGAGATCGGCATGGTCTGCAGCCAGATCTTTCCTGGTCCGGTCAGTACAGTGTTAAACAGACCTTCTCCTCCGAGCAGCTTATTCTTAAGCCCCGGCACCTGCTGGATATCGATCTGTACACCGACTTCGAAGCCGGCTACATTTCCTGTGTCCACGATGATCTGCTGACCTGCTGCCAGCTCATACTCAATCAGTTCCCCGTCGATCTCAACAAAAGCCATCCCGTTCCCTGACAGGCGCTGCATGATAAACCCTTCACCACCAAAGACTCCTGCGCCTAATTTTTTATTCAGATGGATCGATAACTGCACGCTGCTCTCGGACGCAAGAAATGCACTCTTCTGCACCACCATCTCATGCCCCGGTGTGATCTGCACCGGCATGATCCTTCCCGGAAAACTGGAACCGAATGCGATCACGCCCGCACCACGTGCCGTGTAAATATTCTGGAACATGCTCTCACCGGAAAATGCCTTTGAAAACATCTTTCCGATACCGCCGCCCTTTGTCTCCATCTGCATGTTCGGGCTCATCCACACCATAGAGCCCTTCTCTGTGATCATCTGCTCGCCGTCTGCAAGCTGACACTCAACAACCGGGAATGCCCCTCCCTTAATCTCGTAATTCATACTATTTCCTCCGTTACTTGTTTTATATACTTCTCTTCTTTCATCCTACTTGGCGCAAAAGAGCCTGTCAAGCATAACCGTTTACAACTTTACAACAAAAAACTCTCCTGTTCGATCCCTTTTTTCTCTTCTAACATTTTTTGGATCAACTTCTGCAGCTCCGGCACTTTTGTCTCTTTCAGCTTCTCCAGCGTCTCATCCTCGATCGTTTCCCCATAGCTTTGAAAACGCAAGTATGTGTCAACATCCATCATCCAAGGCTTAAGCCGCCCGAATATCCTCTTTTTGATATACTCATAGATCTTGATACCGCCATAGTCCAGGTCACCGCTGTGGTAAAACTCTACCTCTTTCTCTCTCAGAGCCTTCTCCAGCTTCTGCAGAAATTCCCTTTCTCGCGGCGAAAAATATCCATGTGTGAAAATATACAGCGTATCCTCCCGGTATGGCTCAGACATAAAATTTGCCTTATTCTCAATTGTCACAACTCGCTTGATATGAGGCTGCTCTTCCTCGATCTCTGCATATTTCATTGTCTCGCTGTTTAATACAGTACCATAAAAATAATCTCCCAGGTTTAACCTTTTATTTTCCCCTTCTGCTTCCTCCCTATTGATAGAAATACAGAGAGGACCTTTTAGAGATAATTCCTGAGAATACTCTTCTATAAAAATCTGCGATAATACCTGGGTCTTATCCATCTCCATTTCAACCTCATTATGATACTGCTTAGCTATGGAAATAACATGAGATTGCAGCGATCTTTCAAAAACTTTTGAATTTCGGAGGTATTTTCGACTGAAAATACGTTTAAACATAGGATCCTTTAGTTTATCAATTCCACGAAAACACGGAAAATATTCCTCCTGTTTTTTCAGCATGTCGGGAATTTTCCCGTTTTCCAGCTTTAGCAGCATGTCCCGGTAATAATTTCGGATCCATTCGCTGTGAAGCACCTCTAACTCCTGCTCTATCCGCTCCTGATATTCCTTTATGACCTGATACTTTGGAACCATTTTCTTCACTAAATGTTCATTCAGAAGATCATAGAATCTGCTCATATTTTCCAGACGATAAAAAACTTTTTCTATATCGCTTCCACGTATCAGCCACTTAATCCGAATAAATCCCAGGGCCTCAAGCTCTGCCGCTTCCCTGATCAGTTCTGACTTCCCGCAGGAGTCATAATCCTCCTGCTCAATTTTCAACGACCTTCCACCAGAGGCACCCTGCCTCCAGTCATTCGAACTGCCCTCACACTTATTGATAATTTTCTCTACAAGATACAAAATATCTTCCTTTCCATCATATGAAATGTACCTATATTAACCTAACTTGAGAATATTCTGAAAATGACGAGCAAAGGGGCCTGACCCCTTTGCACTACTCCTCCTCCACCAGTTCTTCGAACTCTGTCTTCTCGAACTCCTGTATGGAAATATGCCTCTTATTGGGATTGGCATATACAAACGTCTTATCCACGTTCTCCAGGTAATTCTGTATCTTATCGTTGGTCGCGCTGATAATGGCCTGGAATCCAAGCCCGCGAATCAGGGAAATACAGCTTGCCACCTTCTCCGCATCCATCTTGGAGAATGCCTCGTCCAATACCACCAGCCGGATCGTGGGATTCCGCTGGATCTTTTGGGACAGGTTGATCCGGTACACCTGGGCGAAGCTTGCAAGCAGTGCCACGTACAGCGGATTCTGACCTTCTCCTCCTGAATTCTTCTTGATCATTTTGCTTAAGCCGATCGTCATATCCTTCTCTCCCTGCACGATCTGCTGCATATCAAAGGACAGATAGGTCCTGTAATCCGCGTATTTATCCATGTTCTTCTTGGCTTCTTCCAGCTCCTCACGGGTCGCGTTATCCGGCGGGATAAAGATATTGATCAGTTCATTCATCATCTCGCCGTACTGATCCTCATGCTCCATCGTGAACATGTTAAGCTGATTCTCCATGGCATTGGTCAGCTGTGACGGATTGATCTGCAGAGAGTCATCCATAAACATCTTATAGTACTTCCCATCCGCCCCTTTATTCTTCGTGATCACGAACTGGTACTTATCCTTACCGAAGTCCAGCTTACTGATGATCCTGTTCAGCTCATCCTTCCTCTGATAAGCCTCCCGGATCGCACTGCGGATCTTGAAAATGAAATCGTCCTTAAAATGTTCCACCGCAGACCTGGCCTGTTCCTTTGCCGCATCCTTATAGCTCTCCAGATGATCGCATGACAGACTGTCAAGCAGCTTATCATAAGGCCCGTTATCCTTCACACTCGTTGAAAATGTCCGGTTCGGATACTTCTGGATATAACTGCTCCTCACATCTACCAGCTCCTGATAAGCGCGTTCCAGCTTCTCTTCCATCGGGAGCCTCTCACCCAGACGCTGCCGTTTCAGATACTCATAATTAGTAGATTTGCGCCCTTCCATAAAAATGCGAAATTCTTCCTCGTACCCGGCATCCTCGTGGAAATACCGTTCCCGGTCGGCAAGCTGTGCGTTCATGTCCAGACTATCACTCTTGCATTTCTCAATAAACTCCCTGTTCTTCCAGATCTCTTCCTGGACCTTCTGGATCTGCGTCTTCTTTTCTGTCTGCTGCCTCATCAGATCGGCTTTTTGTATCTCCCATGCCGATACAGATTCCTCACGCAGCTGTCTCATCCTTTCCATGAGCTGTTTCTTCCGGCGCTCTCTTCCATCTATCCGCTCCATGTCAGACAGCCACTCCAGATAATCCTCCACTGGCTGCTGCAGGCCTTCCAGCTGCCCGGTCTTTCTCAGCTCTTCTAACATCTCCTGAAGCGGCAGACGTTCGTTCTGGAGAGCCTGACACTTTTCATCCAGCTGGCGGATCCTCTGACGCATACTGGTCTCACCGATATAAGCCCTGCGTGTATAATTCTCCGGGTTGATATGCTGCAGACGGTAGCTGTGATAGAGCACACAATCCGGTGTAATTCCCACTCTGCACTCACGCAGTTCATCCAGACTTTCACACTTCATCACATTTCCCAGGAAGAAATCAATATAAGCCCTGACATACTCTTCCTTCGCAGTCACTTCCTCAGCAAGTGCCCCCGGACGTACCGAAGTCTCCCCTTTCCTGGCAGACTCCATGACTTTCTCCGTGTCCAGAACTGCCGCCCGGAAAAACTTTTTCTTATCCATCTCCTGATAAATATCCATGGCTGCCTTCGCGTACTTCGGTTCTACCACAAGCAGCAGCTTATTATTGCCCAGATATCCTTCCACCGCATTATGCCACCGCTCATCCTTAATATCCAATAGATCCGCCAGGATCTGCACGTTCACAAACTTCCCACAGCGCTCACTTAAACGAGTCCGAAGCTCATACCTGGCTTCCTCCAATTCCTTCGGATAAGCCTTGCGCCCCTGCTTGAGCTCCTTTAGCTCTTCCCTCGCTTCATGCTCTTCCTTCTTAATCCTGCGAAGCCTGGAGTCCGTCTCGCGGCGCTCCTCCTCGACTTCCTCCCTAAGCTCTGCCAGACTTTCTTTCAGACGCTTTAACTCTTCTTCGGAAATATTTCCGCTCTCGAACTTTTCAATATCCCATATCGTCTGATTCGGGGTCATATCCTTTTCTTTCCATTCATTGAGACGTTCTGACGTCTGCACCCATCTCGCTCTACTGTTCCCAAGCCGCTCCAGCGTCTCATTGATATTAGAAAGCTCTGTTTCCAGATTCGAATACCCGCTGTTATTAATTCGAAGAAGAACCTCCTCATATTCCTTCTGGATCCCCTTCTCTTCTTCCTCCAGCCGGGTCCGCATCGTCTCCTGGCGGCTGATCTCCTCCTGACGCCCCTCGATCTTATCCGTCAGCTCACGGATCTTTGCGCCAAGCTGCAGAATCTCCAGCTTATCGATCTGATAGGTACACGCACCGACTTCCCTGCGCTGCTTTTCATACTTCTGAAAACTCTCCCGAATCTCTTTCAGTCTGCGTATCTCCTCCAGAGTCTCTTCGATCTTATTACGCATCCGCCCATACTGCATGACACTTTCCTGAAGATCCTCGATATGAATATCCTGCTCCATGCAGATATATTCCTTTACAAAATCCTCCAGCCTGATATTCATACGGAACGGGATCGCCCTTTTAAACAGCCTCGGGAACTTCTCCATATCCAGTCCGCCCAGATAAATATCATACAGCTGTCTGCGGAATCTCTCGTTGCTCGGTCCGCAGTAATACTGCTCCCCGGAAAATGTCCTCTGCAGATATTCCCGCATCTCAATCGTCGTCAGACACCGCTTATCCGCCCGGTATCCGTTAGAAAGCAGACCTCCGGTATGCCAGAAAAACAGACGGCTGATCTCATTTGTAGAAGTCTCCACATCAAACACCACGCCCACACACTGCTTATCCTTTGTATTGGTCTGCGTAAGCTCCAGCACGATCGTACTGGAAAAATTGTGATTTCTCAGATACTGTGATTCATTATTTTCACTGATATTTACCATACCGCGCAGATACTCGATCAATGTCCTGTCCGAGTCATCCGCCGCCGCTTTATTAAAAAATCCCCTTCCGTCCGTATTTGCATACAGCACGATCTGAAGGGCATCGATCACCGTAGACTTTCCGCTTCCGGAATGCCCGGTAAAAAAATTGATCCCCTCATTCAGAGTCAATATTTTCTTATCTATGTAATGCCAGTTATTCAGGCATATCTTCGAGATGGCCTTGAACGGCTGATTCGTCTCCAATGTTCTCCTCCTCGTTAAATGTATTCAGTAATTCCCGGATATCGTCTCCCATCAGCACCGCATTGATGCAGGGATAAATGATCAGCCGGGTGTGTTCGTTTAATTCCTCCAGCACATCCAGAGGCTCGATGATCTGGTATTTCTTAAGAAGCGAAATTGTTTTCCTCATCTCCGTCGGGGATGGAAGACCTTTTAATACCCGGAAATCTCCCGCCTTTCCATTGACCGCCCCCATGGTCGTCACAATGTGGCTGCTTGAGGAAACGGCCGCCATCTGCTCATCATAGATCAGTTTCAGGACCAGAAGATAGATGGTCGCAAGCCTGGGCAGCTTATCGCCCCACAGGTTCTCCCCCTGAATGTAGATCAGCCCCATGTGTGCATTCTCATGAAGCGTGATCCCCGCTACTTTGAAATACTCCTTCAAAAACTCAAGATGCTTACTGCATGTCCGGTACTCCCTCACAAAAGCAAGGCGTCCCGCACGTCTGTCAAACTTCCGCTCCAGCAGGAAGGTCTGGCGGTACAAAAGCTGGATCACCTCCGTGACCGCCTCCTGTTCCTCCTGCATGAGCTGCTCATAATACTCTATCATTTACAATTCTCCTATTCCAACTTTCTCCGTACTCAATAGCATCCGCTCCTTTTATCTCCGCCGCACAAACTTAAGACCCGGATAACGATATCCTCTCTGCTTCACCATCTCCGGCTCCTCCTGGATGACCATATATTTACTGTTCCTTCTCGTACTTAAGTCATACGCCAGGATCAGCTTCTCGAAGGTCTCTTCATCCGCTATTTCCATCTTTGCCGCGTCCATGACCTCACCATCCATATGCTCCTCGATGAATTCCTCGATCTGCCGTTTACTGTACCTTGCCTGGATCTTATTCAGCTTAAGCACATCATCCCGGTTCAGATCCTCAGCCACTTCCTCCGGCGCCATCTGGCTGATAAAATCCTGCCGGCCCTTCCGCCGCTTGTACAGAGACTTTTCTGAAATCATCTCCAGCAGGGAAAGATTCATCTTCTCTCCGGTACGCTTAAGCATTTCCTCATAATCCCCGCTCGCTGCCATACGGTTCAAAAGCCGGACGACCAGCCCCTTGGTATCCGTTTCGCCGCTCAGCAGATAATTCAGCCTCGTCACCGTTGCCCTGACATACTTTGTATGCTCCTTATCCATATTGGAGATCCGGTGCTCAATATCATCAAATCCGCGCTCGATCATATCTAACAGATCCAGCACATCCTCCTTTGTATCTCCCTGCGCCCTGGAACGGTTCCTGACGGTCTCGATCCATTCCTCGTCCTCACGCATGTCCCGTAATACCTTCTTGATATCCATCTTATAGATATAGAAGTTATCTGAAGTTTTCAAAATATGATACTTCCTGCGGACGATCTCTTCCACATACCCCTCCAGATGTTCCTGGAGCAGCTCCCCGTAAGACTTCTGGTCCAAAAGCCTGGCAAAGAACTTGTCCATGTTATGCAGCATATCCTGGAGTGCCTTGTTCAGCCTCCTTGTATTGATCAGCGCCGTGCGCAGCATATTCAAGTTCACTCTGTAATCATTCTTAAACGAAAACAGCGTAGCATAGACATTCTGGATATAAACTTCTGTCTCTTCCATATCCTCTGAGGTCAGCCGCTCGAACGCATCGATAAAAATAGCCGAGTAATCCGGTATCACGATATTCGTCGCCAGCGTATTATAATCCTCTATCTTCTTAAGCCATCCTTTTCTGAGAAGCCAGTTCAGGATTCGTGAGGACGGTGTCTCCAGCATATCAAACTCCGTCTCATCCTCCTCACGCTTCAGCTCAAACCGTTTTTTCGCATTCATATCACTTAATACCTGAATGCACGCCTCGCGGGTTAAAAAATAATTATTGTACTGATATTCTTCATTTATCGTTAATAATGCCTCAATATAAACATCCCGGTTCACCGAGCGGAATAAACTCCAAAAGGTGTCCGGGACCTCAAAACGCATCTGCATGTTTAATTTTCCCTTCTAATTTTGATGCCTGTATCTATTTTAACATAAGGGAAAAATACTGTAAACCTGGATTTATCTCATCTCATTTAATACGATCGTATTAAAAATAGCATCCTGCTCAAACAGAAAAAATCTCGTGTAAACCTTTCTTTTTTCCCCTGTCTGATATACAATAAAAAGATAAGATAAAAAATAGACAAGACCAATTAACAGTGAGTAAATTTGTCACTGTATTAAGAATAAAAACAGCAACCCGGAAAGGAGGCCTGATGTAATGCGTAGAAGAAGCACACCTTATATAAGTGTATTTCTTTTAACTTTCATCATGTTCTCCTTTCTTTTTGGTTGTTCCGGTAAGGCAAAGGATGTCTCTGAGGCATCTGCATCTGATGGTAAGAAAAGAAAGAGCACGCTCCAGATTCTGAGTCCTCAGGTCAGCGGTTCTGTTGTATATGGCAACGATATCGTTTCTATAGATGCATCTAATACAGGGAGCGGATATGTCATGGTTCAGTATAAAGGAACCGTAGGCAAGGTGAAGCTTCGGATCACCATTCCCGACGGAACCATCTATACTTATACCCTGAGGGGCAGTTCCTATGAGACATTCCCTCTGACGGGAGACAGCGGGGCTTACCATATGGAGGTTTTGGAACATGTGAAGGACAATTCCTATGCTATTGCATTTTCTCAGGACATGGATGTTACCATTACGAATGAGTTTGATCCCTTTTTATATCCGAACCAATATGTCTGGTTTACCGAAGACTCTAACGCGGTTAAGCTCGGGAAGAAGCTTTCTGACCAGTCCTCAGATGATCTTGATTATGTAAAGAATGTATACCATTACATCATAGACAATGTCACCTATGATAAGAAGAAGGCAGAGAACACACCGACGGATTATCTTCCTGATCTGGATGACACCCTTGATACGGGTAAGGGAATCTGCTTCGATTATGCCTCTCTTATGGCCGCTATGCTGCGCTCTCAGTCCATACCGACGAAATTAGAAATAGGATATTCAGGAGAAGCGTATCACGCCTGGGTAAGTGTGTATATCAAGGGAAAGGGCTGGATCGATAATATCATACAATTTGACGGAAAGAACTGGTCATTAATGGATCCCACACTGGCTGCCAATAACAGTACAAAGGCTGTGGGGAAATATATTGGTGACGGAAGCAATTATATAGTGAAATATACCTATTAAAGTAAAAAGTATTCTTATGAAAGGAATTCCTATAAGAGATAACGGAGGGAAAATGATATGGAGAAACAATTGCAGGGAAAACCATTTTCAAATATGGAGGTTTCTTCCTTCTGCGGACAGATTGCTCTGATCTTAAAATCAGGCATTTCTTCAATAGAAGGGATTACCATTATGCTTGAGGATGCCTCTTCCGCGGACGAAAAGCACATTCTGGAAGCCATTTTAGAAAATATCCAGGAGACGGGAAGTCTGTATCAGGCATTGGAGAGAACCGGACTTTTTCCTTCGTATATGCTTCATATGGTGCAGATCGGCGAAGAGACGGGTACGCTGGACGAAGTCATGACAGCGCTGAGCGAGCACTATGACCGGGAAGATTCTATTTCCAAAAGTATTAAGAATGCGGTCACATATCCCCTTATCATGGCCGGTATGATGGTCGTTGTGATCATTGTTCTGCTGGTGAAGGTCATGCCTATTTTTAATCAGGTATTTATTCAGCTTGGTACGGAAATGACCGGATTTTCCCGGACATTGATGAACCTTGGCAATACGATCAACCGGTACTCCATCGTATTTATTGTAATCCTTGTTGCCATTGCCGGCCTGGTTTTATATGGTACGAAAACTGCCGGGGGAAAGCGCACATTTCGGAAACTTGGCTATCAGTTCAATTTTACAAGAGCCATCTATGAAGAGATCGCTGCATGCCGGTTTGCCAGTGGTATGGCGCTGACCTTAAGCAGCGGCCTAAATCCGGAACGCAGCATGGAGCTGGTTACTGCACTGAATGAGGATCCCGGCTTTCAACAGAAAATAGATCACTGCCAAACGCTTGTGAACGAGGGCAGTGATCTCTCGGACGCCCTGCACAGCTCAGGGCTTTTCACAGGGATGTATGCCCGGATGGCCTCCATCGGGGGCAAGACCGGTTCCATGGATCAGGTCATGGACCAGATCGCAGGGCTTTATCAGGACGATATTGATAACCGGATGAATAACGCCCTGGCGGTCCTGGAACCTACTCTCGTCATCGCACTTTCTCTCATTGTCGGGATCATCCTTTTATCCGTCATGCTCCCGCTGATGGGAATTATGTCAAGCATCTGACCTTATCAGAAAAGACGCGAAGCGGATCTCAGAAGATCCATTTTGACACCAAGAAGGAATCTTAAGGAAGGAGTATTTTATGGCGCGTTTTCAATATCAGAAAAAACAGCATACATACCGGAAGTTCATTCTTTCCGTCTGCGCCTTTCTGCTGATCATAGTGCTGTTCTACCAGGGCATTGAATCTCTTTCTGCCAGTTCATTGAGAAGACAGAAGGAAAGCCTGGAGAATGCACTGAACCGTAATATCACATACTGTTACGCCGTGGAGGGCTCCTATCCGGAAAGTCTGGATTATCTGAAAGAACATTATGGACTGACCTATGACGAAGACCGGTTTTTTGTTGATTATAAAGTCATCGGCTCGAATATTCTGCCTGATGTCACCATCATAGAGAAAGGAGACTGATTATGCGTTTTCGGACACAGAGAAATCATATGATAGATTTTCTATTTCCTGTGGCATTATTTTTCGTATTTGCAGTGTCAGCACTGACAGTCATCCTGCTCGCCACGAACATCTACCGCTCCACAACCAGCCGCTCCTCTTTAAACTATACGGCTGGAACGACTCTGTCCTATATCACGGAGAAAGTTCATCAGAGCGATGAAAACGGGAGTGTTTCCCTCGGCACTTTTGAGGGGCGCGATGCGCTGATACTGGAGCAGAAATATCAGGATGAGACCTATTTTACTTATATTTATACCGACCAGAACGAGTTGAAAGAGCTCTTTGTAAAGGAAGGCGTTGAGGCCTTGGCCTCCTCCGGTAAGACCATCCTTCCTGTCAAATCATTTACAATGAAAAAAGCAGGAGAGCGGTCATTTTCCTTCACCTGCATCGATCAGGATGGACAGAAGGCATCTTCTGTCGTAAGTATCCGCAGCACAGCTGCACCTGAAAGGAGTTTACCATGACACACAGAAACCGCGCAAAATCTTCCAGCTTATTCCTTTTGGAACTGATTCTTGCCATCTTATTTTTTTCGATCGCAAGCGCTGTTTGTGTACAATTTTTTGTAAAATCTCATCTGCTGAGCAGGGATGCGCGGGAATTGAACGTGGCTGTAACGGAAGTATCTAATGCGGCAGAGCTGATCAATGCCGCTGACAATACATCGTCAGTACTTGAAATGATTCAATCCGAGTATCCGGAATGTAACAGTAAGAAACCTTCCCGGATCTTAGTATACTTTGATCAGGATTTTTCAGGCTGCGGTGAGAAGGATGCTGCATACCTTTTACATATTGAGCTGTCCGAAGAAAAATCCATGCTGACAGGAACACTCAATATGACCCGTCTTAAGGACGACACAAGCATCTATTCCCTGGACATTTTACATCATCTGCAAAGGAGGGGCGGCAATGGGATCTAAGAAAAAATCTGCTCCGTTTGTAAATATTGGTTCCTCCTCTTTACTGGTGATCTTCATGGTTTTGTGTCTGGTCACATTTGCAACGTTATCACTCTCCAGCGCACAGAGCGATTATAAATTCAGCCAAAGACTTGCCGACAGAAGAACTGACTATTATACAGCCTCCAATCAGGCAGAGGAAGTATTACACTCCGTCGACACTGTTCTGGCCGGGGCTTATGAGGACTCCCGCAGTACCTATCTTTCGGCGGTCCAAAAGAATCTGTCAGAGCTTACCTTTGAAGATCTGGATCAGAGTATTTCGCTTGATCTGGACTTTTCCAAAGCGACTCCTTCCATCGCCTATACAGTACCCGTGAATGAGAAGCAGGCTCTTTCTGTAATTCTGGAGCTGCTGCCCGAAGATCAGACAGAGGACGGATTCTACTATATCCGGCAGTGGAAAGTCGTATCCACTCAGGAATGGCACGGTGACGATACACTGAACCTGATACAGTAGCGGCAAGTTTTATCTGCCCTGCGCTTTACCAGTTATTTTGAAGAATAAGGAGATTTTGATATATGAATGCAAAAGCAATCTTAGAACAGGCAGTCACGGCAGGAGCATCCGACGTATT